>CAZBMH010000098.1:2412-8659 GCA_964492685.1 uncultured Micropruina sp.
CGAGTACCACCGGGTGCTCGACAAGGTCACCGAGCGGTTCCTGGGCAAGCGGAAGATCGGAACCACGGGCCGCGGCATCGGCCCCGCCTACTCCGACAAGATCAACCGGCTGGGCATCCGCGTCCAGGACCTCTTCGACCCCTCCATCCTGGAGCAGAAGGTCGAGGCTGCCCTGGACCAGAAGAACCAGGTCCTGGTGAAGGTGTACAACCGCCGCGCCATCGAGCCCCGCGAGGTCATCGACGAGCTGCTCGGTCACGCCGAGCGGCTGCGCCCGCACGTGACCGACGTGCCCGTGGTGCTCAACCGCGCGCTCGACGCCGGGCAGGTCGTCCTCTTCGAGGGGGCCCAGGCGCATCACCTGGACGTCGACCACGGCACCTACCCCTACGTCACCTCGTCCAACCCGATCGCGGCCGGTGCCTGCATCGGCGCCGGCGTCGGGCCGACGCGCATCGACCGGGTGATCGGCATCGCCAAGGCGTACACCACCCGGGTCGGCGAGGGCCCCTTCCCCACCGAGCTGCTCGACGCGGACGGCGAGACGATCCGCACCGACGGCCACGAGTTCGGGACGACCACGGGGCGCCAACGGCGCTGCGGCTGGTTCGACGCGCCGGTGGTCGAGGTCGCCTCGCGGATCAACGGGTTCACCGATCTGTTCCTCACCAAGCTGGACATCCTGTCGGGCTGGAAGACGATCCCGGTGTGCGTCGCCTACGACGTCAACGGCGAGCGCTTCGACCGCATCCCGATGACCCAGACCGACTTCCACCACGCGGTCCCGGTCTATGAGTACCTGGACGGCTGGGCCGAGGACATCTCCGGGGCCCGGAGCTTCGCCGACCTGCCGGCGACCTGCCAGGCCTACGTCCGCCGGCTGGAGGAGCTCGTGGGGGTGCGGATCTCCGGCATCGGGGTGGGGCCGTCCCGCGAGCAGGTCGTCATGCTCCACGACCTCATCTGATCGTCGGCTTCGCCCAGCGCACCGCCGGGTCGTCGGACGGGGCTCAGCCGACCGGCTCGGGCAGCTCGGCCGACAACGAGTCGCTGCTGCCTCGTTGAACGAGGGCGACGCCGCCGAGCAGCACCGCGGCGCCGAACGCCTGCGGGCCAGTGATGGATTCGCCGAGCAGGATCCAGGCCCACGCGACGGCGAACAGCACCTCGGTGAGCCCCACGAAGGACGCCGTCGTCGCGCCCAGCGCCCGGGTGCCGTAGAACCCGGTCAGGTAGGCGAGAACGGCCGCCACCAGGACCAGCTCGGCGAGGCCCGCCCACCAGGGGATGACGGTGGCGAGCAGGGCGGCGGGTGCGGTCGACAGCCCCACAGGCTGCAGCCCCAGGAGCTGGACGGCGATCAGCCCGAGGGCCCCGATGCCCAGGCCGAAGGAGACGAACGCCACCGGCGGCAGCCCGTCCGCCTCCGCGGAGACCACGTAGAAGACGGCCAGGCCGAGGCTGGCGGCAAGGCCCCACAGCACGCCGGCGGGGCTCAGGCCCGCGGGGGCGGTGGGGTTCACCACCACCGCCAGCCCCACGATCGCCAGCACCATCCCCACCACGGTCAGCGGGCGGGGCCTGCGGCCGCGGACCAGCCAACCCCAGAGCACCACCCACACGATCCCCAGGTACTCGAACAGGATCGCCAGGCTCACCGGCATGGTCGCGGCGGCGTTGAAGAAGGCCAGTTGGGCCACCATGCCCGCGAACAGGCCATAGCCCAGCAAGTGCGGCACGTGCGCCGCGAAGCTGCCCCACCGGCCGCGCATCGCCCACAGGGCGGGGAGCAGCAGCACCAGCGACGCCCCGCCGAGCCGCGTCGTGACCAGCGACGCGGGCGACCAGCCGGCCTCGATCATGGGCTTGGCGAACGCGCCGGACGTGCCGAAGGCCGCCGTCGACGTCAGCATCGCGACCCAGCCGGCGGCGCGGGGGCGAGCGGCGGTCATGGTGGTCCTTCGGTGGTGGTGTCCGGCGCGGGCCCTCCGGGGGCCCCGCCGCGGGCGGTCGACGGGCCTCGGGGTCACCCCCGATAGGCTGTCGCCGTGCACGGAGACCTCACAGTACTGGTTGTCGGCAGCGGCGGACGAGAGCATGCCCTGGCCACCGCGATCGGGCGGGATCCCGGCGTCGGCCGGGTCCACTGCGCCCCCGGGAACCCCGGCACCGAGACGGTCGCGGTCAACCACCCGGTGGACGTCGCCGACAGGGCGGCCGTGGTCGCCCTCGCCCGTCGGCTGCGGGCCGACCTGGTCGTGATCGGCCCCGAGGCCCCGCTAGTGGCGGGGCTGGCCGACGACCTGCGCGGGGCCGGCTTCGCCTGCTTCGGGCCGTCCAAGGCGGCCGCTCAGATCGAGGGCTCCAAGACCTTCGCCAAGGAGATCATGACCGCCGCCGGGGTGCCGACCGCCGCGGCCCGGCGCTGCGAGGACCTCGAGGCAGTCGCCGCCGCGCTGGACGAGTTCGGCGCCCCCTACGTCGTGAAGGACGACGGCCTGGCCGCCGGCAAGGGCGTCATCGTCACCGACGACCGTTCGGCGGCGCTGGCGCACGCCGAGGGCTGCCTGCCGGTGCTGGTCGAGGAGTACCTGGACGGACCCGAGGTCAGCCTGTTCGCGATCACCGACGGGCTCACCAGCCTGGCGCTGCAGCCTGCCCAGGACTTCAAGCGGGTGGGCGACGGCGACACCGGCCCCAACACCGGCGGCATGGGCGCCTACACCCCGCTGGCTTGGGCGCCCCCCGGCCTGGTGGACGAGATCATGGAAACCGTCATCAAGCCGACCGTGGACGAGATGGGCCGGCGCGGCACCCCGTTCGCCGGCCTGCTGTACGCGGGCCTGGCGCTCACCTCACGAGGCCTGCGGGTGGTCGAGTTCAACTGTCGCTTCGGTGACCCGGAGACCCAAGCGGTGCTGTCGCTGCTCGACTCGCCGCTGGGGCAGGTGCTGCACGCGGCCGCCACGGGCGAGCTGGAGACGGTCGGCGAGCTGGCATGGAAGCCGGGCGCGGCGGTGGCCGTCGTGATGGCCGCCGATGGCTACCCCGGCGAGCCCCACACCGGCGGACGCATCGGCGGGCCCCGGCTGGAGGGCAGCACCGACAACGTCCAGATCTTCCACGCGGGCACCGCCCGGGACGCGTCGGGGGCCGTCGTGGCCGCCGGCGGCCGGGTGCTGGCGGTCGTGGCGCAGGCATCGACGCTGGCCGAGGCCCGCCTCGATGCCTACGCCGCGGTCGACAAGCTGGACGCGCCCACCCTGTTCTGCCGACGCGACATCGCCGCCAAGGCGGAGGCCGGCGACATCGCGGTCGCGGCGACCTATCTGGTCAACGCCACCCTGAATCAGTACGCGGCGGACGTGGCCGACGGCGACGCCGGGGAGTGGTGACGGGGCAAACCCGACAGACCCGTTGACGGCTCACCGGACGGCGGCCCTGGCGGCTCGATCGTCCGGCCGTGGGACGATGGTGCCCAGCAACCGAAGGATGAATAGATGAGCGTTCCCAACGTCCTGGCCACGCGCTACGCCTCCGAGGCGATGCGGGCCATCTGGAGCCCCGAGGCCAAGATTCGGGCCGAGCGGGAGCTGTGGCTGGCGGTCCTGGAGGCCCAGCGCGACCTGGGGGTCGACTTCGGCGGCGACGACGCCGACGCGGTGATCGCCGATTACCGGCGCGTCCTGGCCGCGGTGGACCTGGCCTCGATCGACGCCCGGGAGCGGGTCAGCCGCCATGACGTCAAGGCCCGGATCGAGGAGTTCAACGCCCTCGCCGGCCACGAGCACGTCCACAAGGGCATGACCAGCCGCGACCTCACCGAGAACATCGAGCAGTACCAGCTGGTGGCCTCGCTGCGGCTCGTCCGCGAACGGATCGTGACGGTGCTGGTGGCGCTCACCCGGCTGGCCGTTCAGTACCGCGACGTGGCGCTCACCGGCCGGTCGCACAACGTGGCCGCGCAGCTGACCACGCTCGGCAAGCGGTTCGCGACCGCGGCCGACGAGCTGCTCGTCGGGTACGCGCGGGTGGACGAGCTGATCGCCCGCTACCCGGCGCGTGGGATCAAGGGCCCGGTGGGCACCGCCCAGGACATGCTGGACCTGCTCGGGGGCGACGACGCCAAGCTGGCGGAGCTGGAGGCGCGGATCGCCGGCCACCTCGGCTTCGCCCAGGTGCTGACCTCCACCGGCCAGGTGTACCCACGCTCGCTGGACTTCGACGTGCTCTCGGCGCTCGTCCAGGTGGCCGCGGCGCCCTCGAACGTGGCGACGACCATCCGGCTGATGGCCGGACTGGAGCTGGTCACCGAGGGGTTCAAGGAGGGCCAGGTCGGCTCCTCGGCGATGCCGCACAAGATGAACACCCGCTCGTGTGAACGGGTCAACGGCTTCGCGGTGATCCTGCGCGGGCAGCTGTCGATGATCGGCGAGCTGGCCGGCGACCAGTGGAACGAGGGGGACGTCTCCTGCTCGGTCGTGCGCCGGGTGGCGCTCCCGGACGCCTGCTACGCCCTCGACGGCTTGTTCGAGACGTTCCTCACGGTGCTGAACGAGTTCGGGGCCTTCCCGGCGGTGATCGAGGCCGAGGTGCAGCGCTACCTGCCGTTCCTCACCACCACCAAGGTGCTGATGGCGGCGGTCCGCGCGGGCGTGGGCCGGGAGACGGCGCACGAGGTGATCAAGGAGCACGCCGTCGCGGTCGCGCTCGACCTGCGCCGGGGTGCCCGGAGCAACGACCTTATGGATCGGCTGGCTGGGGACGCGCGCCTCGGGTTGAGCCGCGGCCAGCTCGACGCGGCCGCCTCGGACCCGCTGGAGCTCACCGGGGCGGCTCGTTCCCAGGTGGATCGGATCGCCGCCGCGGTGGCCGCGTTGGCCGAGCGGCACCCGTCGGGGGCGAGCTACGTGCCCGGGGACGTCCTGTAGGCACCTTCGCCCGGCAGCGCTCTGCCGGGAGGGCAGCCGGGCCATCATCCCTCGGGAAGCCCGTCGGGCAATGGCCCGTCAGGAGCCCCCGCCGGGCGGGGAGGCGATCAGTGCCGGACGCTGACCCGGACGATCGTCGCGATCGTGGCGCCCGCGAGGAGCACCTCGACCGTGCGGAGCGCGACATCGTCGGCCCCGCTCCAGGTTCCGAGCACGGCCCACCCCAGGACGACCATTGCGCTGCCCAGCGTCAGCGCCGGCAGCACCCACGCGGGCAACCGCTCGGGCAACCGCAGTGCGAAGGCCGCGAGCGCCAGCGCCGCCACCACGGCGAGCAGGGCGATGCCCGCGTTGTCGGGCAGGCGGGTCAGGGTGCCCGTGCCCGCGGCCACGGCCAGCGTCGCCGCGCCGATCACGTCCAGTGCGGCCACCACGAGGGCGAACAGACCGGGGAGCCAGGACAGCCGGGGTAGGCGACCCAGCGGGGTCGTCCAACCGGTCCGCACCAGGGAAGTCCGGGGCCGGCTCCAGGCCGCCCGGGGGTGCTGAATGGTCGTCATGCGCCGAGCATGCCATCGGCCACGCGCCCCGGCGTCCCGACCCGCGGAAGGAGGCCGCCTCGAGGTTCCTGGTGCCGTCGGTGCCCTCAGCCGGCCGGGCTGCCCCCGGCACGTCGCCCCGGCTCGCGGCTGAGCAGGCCGTCGGTCGTCCCGTGGGCCTCGCTAGTCTGAGGCCGTGACCGAGTTCGACCCTGGCCTCCCGCTCGTCCATGCCGGCAAGGTCCGGCGCCTCTACGACCTGCCGGACGGCCGGCTGCTGATGGTCGCCTCCGACGCCATCTCCGCCTTCGACCACGTCCTGACCCCGGCCGTGCCCGACAAGGGCAAGGTGCTCACCCAGCTGTCGCTGTGGTGGTTCGACCGGCTGGATGACCTCGTCCCCAACCATGTGGTGTCGACCGAGGTGCCGGCGGTGGTTCAGGGCCGGGCGATCGTCGCCGAACGCCTCGAGATGGTCCCCGTCGAATGCGTGGCCCGCGGCTACCTCACCGGCTCGGGCTGGGTGGAGTACCAGCAGTCGCACACGGTGTGCGGCATCGGGCTGCCGGACGGGCTGCTCGACGGCTCCAAGCTGCCGGAACCGATCTTCACCCCGGCGATCAAGGCACCCCTGGGGGAGCATGACGAGAACGTCGACTTCGCCACCATCGTGGCGCTGCACGGCGCCGACCTCGCCGAGCGGCTGCGCGAGCTGACCCTGGCCGTCTACTCCCGAGCGGAGGGGATCGCCCGGGAGCGCGGCATCATCCTGGCCGA
>CAZBMH010000099.1:0-8630 GCA_964492685.1 uncultured Micropruina sp.
AGCAGCGCGGCGCCAAGGGGTTGGCCTACATCACCCTGGACGAGAACGGCGAGCTGGGCGGTCCGGTCAGCAAGAACATCTCCGAGGCCGAGAAGGCGGGGATCGCGGCGCGCGTCGGCGCTCAGCCGGGCGACTGCATCTTCTTCGCCGCCGGCGCGACGACGGCGTCCCAGGAGCTGCTGGGCGCCGCCCGGCTGGAGATCGGCCGCCGCTGCGGCCTGATCGACGAGAATGCGTGGTCGATGCTCTGGGTGGTGGACGCGCCGCTGTTCAAGCCGACGTCGGAGGCCGTGGCCAGTGGCGACGTGGCCCTGGGCCAGAGCGCCTGGACGGCGGTGCACCACGCGTTCACCTCGCCGAAGCCGGACTGCCTGGACAGCTTCGACACCGACCCCGGGCCGGCGCTCGCCTACGCCTACGACATCATCGTCAACGGCAACGAGCTGGGCGGCGGCTCGATCCGTATCCACCGCCGGGACGTCCAGGAGCGGGTCTTCCGGGTGATGGGCATCGGGGAACAGGAGGCCCAGGAGAAGTTCGGCTTCCTGCTCGACGCCTTCTCGTTCGGCGCGCCGCCTCACGGCGGCATCGCGCTGGGCTGGGACCGGCTCGTGATGCTGCTCGGTGGCTTCGACACCATCCGCGACGTCATCGCCTTCCCCAAGTCCGGCGGCGGCTTCGATCCGCTCACCGCCGCGCCGGCCCCGATCACCCCGCAGCAGCGCCGGGAGGCGGGCGTGGACTTCAAGCCGGCCGAGAAGAAGGCGGAACCGGCGTGATGACCCGCGTCCCGCTCGGCCGCGAGGGTCGACGCCATGCGATTTGATGCCTGGGGTTCGAGCGCCGGGTCCCAGCCGTGGTTCCGCATCGGCCGGCTGGACGTCTCGACCACCGTCGCGGTCGTGTTCTCGGTGGTCGCCGCCTGGATCGCCTGGGCGATCGTCCCCTCGGGGCCGCGGCTGCTGGCGCTGGATCCCGCCGCCCTGGCGGAGGGGCAGTTCTGGCGGCTGATCACGTGGCCCTGGGCGGATTGGGGCTCCCTATGGGGCGCCCTGACGCTGTTCTTCCTGTGGTACTTCGGGACGGAGTTGGAGCGGGTCGTCGGTCGAAGCCGGATGATGTGGCTGCTGGTGGGCGTCATGGGCTCGCTGACGCTGGCCGCCACCCTGGCCGGGTTGGTCTTCCGCTCCTCGGGCGTGGGGCTGGCCGGGGTCGACCAGATCGAGTTCATCGTGTTGCTGCTGTGGATCGCCGAGTACCCGACCCGCCGCTTCCTGTTCAACATCCCGGCGTGGGCCTTCGGGGCCGTGCTGGTGGGCATCCAGGTGCTTGTCGCGATCACCGCCCGCGGCTGGGCGAGCCTGTTCAGCCTGGTGGTGGGCCTGCTCTTCTCGGCCCTCGTCGCGCGCGGCACGGGCCTGTTGAGCGCCCACTCGTGGATCCCGCGGCTCGCTCGGCAGGGGCGCCCCCGCGCCGCGCGGGCACCCAAGCCCACGCGCAGCCAGCGCCGGGCCACCAGCGACCGGGTCCGACTCGACGAGCTGCTCGACAAGATCAACGAGGTCGGGATCGGCGGCCTCAGCGCCTCGGAGAAGCGCGAGCTGCACGCCATCCGGGACCGGCTGCGCGGCCGGTAGACCGCCGGGTGGAACCTCACGCCGCGTGAGGTCGTAGCGTCGTCGTCGGAGGTAACGAGATGACGAACACCATCAACACCGCGGCGCTGATCGGCGCCCTCAATGACCCCGACCGCAGCGTCCGACAGCGCGCCGCCGTCGCGCTCGGATCGGTCCGCTCGCCGGAGTCGGCCGACGCACTGGTCTCGCGGCTCGGCACCGAGACCGACTGCTTCGTGAAGGAGTCGCTGACGTGGGCGGCCGTTCAGACCGGCCCGTTGGCCGTGCCTGGCGTCCTGGCGCAGCTGACCAGCGCCGAGCCCGCCGTCCGCTCACAGGCCGCGCATGTGCTGTCCAAGATCGGTGACCCGGCCCACGCCGAGCACCTGGTGCCCGTGATCGCCGACGACGACCCGCTGGTGGCCGTGAAGGCATTCCGGGCCGCCGCGAACACCGGGGAGCCCGTCGTGATCCCGGCCCTGGCCGCCCGTCTGGGCGACGGGGACCAGGAGCAGCGGGACGCGCTCACCGGCGCGTTCGCCACCCTCGGGGCGCCGGCCGTCGACGTCCTGATCACCGCGTTGGCGGACGAAGACGCCTCCGTGCGGGCGCACGCGGCCGACACCCTGGGTCACCTGGGTTCGCCGCTGGCCGACCCCGCGCTGGTCGGCCTGGTCGGGCTGCTCGAGGACGCGGACGCCGAGGTTCGGCTCGCGGCCGTCAGCGCCCTGGGTCAGCTGGATGCCGTTGTCGCGGGCCTGGCCCTCGAGGCGGCGACGGCCTCCTCGGACGCCCGGGTTTCGGGCGTCGCCGCGGCCCTCACCGGTCGGCGGACAGCCTCGTAGCCAACGCCGAAATGCGGGCGTCGTGACTTGTGACGGCGCCCGCGATCGCGTCGGCTGCCACCGGTGTGGCTAGTTCACCCAGCGCGGCCAGGGCGGCGAGGCGAACCGTGTCGTCCGCGTCCGTCAGAGCGGCGGCGAGGGCGGCGTCCGCGCGTGGATCGGCCAGCCCGCCCAGCGCGTCGGCGGCCCGCGCGCGTGCCCGGGACGACCCGTTTGCCAGCACCTCGATGAGCGGCGGAACGACGCTCGGCCCGAGCCGCGCCAGGGCCGTCACCACCTCGTCCCCGACGATGACCTCCTCGCGGTCCAGCGCTGCGACCAGCCCGCCGGCGAACGCCGGATCGCCTTCCTGACCCAGGACGAACGCCGCCTTGGCGGCGACGGCCGCGTCCCGATCGGCCAGCAGGGGGGCGGCCGCCCGTGCGACGCCGGGGACATGCAGCTTGCCCAGCGCGTGGAGTGCCCGGAGGCGGACATCGGCGGCGGACGCCGTGAGCCGCGGGGTGAGGAGTCGCAGGGCGGCAGCGCCGTGGCGGGCGATGGCCCACGTGAGCGTCTCGCGCACCGCGGGGTCGTTCTCGGTCAGCAGCGTGTCCACCAGCGTGCGCAGGGGTGCCGTGGCGGGGGCGCCCAAGGCGGCTCGCACCCGTACCGCCGGGTCGGCGTGATGCAGCCGCTCGGTGAGGGCGATCACGTCCAGCACCTCCGACCAGCCCACGTCCGCCGCGCCGGCCAGCGAGCGCAGGCGCGCGAGCAGCTCCCGTTCCGCGGCGATCCGCGCCTCGACGACCGCGACATGCCGATCGACGGCGTCGCGCGCGTCGAAGGCCGGGTCGTCGAGGGCGGCGGCCACATCCGCCAGCCCCAGCCCGAGGCCCTTGAGGTGCTGGATCGACAGCAGCCGTCGCAGGTCGTCCTCGGAGTAGAGGCGGTGGTCGGCGTGGGTCCGCCCGGAGGGGATGAGCAGGCCGATCGCGTCGTAGTGATGCAGTGTGCGAACGGTCAGCCCCGAGCGGCGTGCCACGTCGCCGACGGTGAGCCAGACCTCGTCCATCGGGCCACCGTACCGTTCGACGCCTCAGCGCAGGTCGTCGCCGTTGGGCAGGTCGGGCTCCGAGGCGAGGATGCCGAAGAGCTTGCGCCGGGTGTCGGCCAGCAGGGCGCCGGCCTGCCGGATCTGCTCGGCGTTGCCGCTGCGCATCACCGTCTTGGTGGCCATGGCCAGGTCACCGAAGGCCCGCCACATTTCCCCGACGGACTCGGGGTCGCGCGGGGCATTCTCGGCGTTGATGGCCTCCCAGGGGCGCTCGGCTCCCTCAGCCGCGCTACGGCCGGCCTCGGTGAGCCGGAAGCTGCGTTGACCCTCGTTGTCGAACTGTTCGACGAGGCCCTCGTCCTCGAGCTGCGCCAGGGACGGGTAGACCGCGCCGGGGCTCGGCTTCCAGGCGCCCCCGGTCTTCTCGGCCAGCGATTGGATCACCTGGTACCCGTTGAGCGGGCCCTCGGTCAACAGGGCGAGGATCGCCTGCCGCACGTCGCCGCGCCGCCGCCGTCCACGACCGCGGTCGGGGCCGAACGGGAAGCCGGGGCCACCCGGGCCGAAGCCAAAGCCCGGGCCGAAACCGCCGGGACCAAAGCCGGGGCCGAAGTCACCGGACCCGAACGGGGGGCGGGGGCCGCGACCCTCGCGCGGACCGGGCCCGTCGGCCGCCTGGTCGAGCCACGGCGGACGGGGGCCGCGTCGCCGGCCGCGCATGCTGTGTCGTACCCACAGCGGGGGGTTCATTGCGAAGTCCATGGAGGACTCCTCTCATTCGTCGTTGTATCTAACGATATATCGTCGACAGTCGTTAGACAAGGATCCTGGTGAGAGGGCCGGGCGTCAGGCGGTCGCATCGCGCTGGGCGAACATGTCCCGAGCCGTGAACGTGGCATTGCCACGTTAAGCGCGGGTCGATCGCCAGCCGCAACGCCTCCCGCAATGCCTCGTCAACGTTCATACACAGCGCGGTAGGCGTGTGAGTGCACTCAAAGGCAAAGGAGGGCCGCGTCGCCGCGCGGGCGTCACTGTGCCAGGGCACGCCAATGGTCGATGTGCCAGAGCATGAGGTCTTCGACGCCGGCGGCCTCGCCGGCGACTTGCTTGGTGCCCTTCGGGGAGACCCGGTAGGTGACTCCGCCGGGGGAGTGCCACCAGAACACGCCCGGCCGGGGTTGGTCGAGGCGCCAGGCCCCGAAGGTCTTGGCGCGGTGGGCCTTGCGGCTCAGGGGGCCGAGATTCGCCGGCCTGGTCTGCGCTGCGCCGGGTGAATCGGCGGCGTGGGGGCTGGTGAGGTCGAACTCTTGCGTGTGGTCGTGGTCTTGGCTTCGGGCCGGGCGGCTGCTGTACGGGAATACCTCGTAACGGTCCCGGGCGATCACGGCCTCGCGGACGCGTTCGGGGATCTCGTAGGTGGCGACGCCCGGCTCGGCGTCAGTGCGGACGATGCGACCCAGGGTGACGCGACTGTGGCCCAACAGGTGGCGCAGTTGTTGGACGTGGACGGGGCCGAGACGTTCGGCGCGGGCAACGCCGTCCGCGCTGGCTAGCTGGGTGTCGCTGAGGTGCAGATGCACCACTGCACGAGGGAGCCCCCGCTGGTTGTCGGTGCCGGTGGCGAGGAGTTCGGCGGCGCGTTCGGGGCTGGCGAGGATGCCGAGGGCTTTGGCGCGGCGGATGTCGCGGGGCTCGTCGTCGCCGTTGGCGCCCAGCGCGTCGGCCACGCGATTCAGGGTGTGGTCGAGGTTGGCGGCGTCGGTGGTGTCGAGGCGGGCGGAGAGGTAGGCGAGGGTGGGGTCGTCGCTGGGGTGCACATGGACGAACCGTTCCGAGCGGGCCGCCGCGGCCTTGGCCACCACAGCGTCGGGCGCCACGTGGGTGATGGCGGCGCGGGTCAGTTCGAGGATGCGCCGCCAGCCGACGCGGCCGAGTTTCGGCGCGACCTCGGCGTCCACCGCCAACGCCTGCTCGCCGGTCAGCTCGAAGCCGGCCGCCAGCGTGGTGAGCTGGGCGGCCCGATACACGGGCACGGTTCCCCGGCGGACTGCCGCCCACAGCTGGGGGTGGCGATGCTGCAGGTTCAGGATGTCTCGGATCAGCCACGTGGCCGCCCCCACGGAGATGCCCTTGAGAGCCGCGATCTCGAGCGGGAGGAACTCCCCGACCAGCGCGGTGCCATCGGCCCCCAACCGGACGGGACGCTGTCCGATCACGTCGTACTCGTCGTGGGTGCTCCCAGAGTGTTCGGCGGCCAGGTCAGCGATGGCCTCAACCTCGGCGATCTCGGCGTGGACGCGCGCCTCGATCGCCAGCCGCAGCCGCTCCACGGCCGGCGACACCCGCCCGAACACATCGTCGTTCGTACGTTCGATTATATGCCGTGCATCCCAGGTTGACAAGGACTTTGGCAATGGATTCATCACTCCAGCGAGCCACCGATGCCCGCTCAGCTATAGGCCGTCCGGTCGTGGAGACCTGCAGGCAGTGGTGGTCGCGGTGTCCCACGACCACGATGTCCGGCTCTTGCTCGACCGCGGAGCAGAGATCCTGCCAGGCGTGAGCGAGCCGCAAGGCGATCGTGTTGAGGCTGGTCTGGAGGTCCGGCGGCAGGGACTCGCGAAGTGTGCGCGGTTCGGTCCGGCGCCGCTGATCGTCGCCAGGGGATCCGGTGCGCCAGCCGTCCCGTCGGGCCGCGTTCGCGGCGGTCTCGCTCACCTAGACTGCGGGCGTGGACGAGGATCTGTTCGGCAATCAGACCTCCCCGGCGCAGGCCGGGGGAGGCGGATCGCTGACTTCCCCGCAGCACGCGGGGGCCCCGCTCGCCGTGCGGCTGCGTCCCCGGACGATCGACGAGATCGTCGGCCAGCGGCACCTGCTCGGCCCTGGCTCCCCGCTTCGGCGCCTCATCGCCGGCGACACCGCGATGTCGGTCTTCCTGTGGGGGCCGCCCGGGGTGGGCAAGACCACCATCGCCGCGGTGGTCTCGCGGGCCACCAACCGCCGCTTCGTCGAGCTGTCCGCGGTGACCGCCGGGGTGCGCGAGGTGCGGGCCGAGCTCGACACCGCCAAGCGGGAGTTGGCGCGTGGGCGGGACACGGTCCTGTTCGTCGATGAGGTGCACCGCTTCTCCAAGACCCAGCAGGATGTGCTGCTGCCCGCGGTCGAGAACCGGCTGGTCACGCTGATCGCGGCCACCACCGAGAACCCGTCGTTCTCGGTGATCTCGCCGCTGCTGTCTCGCTCCCTGCTGTTGACGCTCAAGCCGCTGACCGACGACGACCTGGGCATCCTGCTCGACCGCGCCCTGGCCGACGAGCGCGGCCTGGATGGGGCGTTCGCGCTGGAACCGGAGGCCCGCGGGGCGCTGCTCCGGCTGGCCGGCGGCGACGCCCGCCGCACCCTCACCTACCTGGAGGAGGCCGCCGCCGGGGCCTCGGCCCAGGGGCTCGACACCATCACCACCGACGTGGTCGAGGCCGCCGTCGACAAGGCGACGGTCCGCTACGACCGCGACGGCGATCAGCACTACGACGTGATCAGCGCGTTCATCAAGAGCATGCGGGGCTCGGACGTGGACGCCGCGCTGCACTACCTCGCCCGGATGATCGAGGCCGGCGAGGACCCGCGCTTCATCGCCCGCCGACTGGTCGTGCTGGCCAGCGAGGACATCGGCCTGGCCGCCCCCTCGGTGCTGCAGACGTGCGTGGCCGCCGCCCAGGCCGTCCAGTTCATCGGGATGCCGGAGGCGCGGCTCAACCTTGCCCAGGCCGTGATCGCCTGCGCGCTGGCGCCGAAGTCGAACGCTGTCATCGTGGCGATGGACGCGGCCCTGGCCGACGTCCGCGCGGGACGCATCGGCACCGTCCCGCCGCACCTGCGCGACGCCCACTACTCCCTGGCCAAGAGCCTCGGCCACGGCAAGGGCTACCGCTACCCCCACGACCTGCCCACCGGGGTGGCGGCCCAGCAGTACCTTCCCGACGAGCTGGCCGACGCCGAGTACTACCGCCCCAGCGGTCACGGCAACGAGGCCGCGCTGCTCGAGCAACGCGATTCGTTGCGGCGGGCGCTCGGCAGGCCGTGAGCGGCTCGGCGCCGGGCCGTGCATTAGGCTTCGGGTGTTGTCGCCCGACCTAGGTGAGGAAGCCATGTCCGTTGGAGAGATCGCTGGTTTGATGGCCGCGCTCGCGGCCGTGGTCCTGGTGGCGTTGCTCGCCGTCCCGCTGCTCAAGCTGGGGCGGGTGCTGGAGGAGTTGCGGCTCGCCATTCGTGATCTGGGGCACGGCACCGTGCCGATCCTCTACGAGCTGAAGGGGACGGTCACCGCCACCAACGAGGAGCTGGCCAAGCTCAGCATCGTCACCGAGGACGTGGCCAAGGTCAGCGCGCACGCCACCGTGGTGAGCGAGAACGCCGCGCAACTCTCCACGCTGTTCTCCGCCACGCTGGGCGGCCCGCTGGTCAAGACCGCCGCCTTCACCCACGGCGTCCGCCAGGCCATCGTCGGCGCCGGCAGCGGCAAGAAGAAGGGGAACAAGCGCTGATGGGCAAGCGATTCTTCTGGTTCGTCGTCGGCGTCGGGCTGACCGCGTTCGTGGTCGTCAAAGGACGCGAGTACTACCACCGGTTCACCCCGGCCGGCGTCACCGAGCAGCTCGAGAAGACCGGCCAGGACGTCCGCGGCTGGGTCGGCGAGTTTGTCGAGACCTTCAGCGAGGCCATGCACGACCGTGAGGCAGAATTGCGTGAAGCTCTCGGCCTGGACGAGGCCGCCGAGCCCGTCCAGGGGACCAAGCACTGACCACCCGGGGCCTGTGCCCCGCGGGAACCCTCCCGCGCCGACTGCGGCACGCGTACCGATCGCGCCGCACCACAACGACTAAGGACTCATCATGAAGACCGCCGATATCCGTCGTCGGTTCCTGGACTTCTTCGTCCAGAACGGCCACACCCTGGTGCCCTCGGCGCCCCTGGTCTACAACGACCCCACGCTGCTGTTCGTCAACGCCGGCATGGTGCCGTTCAAGCCCTACTTCACCGGTGCCGAGGACGCCCCGTTCAGCCGGGCCACCTCGGTGCAGAAGTGCGTCCGCACCCTCGACATCGAGGAGGTGGGCAAGACCACCCGGC
>CAZBMH010000100.1:0-8608 GCA_964492685.1 uncultured Micropruina sp.
CGTCCAGGTCGACCACGTTGACCAGCGGGTTGCCGACGGTCTCGCCGAACACCAGGCGGGTGCGATCGTCCACGTGGGCCGCCAGGTCCTCGGGGCGCTCCGGGTCGACGAAGCGGGTCTCGATGCCGAACTGCGGCAGCGTGTGCGCGAACAGCGCGTAGGTGCCGCCGTACAGCGTCGACAGCGCCACGATGTTGTCGCCCGCGGAGGCCAGGTTCAGCACCGCGTACGTGATCGCCGCCGCCCCGGACGCGGTCGCCAGCGCGCCGACGCCGCCCTCCAGCGCGGCGACCCGGGTCTCGAACACCGACTGCGTGGGATTCATGATCCGGGTGTAGATGTTGCCCGGCACCCGCAGCGCGAACAGATCGGCGGCGTGCTCGGTGTCGTCGAAGACGAAGCTGGTGGTCTGGTAGATCGGGACGGCGCGCGAGTTGGTGGCCGGGTCGGCGACCTCCTGGCCGGCGTGGACGGCAAGCGTCTCGGGACGGTACGACATGACGGATTCCTTCGATTGACAGGGCTTGGTGGCTGATGGTGGGGATCAGACAACGCCCCCGCGGAAGCCGCGAGAGAAGGGGACGACCGCAGCCGACTCCCGAACGGGAGGGGCGATCAGGGGAGCGTTGTCAGGCTGAGATCACAGACAACGCATACACATGCACGCGCAGGAACGCAGAACGCGGGAAGCGCTGACGGTCCGAAACTGGGTGTGCATGGCTCCACCCTAAGCCGCCCTGCTTGAAAGCTGAAACATCGCGTCCACGATGCGGAAGGGCGAGGCCGCGGGCTCAGGCGAGCGCGTCGGCCAACACCAGCCAGGCCAGCGTGGCCGGGTCCGGTGCGGCGACCAGCTCGGCCAGCAGCCGACGCTCGGTCTTCAGCGCGGTCTCGGACGCCTCCCGGGCCGCCGGCCACTCCTCGGGGCACAGCCGCAGCAGCGCCGCCAGGTGCGCGCGAACCGGGCCGGTCAGCCCCAGCGGACTGCCCGGCAGCCACCCCCCGAGGGCGTGGACGAGGCCGGCCACGGCGGCCGCCGCCCCCTCGGCGCTTCGCAGGCCCAGCAGCGACAGCTCGAAGGCGGCCAACTCGGACTCAGCCGGACGCCGCAGCAGGGCGAGCGCGTCGGCGTGGAGGTCGAGCCCCTCGGCCAGGCCGGCCAGCCAGGCGCGCATCACGACCCGGCCGTAGCCCAGCCGCACGGGGGCCGAGGCCAGCAGCTCGAAGGCGACCCGGACAGCGGTGGCGCCGCCGAAGGTCGGGCCCTGGCCCACCAGCGCCGCGATCCCCAGCAGGTCCTCGGGCGCAGGGACGACGTCGTGGATCCGGCGCAGGTCCTCCTCCGACAGCCGGACGAGCCGCCGGGCGGCGGCCTCCGCGACCAGCACGGCCTCGGCGCCGGACGTCGGCCCGCCCGCCAGCACGACCCGGGCGGCGGCGGGGGCCAGCAGCGACGGCAGCGTCGGAGCAACGGCGACCGCCAAGTCGGTCACGCCCCGAGGCGAATGCAGGTTGATGTGGTGGACTCCGGGCGCGAGATCGACCTCAACCCCCGCCGGGCCGCTGCGGCTGGTGGCCGACGGGGGCAGCACCATCCCCCAGTCCGGCGCGTCGAGCTCCAGCGGTTGGCCCGTGGCCAGGGCGAGCGGCGGCAGCCAGCTCGGGAACGTGGCGGCGAAGCTCGCCCAGGAGTCGACGACCTCGGCGCGCAGCGTGGTCACCCGGCGCCGCCCCACAGCGTTCGGGCCCGGGGCGGTCAGCCGCCACCGGCCGTCATCGTCGGCGAGGTGGCCGTTGACCAGCCGGATCGCGAGCACCGGGCCGGCCTCGAACAGCGGTGCCACGGCGATCCGGGCCTCGGCGCCGGCCGCCCACACCCAGCAACACGTGGCCGGCCCCACGGCTGCCCGGACGAACAGCGCGGCCTCGTCCTCGCCCGCGGCGACCCAGCGCATCGTCCAATTCTCCGCCAGCGTGTGGCGCGCCTCCACCAGGGGCGACCCGCCGAAGAGGTGCGCAAGCTCGTCGTCCTCGACACGCGCCTCGGTGGCGGCGCTCACACCGTCCAGGGTGAGGTCGAACCAGGGCCGCCGATCGCGGGAGAGCGACACCGTGCGGCCCTCGTCCGAGGACGTCAGTTCGAAGCCCTGCCAGGCCAGGCTCACCGGGGCTGGCACCCGGGGCACCAGTACAGGTTGCGGCCCTCCATCAGCTGCGAGCGAACCTCCTGACCGCACACGTGACAGGGCATCCCGCCGCGCCGGTACACGTAGACCTCGCCGCCGTGGCGATCGATGCGGGGGGCCCGCCCCGTCGCCTCCGGCGAGTGCTGCTCCCAGACCGTGTCGATCCGGCCCTGCTCGAACGCGTACGCCATCAGCTCCACCAGGTCGGCCCAGATCGCCTTCCAGGTCGCCCGGCCCAGGTCGCGCCCCGGGCGGTGCGGGTCGACGGCGTGCCGGTAGAGCACCTCCGCGCGGAAGATGTTGCCGACGCCGGCGGTCACCTTCTGGTCCATCAGCAGCGAGCCGATGCTGCGGCCCGAGCGCTGGATGCGGACCCAGGCGCGCTCCGGGTCGGCGTCGGCGCGGAGCGGGTCGGCCCCGAGACCCGCGACGACGGCGTCGCGCTCCTCGTCCGTAATCAGGCGGCACCACTGCGGGCCGCGAAGCTCGGCCGTTGACGGGCCGCGCGCGAGGCGCAGCCGCACCGTCTCCAGCGGGGCCGGCGACGTCGGGGCGCCCTCGAAGAGCCACAGCTTGCCGATCAGCCCCAGGTGGATGTGGACGATCCGACCCGGCCCGAAGTCGAGGAAGAGGTGCTTGCCGTAGGCCTCCGCGCCCGCCAGCACCGTGCCGTCCAGCAGGGCGGCCTCAGCGGCGAAGCGACCCTGCGGGCTGGCGACGCGCACCTCCCGGGAGCCGAACGCGTCGGTGAGCCCCCGCGCCAGCCGATGAGTCACATGTCCCTCGGGCACGCCGACCTCCTGCCTCTGTGCCGCCCCGCTTCCGGGGGCTGGAGTCTACGCTGGTCGACGTGAGCACCCCCGAGCGACAGCCCGACCCCGAGCGCGGCTTCGGCCGGGACGGGGTGGCCGGGCTGGTCAGCCCGGACCGGGCCGTGCGCGCCCGGGAGGTGTCGCGGCCCAGTGCGGCCGATCGGGCGGCCGCCCGTCAGGCCGCGCCCCGACTGGTGGACCAAGCGACCAGGACGCCGCGCCCTCAGCGGTAGTGCTTGTCCTCGAACGCCGTGAGCTCGGCGATGCGGCGCTGATGGCGCGGATCGCCCGAGAATGGGGTCGTGAGGAACACCTTGACGATGGCCAGCGCCTCCTCCAGCGACTGCATCCGGCCGCCCAGCGACACCACGTTGCAGTCGTTGTGCTCGCGGGCCAGCCGGGCCATCACGGTGTTGTACGCCAGGCCGGCGCGGATGCCGCGCACCTTGTTGGCGGCGATCTGCTCGCCGTTGCCGGAGCCCCCCAGCACGATCCCGCGCGACCCCGGATCGGCGGCCACGGCCTCGCTGGCCGGCAGGACGATGAGCGGGTAGTCGTCGCGGGCGTCGTACTCGTGAGCGCCGTGATCGATCACGTCGTAGCCGAGCAACCGCAGCTCCTTGACCAGGAATTCCTTCAGGTCGAAGGCGGCATGATCGGAGGCAAGGTGGACACGCATGGCAGAAACTATCCCAGCAAGCCGCCCGGGATGCGAGAGGGCGCGGCCCCCAGATCAGCCGCGTTCCCACGGGCCCCTCGACCCCGCGCTCCTATACTCCCCGTGTGACCGCGCCACCCTCGCAGCCCGTCACGCCGGACGACCACCCCGCCGCGGCGTTCGCTGCCCCCGAGACGCCGCAGCCCGGCGAACCCGGCCCGGTCGCGGACCACGCCGGCGACGAGCCGGGCCCCGGCCCGTGGTGGCGGTCCCTCGTCCGGCCTCGCTCCCTGATCTCCCTGGTCGCCGCGCTGGTGGCGGCCGCCCTGTGGCTCGGCGGAGGCTTCGAGGAGGCCGAGAGCCTGCCCAGCGACCCCCGCCCGGCGCCCGTCGGCGAGCCGGTCGACGTCGCGCCCCTCACCGCCACCGTCCTGCGGGCCTACTGGACGACCAAGACGGTGGACGGCGTGTACTACCGGGCCGAGGGGCGGCGGGGCCTGCTGCTCGTCGTCGACCTCACCAACACCAGCGACGCCCCGGTGCCCGTGGGCGTACAGCGGGCCGCGATCCGCACGGACGCCACCGAGTTGCTCGACTGGACCGGGAACCCGGTGACGTCGGAGCGGGCGGAGCCCACGTTCCACCGGCTGTCCGACGGGTTGGGGGGCGGCGCGCTCCAGCCCGGCCTGACGACCACGACCGTCATGGTGTGGAGTCAAGCGACCACCGCTCCCGTGCCGACCCAGCTCGTCATGACGTTGCACTCCCACACCTGGCGCGAGTCCACCCTCACTGGCCAGGAGGGGTGGCACGACCCCGTCGCGGTCGCCGTCGTGACCGTTCCGGTCAAAGAGCTGCAGCCGTGAGGCGGCCGAACGGCGCCGCGGTCCGGACCGTCCTCGGCGCGGCGATCCTGCTGGGGATCGGGTCGGCGGCGCTCACCCGGCTCCCGACCCCGGACGACATCACCGGCGCCCCGTTCGTCCTGCACGGCCGCCTCGGCGAGCCCGCCACGCTGCGGACCGGGGTGGTCACCGTGACCTCCGTCGAGGCGTCCACCCAGGTCGTCGCCCTGACCGGCACGGCGGTGTCGCGCGAAGGCGTCTTCCTCGTCGCCCGCGTGACGTGGACGGCGACCCCGGAGCCGGGCCCGCTGACCGGCGCGACCCTGCTCGCCCGCGACGGGCGGACCTATGAGACCACGTCCCCCGTCAACTCGACCTGCATCCGGGCCCAGACCGGCATCCCCATCGGGTGCGCGGTCCCGTTCGAGGTGCCCAGGGACGCGTTGGAGGGGGCCGAGCTGATCGTTCCCGCCGACCCGGGCGGCGCAGTGACCGGCGACCAGGAGCTGCACATCGACCTGGGTATCGACGCCGCCACCGCCGCCGCGCTCGGCACCCACACCAGCCCGATCACGCTGGGCGAGGCCGTGCAGGGGGTGGGCCGATGACCGGCCCGGCCTCCGCGCCCGACGACCGACCGACGGTCGTCGCCGAGTCGAAGCGGGACGCCGCTCCCCCGGGCTGGTGGCGGCGCAACCGAACGGCCCTGCTCCTGATGCCGGTGCTCGTGGCGGTTGGGGTGCTGTCCGCCTCGTTCGTGATGCTGACCCTCTATCTCCCGTGGGAGTACCACCGGGCGCACGTCTCGACCGACGGCTCACCGGTCCACCTGCAGCAGACCTATGTCGACAGCGATCGTGTGGTGAAGGTGGACGTCACCGTCAGGATCGTGGACGTCCGCACCGCGGCCACCGAGGGTGACCTCACGGCCGCCCCCGGCTCGCGGCTGTGGGTCGTCTACTTCGGGCTTCAGGCGCCGGCCGACAGCGTCCTGGATATCTGCCAGGTCACGCTGGTGGACGCGGCCGGCCGGGTGTACGGCACCAACGGCGGCACCATCACCGCGGGGGCACCCACGTTCGGGGTGACCACCTGCGTCCCGGAGGGCGCCACGGGGCCCCGGATCGGGCTCCCCGGGATGCCTGACGACTCCACGCCGCGCCCCGACAGCTGGGGCCATCAGGCGGTCGTGGCGGTTCCCGAGGACGTGCAGCCCGTGACGGCGCGGATCGGCTGGCACCAGCCCGACTACGTCGAGCTCCCCCTCCGCGTCCCCTGACCCACCCGGTGGCGAGGCGGGGCTACCCCTGCGGCCGCGGGCGCCGGCTCGTCCGCCGGCTGGGACGGCTCTCCGCGACCGACGACGAGGACGTTCACCGCCGCGGCGAGCATCGCCATGGTGACCAGCGCGTAGGCCCCCCGCTCGGCCAGCGTCACGTAGGGGTACAGGGCGTTCTGCCACAGCCAATCGCCCGGACCCATGATGTGCCGCGCGATCACCGCGACCAGCACCGGCACCTCCCCCACGGCGGCGAACATGAGGCAGAACGCGACCATCACCAGGACGCCGACCGAGGTCACCCGCCTGATCGTCAACCAGGTGTCCTGGAAGGGGGTCGCGGCGGCCGCCACCGCCTGGGCAAGCAGCCGCCTCGTCCGCTCCGGCATCGCGGCGATCCGGCGCGTCACCGCCTCGTGGGTGAGGGGAAGCTCGTCGGCCCGCAGCTCGGCCCCGAACACCATCGCTCCGAGCGCCAGCCAGGCGATCGGCACCACGATGAGCGCCCCGGCGTTGCCCACCAGCGACTCCAGAAACTCCAGCGGCCAGCGAACCCAGGCCGACGCCTGCGCGACCCAGCCCTGCACCGCCTCCCACGCGGGGAGGAACGGGGCCGCGAACCGGCGGCTCTCCAGCCAGGTTCGGACGTCGGCGAGCTGGCCCGCCAGCGTGCGGGCGAGCGTGACCAGCCACAGCGCCTCGACGTAGCCACCCACGGCGCCCCAGGCGAGCGAACGCTCGGCCAGCTCGTAGCGGGCGATCAGCTTGCGTGCGCCCAGGCCGACGAGCACGATCCCCGCCAGCGCCCACCCGTCGGCGAGCAGCACCCGGTCGTAGCGGGCCCGGAAGAAGTGGCCGAGGTACTCGTCCAGCGTGGCGTTGCGGACGAAGGTGACCGCGTCCTCGTGCAGCAGCCCCTGCGCGGCATAGACCGCCAGGAACGGGATCAGCACCCGCGAGGCGAGCGTGAGGTCCGCGACGAGCCGCTCCCGCCACCCGGACGCCTCGGGCTGCGGCAGCGCGGGCAGATGCTCGCCGCACACGCGCAGCATCATCACCAGGGACACGAGCACGCACAGCGGGGCCAGCGGGATCAGCAGCACCCCGATCGTGCCGTTGTACCCGGACGCGACGGTGGCCAGCCACAGGACGGACTGGCGGCCGATCGCGCCCAGCAGGTACAGCGCGAGCAGGCGCGGCCAGGCGGCGAGCAGCAGCCGAAACCCAGTGGCCACCACCGTGGCCACCTCTCGTCCCGCCGCCCGCAGTCGCACGGAGCGACCCTAATCGAAGATGGGTCCCACGGTCCGGGTGCGCTTCAGCTCGAAGAACCCCGGGTAGGCGGTGACCTTGACGAAGCCGTCGAACAGGTCGCCGGCCGCTTCGCCCTTGGGCGCCGGCGAGATCACCGGGCCGAACAGCGCCATGCCGTTCACGTGGATCACCGGGGTGCCCACGTCGGAGCCCACCGGGTCCATGCCCTCGTGATGGCTCCGGCGCAGCGCCTCGTCGTTGGCGTCCGTGTCGTAGGCCGCGATCAGGCCCGCGTAGTCGGCGTCGTCCGCGGCGACGCCCGAGGCCACCGCGAGGTCGGCCAACGCCGCGGCCGCGGTCTCGCGGGAGGCCGGCTGCCCGCCGGGGTGAATCCGGGTTCCGATGAGCGTGTAGAAGGTGCGCAGCGCCTCGGAGCCGAAGCGCTCCTCGACGGCCAGCGCCACCCGCACCGGGCCCCAGCCCTCGTCCATCATCCGGCGGTAGTTCTCCGGCAGGTCACGGCCCTCGTTGAGGACCGAGAGGCTCATCACGTGGAACGTGGTGTGCACGGGCCGGACCTTCTCGACCTCCAGCATCCAGCGCGACGTCATCCAGGCCCACGGGCACAGGGGATCGAACCACAGGTCAACATTCATGGGGCCACCCTAGCGAGGGGGCCCGACACCGTTGCGACACAGGAATCGGCGGATCGGCGGTCCGCGGGCTAGCCTGACCAGAAGCGAGCATCCGAGGGAGACCATGTACCCGGCAAACATCACCCGCGCCGAGGCCGCCCAGCGGTCGGCGGCGCTGCGCACCTCCGCCTACCGCGTCGGCATCGACCTCAGCGGACGCGCCCCGGACGGAACCCCGCTGGCGGCCCCCGAGGCCACGTTCGTCTCCACGTCGTCGATCGACCTGGACTCCGGCGCGTGCGACACCCACCTGGACCTGCTGGCCGAGGAGGTGCTGACGGCGACCCTCGACGGCGAGCCCCTCGACGTCTCGGGGTTCACCGGGGAGCGGCTGCCGCTGCACCTCGGCGAGGGCGCCCACGTGCTGACGGTGACGGCGGTGTGCCGCTACAGCAACACCGGCGAGGGCCTGCACCGCTTCGTCGATCCGGCGGACAATCGCGTCTATCTCTACACCCAGCTCGAGGTCGCCGACGCGCGCCGCGTCTTCGCCTGCTTCGAGCAGCCCGACCTGAAGGCCACCTTCGAGTTCTCCGTCACGGCCCCGGAGCCGTGGACGGTGCTCTCGAACTCGCTGGCCGTGGCCCCCGTCCCGCTCGGGGACGGGTTCGCGCGCTGGGACTTCGCGGCGACGCCGCCGATCTCGACCTACATCACCGCGCTGGTCGCCGGCGAGTACCACACCGTGCACAGCTCGCACGAGGGCTGGGCCACCACGATCCCGCTGTCGATCTCGTGCCGCCAGTCGATGATCGAGGCGCTGGACGCCGACCGGATCTTCGACACCACCAAGCGCGGCTTCGACGTGTTCGAGGAGAAGTTCGGGATGCCGTACCCGTTCGCGGACTACGCCCAGATCTTCGTCCCCGAGTTCAACGC
>CAZBMH010000101.1:0-8570 GCA_964492685.1 uncultured Micropruina sp.
GGTCGTTCCACTCCGACCAGCCCCGGCCCCAGCGCCCGACCTGGTAGCCGTAGGGACCCAGGTCCCAGGGCTCGGAGATCATCACCGCGCCTGCGAGGACGGGGTCGGCCGCCACGGCCTGCTTGAAGGCGTGGTTCTGGTCGACGTGGTGGCGAGCGTCCCGGATCAGGGTGGTGTTCAGGTCGAAGCGGAAGCCGTCCACGCCCATCTCGGTGACCCAGTAGCGCAGTGAGTCGAGCACCATCTGGAGCACCGCCGGCTTGGAGGTGTCGACGGCGTTGCCGCAGCCGGTCACGTCGTAGTCGTTGCGCTTGTCCTCGGTCAGCCGGTAGTAGGCCAGGTGATCGATGCCGCGGAAGCTCAGCGTGGGCCCGTCGTGGCCGCCCTCGCCGGTGTGGTTGTAGACCACGTCCAGGATCACGGCGATCCCGGCGTCGTGCAGCGCCGACACCATGTCCTTGAACTCCTGGACCTGCTGGCCCAGCGTCCCGGCGCTCGAATAGGGCCCGTGCGGGGCGAAGAAGCCCAGCGTGTTGTAACCCCAGTAATTGGTAAGGCCGCGGCCCACGACGAACGGTTCGGACACGAAGTGCTGGACGGGCAGGAACTCGACGGCGTTGATGCCGACCGAGGTCAGGTGCTCGATGACCGCCGGGTAGGCGAAGCCGGCGTAGGTGCCGCGGAGGTGCTCGGGGACGGCGGGGTGCTGCCGGGTGTAGCCCTTCAGGTGCGTCTCGTAGATCACCATCTCGGCCAGCGGCACGGGGTGGGCGAGCGGGCGCGGCGGCTCGGAGCGTTGCACGACGACGCTGAGCGGCACGGAGTCGAAGGAGTCGACCGGGTCGGGCAGGAAGTTGGACGCGTCGGTGTGGTCGCGGATCGGGCCCGCGTAGTCGACACCGCCGGTGATGGCGCGCGCGTACGGATCGAGCAGCAGCTTGGCCGGATTGAAGCGCTGCCCCTCGTCGGGGTTCCAGTCGCCGTGAACCCGGAAGCCGTAGCGCTGCCCGTGACCCACGTCGGGGACGAAGACGCGCCAGATGCCGTCCGGGGTCACCGCGAGGTCGTAATTGGTCTGTCGACGCTTGGAATCGACGAGGGCAAGCTCGACGCGATGTGCTCGCGGAGCCCAGAGTGCGAAATCGGTGCCTTCGGCGCGGGGGTGCGCACCAAGAAGAGTGGACCTCGCCGGTGCGGAGGGCACGGGCTGAGTCATAGTGTGGTCGACCTGGCCTTTCAAGAACAACGCATGGACCGTCGAGCCCGAGCATCTCGACCCCGATGCGATGGGCTGACGGCAGAGAATGAGCAAACCATGAGCGGGGGTCCTGTGCAACTGAGCGGCATGTCGGCCGAGACCGCGCGTCGCCGCGCCTATCTGGACAACGCGGCCAGCGCCCCGCTGCTGCCCGCCGCCGGCAAGGCCATGGCCCGGGCGCTCGAGGTGGTGGGAAACCCCCATGCGCTCCACGGGTCGGGACGGGCAGCCCGCCGCGTCCTGGAGGACGCGCGCGAATCCCTGGCCGCCGACCTGGGGGCCCGCCCGCCCGAGGTGGTGTTCACCTCGGGGGGGACCGAGGCCAACAACCTGGCCCTGGTGGGCGGCCTGCGGGGGCATCGCGCCCTCGATCCGCACCGCCGGCGACTCGTGATCTCCGCGGTGGAGCATCCCTCCATCGACGGGGTGCGGCGACGCTGGGCGGCCCGCACCGACGTGCTGGGCGTGGACCCCGACGGGGTCGTCGAGGTGGCCGGTCTCGAGCGGGCGCTGGGGCCCGACGTCGCGCTGGTCTCGGTGATGGCCATCAACAACGAGACCGGGACGGCCCAGCCGGTGGCCGCCCTGGCCGACGCCGCCCGCCGCGCCGGCGCCTGGAGCCACACCGACGCGGTCCAGGCCGTGGGACACCAGCGGGTCGACTTTGGGGCCTGGGGCGTGGACGCGCTCACGCTGTCGGCCCACAAGGTGGGGGGTCCGGTTGGGATCGGGGCCCTGGTGCTGCGGCGGGAGCGCCCCTTCGCCGCGCTCGGCTTCGGCGGCGGCCAGGAACGCCGGCTGCGCTCGGGGACGATGCCCCACGCCCTGGCGGCCGGCTTCGCGGCGGCGGTGGGACGGGCCGTGGCCATCGCGGACGAGGAGGAGATCCGCCTCGGCGGCCTCCGGCAGCACCTCGTCTCCGGGGTGCTGGCCGCGATCCCCGATGCCCACGTCAACGGCGCCCCGGGCAGCCCGGCCATCGTCAACATCACCCTGCCGGGCACCCGCGCCGACGACGTGCTGCTGCTGCTCGACCGCGACGGGGTGGACGCCTCCACCGGGTCGGCCTGCACGGCCGGGGTGCATCAGCCGAGCCAGGTGCTGCTGGCCATGGGGCGCACCCTGGAGGTGGCGTCCGGGTCGCTGCGGTTCTCGCTGGGTTGGAGCACGACGGCGGCCGACGTGGACCGGCTCCTGGCCGCCCTGCCGGGGGCCGTGGCGGCCGCCCGGCTGGCCTTTCACTAAACTCACCGGGTGCGCGTACTGGCAGCTCTCTCCGGCGGTGTGGACTCCGCCGTGGCCGCCGCGCGCCTGGTGGACGCCGGGCACGACGTCACCGCGGTGCATCTGGCGCTGTCGAAGAACCCCGAGACGTACCGCTCCGGCGCCCGGGGCTGCTGCTCGCTGGAGGACTCCCACGACGCGCGCCGGGCGGCCGATCTGTTGGGCATCCCGTTCTATGTGTGGGACTTCTCCGACCGGTTTGCCGCCGACGTGATCGACGACTTCCTTGCCGAGTACGCCGCCGGGCGCACCCCGAACCCGTGCCTGCGGTGCAACGAGAAGATCAAATTCGCCGCCGTGCTGGAGCGGGGGCTCGCGCTTGGCTTCGAGGCCGTGGCCACCGGGCACTATGCGTCGCTGCGGTGGGAGTCGGATGGGGTGGAGCTGCACCGCGCGGCCGCGGACGCCAAGGACCAGTCGTACGTGCTCGGGGTGCTCGACCAGGCCCAGCTGGCTCGCTCGCTGTTCCCGCTCGGCGACGATCCCTCCAAGGCGGACGTCCGGGCCGAGGCGGCGGCGCGCGGGCTGTACCACGCCCGCAAACCGGACTCCCACGACATCTGCTTCATCCCCACCGGTGACACCGCCGGCTTCCTGACCTCTCGCCTGGGGGCGGCCCCCGGCGACATCGTCGACGAGGACGGCGCCGTCGTCGGGAGGCACCAGGGGAGCCACCAGTTCACCGTGGGCCAGCGCCGCGGCCTGCACCTGGGCGTGCCAGCCGACGACGGCCGGCCACGGTTCGTCCTGGGAATCTCGCCGCGCACCAACGTGGTGACGGTCGGCCCCCGCGAACACCTGGCGGTGACCGGCATCGACGCGATCCGACCGACGTGGGCGGGGTCGCCGCGCACGGGGGACTGGCGCGGGCTGGTGCAGGTGCGCGCCCACGGCGACCCGATGCCGGCCACGATCACCGGCCGCGCCGAGGACATCACCATCGAGCTGGACGAGCCCGGGTTCGGGATCGCGCCCGGTCAGGCGGCGGTCTGCTACGACGGCACCCGGGTCGTCGGCTCGGCCACCATCTCGGGGACGAGGCGCTGATGGTCGCGGTCACCGGACTCGGCTCGCTGCCCGGCGACGACCTGCCCGCCGCCCTGCGTTTCGCCCTGGAGGGTCCCGAGCAGGCCCGTCGCTACCTGCCCTACCTGCCCGAGCTGCCGGCCCGGGGTCCGTGGGCCGGGATGATCGGTCGAGGAACGGCGCTGCTCAGCGGGCTTGCGGTGGAACTCTCGGCGGGCGAGTGGCGACTGTCGGGCACCTCGGGCATCGACCACCGGCGGGCCCGGGCGACGCTGCGTGACGACGTGGACCGGTTGGAGGAGGCCGCCAACGACCTGGCCGGGCCGCTGACGCTGTCGATCGTCGGCCCGCTCACGCTCGCCGCCTCGCTGTTCCGGCCGTTGGGTGGCCGGGTCGTCGGGGATCGCGGGGCGCGCCGCGACGTGGCCCAGTCGCTGGCCGAGGGCGTCACCCAGCTGCGCGACGACCTCGATCGCCGGCTGCCGGCTCTGGAACTGGCGGTGCAGGTCGACGAGCCGTGGCTGCCGGCCGTCCTTGCGGGACGCGTGCCGACCGAGGGCGGCTTCTTCCGCCACCGCTCGGTCGGCGAGGCCGAGGCCGCGGAGTACCTCGCCGGGATCGGCCCTGGGACCGTGTCCCGCGCGCTGCACTGCTGCGCCCCCGGACTGGACCTGGAGCTCGTCCGGCGCGGCGGGTTCGAGGGGGTGTCGCTCGACGCCGAGCTGGTGACGGACTGGGACGAGGTCGCCGGCTGGCTGGATCAGGGCCGCACCCTCATGCTCGGGTGCCTACCGGCCACCCCGCCGGTCACCGACACCGCCGACACCGTGGCGCGGCGGGTGCTGGGCGTCCTGCGCCCCCTGGGGCTGGGACCGGCCATCCTCGAACGACTGACCCTCACCCCCTCGTGCGGCCTGGCCGGCGTCACCACCCGGGAGGCGTCGACGGCCATGGCCGCGCTCGCGCGGGCGGGGAGCATCGTTGAGGACGAGCTGCACCGCTGAGGCGGCCCCTGCGGCGGTGTCGGAGCCGTCCGCTAGATTCACCCGCGTGAACTCCGAGGACGCCCGGCAACGTCATGCCGCCCTGAGCGCCGACATCGAGGCGCACCGCTTCGCCTACTACGTGCTGGACGCGCCCACCCTGCCCGACGGCGACTTCGACGCGCTGATGCGCGAGCTGGAGGAGCTGGAGGAGGCCCATCCCGAACTGCGGACTCCCGATTCGCCGACGCAGCGGGTCGGCGGCGCCCCGTCGGCGACGTTCGCGCCGGTGGAGCACCGGGTGCCCCTCCTCAGCCTCGACAACGCTTTCAGCGAGGAGGAGTTCCAGCACTGGGCCGCCCGGGTGTCCCGCGAGGCTGCCGTCGAGGGCTACCTCTGCGAGCTGAAGATCGACGGCCTCGCGCTCGACCTCGTCTACGAGCGGGGCCGCCTGGTCAGCGCTGCCACCCGCGGCGACGGCCGGGTCGGCGAGGACGTGACCGTCAACGTCCGCACCATCGCCGCCGTGCCGGATCGGCTGCACCCGATCGGGTCGGAGCCGCTGCCCGAGATCGTGGAGGTTCGTGGCGAGGCCTTCATGACGCAGCAGGCGTTCGCGGCCCTCAACGAGGGGCTCGTGGCCGCCGGCAGGGCGCCGTTCGCCAACGCCCGCAACTCCGCCGCCGGGTCGCTGCGGCAGAAGGATCCGCGGGTCACCGCGGGACGCAACCTCCACTTCCTGTGCCACGGGTTGGGCGAGGTCACTGGCATCGAGATCTCGAGCCAATCCGCCGGCTACGAGCTGCTCCGCGGCTGGGGGCTGCCGGTGAGCCCCCACTTCCGGGTGGTGCCCACCCTGGCGGAGGCCTGGCGATTCATCCAGAAGTTCGGCGAGCAGCGTCACTCGGTGGAGCACGAGATCGACGGCGTCGTCATCAAGGTGGACGACCGGGCCGCGCAGGCCCGCTTGGGGCACACCTCGCGGGCCCCTCGCTGGGCCATCGCCTACAAGTACCCCCCCGAGGAGGTCACCACGCGGCTGCTCGCGATCCAGGTCAACACGGGGCGTACCGGTCGGGTGACCCCGTTCGGGGTGATGCAGCCGGTCCTTGTTTCGGGGTCGACCGTCGAGATGGCGACGCTCCATAACGCGGGCGAGGTGGCGCGCAAGGATGTCCGTCCCGGCGACACCGTGGTGCTGCGCAAGGCCGGGGACGTCATCCCGGAGATCATCGGGCCCGTGTTGGCCCTGCGTCCCGAGGGGCTGCCCGCCTGGGTGATGCCGACGCACTGCCCGTCGTGCGGGACGGAGCTGCGCCCTGCCAAGGAGGGCGACAAGGACCTGCGTTGCCCCAACGCCCGGTCCTGCCCGGCGCAGCTGCGCGAGCGGGTCTTCGCCCTCGCCTCGCGCGGGGCGCTCGACATCGAGGCGCTCGGCTGGGAGGCCGCGATCGCCCTCACCGACCCGGAATTCGGACGCCCGGCATCGGCCCCGGGCGCACCGCAGGTGCCCGTCCTCTCCAGCGAGGCGGGGCTGTTCGACCTGACCCCCGACGACCTCGCCGACGTCCGGGTGTGGCGCCGCCGCAAGCGCGGCGACGAGCAGCTTCCGCCGGCCCGGGAGCCGTTCTTCTTCACCCGCGAGACCCCGAAGAAGCCGGCCGCCCCCCGCGCCACCACCGACAAGCTGTTCCAGGAGCTCGCCGCGGCGCGTTCCCGCCCGCTGTGGCGGGTGCTGGTGGCGCTCTCCATCCGTCACGTCGGCCCGACCGCGGCCCGCGCGCTGGCCGCCCACTTCGGCTCGCTGGACGCGATCACGGCGGCCAGCGACGACGAGCTGTCCGCGGTTGACGGGGTGGGCCCCATCATCGCGGCGGCGATCCGCGAGTGGTTTGACGGCCCGGAGTCGGACTGGCACACCGAGATCGTGCGCCGCTGGGCCGCCGCCGGCGTCTCGCTGGCCGATGCGCCCGCCGAGCCGTCGTCGTTGGCCCCGCAGACGCTGGCCGGTCTCACCGTCGTGGTGACCGGGGCGGTGCCGGGCTACACCCGGGAGAGCGCCCAGGCGGCGATCACGGAGCGCGGCGGCAAGTCGGCGGGCTCGGTGTCACGCAACACCAGCGTGCTGGTCACGGGGGAGTCGTCGGGGTCGAAGGTCGCCAAGGCGGAGGCGCTGGGCGTGCCGATGCTGCCGGCGGACGCCTTCGAGGAGCTGCTCGTCCGCGGCGCCGACGCGATCCCCGGGTAGGTTGGTGGCCGTGGACGGACTGAACAGCGACCTCAACCTCAACGCAGGGGCTCCGCCCCGGGTTCAGCCGCGGCTGGGCGAGTGGGGTCCCCAGGACGTGCCGGCGACCCGCAAGAAGAAGCGGATGCGCTGGTGGGTGTCCCTGGGCTTCGCCGCCATCCTCACCATCCTGTTCCTGTACGGGTGGTACATCCTGATGGCCCTGCGGGGCTAGTGGCCCGACTGCTGCGCCAGCGCCGCGAGATAGCGGAGCCGGGCCAGCTCCGAGGTGCGGATCGCCGGACCGCCCGTGCGCGCGATCACGATCCGGCGGCTGCCGCCCAGCGGCGCGGCCGCCACCAACGTCTCCGGCCAGCCGGGGAGCCACTCGGCGGGCAGGTCGGCGACCCCCTCGGCGGCCGGCAGCAGGGCGGTGGGGAACGTCTCGGTCTCGGGTGCCAGCTCGGTCCGCCCGAGCACCCGTCCGTCCTGGAGATCGACCAGGGCCGCCCACGTCACCCGGAAGACCGCCGGCGCGCTCTCCAGCAGGATGTCGGTGGCCTGATCCGGATGCTCGGCGATGGCGTCGAATGCCTCGACGTCCGCGTGCAGCCCCCAGTTCGACGGATAGAACGACAGCCACAGCACCTCGACGCCGGGCACCGCCGCGCACGCCGACACCAGGCGATCGGGTTGGACGCCCGTCGGCAGCTCCACCACGAAGTCATCCACGGCGTTGTCGGCGTTCTTCTCGATGATCTCGACCGCGTGGATGTCAGCCAGCGCGCCGCCGAGCGCGGAGGCCACGGCGCCGAGCGAGCCGGGCCGGTCGGGCAGTCTCAGGCGGAGCAGGAACATGCCCCCAGTGTGGCCCAGGTTTGTTACAGCCGAACGAACGGTGGGCAGTCGCGCGCCGGGCGGCCGACGCCGACGCCTTAGGATGGGCGCTCGACTGATGGCGAGGAGGATGCGGTGGCGTTGACCACGACAGAGGTGGCCCGGCTGGGAGCGTTGGCTCGCATCGCGCTGACCGAGGAGGAACTGCAGCGGCTGGCGCCGCAGCTCGACGTGATCCTCGACGCGGTGGCCCAGGTCTCCGAGGTGGCCGGGGCGGACGTCCCCCTCACCTCGCACGCCCTCCCGCTGACCAACGTCTTCCGCGACGACGTGGTCCGACCCAGTCTCCCGGTCGCCGACGTCCTCGCGGCCGCGCCCGCGGCCGAGGACGGGCGCTTCCGGGTGCCCCGGATCCTGGGGGAGGGCGCATGACCGCCCTCGTCCACCGCAGCGCGGACGACCTGGCCCGCGGCATCGCCGCCGGCGAGTTCAGCGCCCGCGAGGTCACCCAGGCCCACCTCGACAGGATCGGCGAGGTCGACTCCGACGTCCGGGCGTTCCTCTACGTGGACGGCGAGCGGGCCCTCGTGGCCGCCGACGGCGTCGATGCCCGCCGGGCCGCCGGCGACGAGCTCGGGCCGCTGGCCGGGGTGCCGTTGGCGCTGAAGGACATCTTCACCTACAAGGGCGCGCCGACTACCTGCGGCTCCCGGATCCTCGAGGGTTGGTACCCGCCCTACAACTCGACGGTCACCGAGCGGCTGCTCGCCGCCGACATCGTGATCCTCGGCAAGACCAACATGGACGAGTTCGCGATGGGCTCCTCCACCGAGAACTCGGGCTTCTTCACCACCCACAACCCGTGGGACCTCGACCGGATCCCGGGCGGCTCCGGCGGCGGCTCCTCGGCCGCGCTGGCCTCCTTCGAGGCGCCCCTGGCCCTGGGCACCGACAC
>CAZBMH010000102.1:0-8535 GCA_964492685.1 uncultured Micropruina sp.
GCAGATGTCGACCATCCAGTACGACTTCAACCAGCCGGAGCGCTTCGGCCTGGAGTACACCGCCGCCGACGGCTCCCGGCAGCAGCCGGTGATGATCCACTCGGCCAAGTTCGGCTCCATCGAGCGGTTCATGGGGGTGCTGATCGAGCACTACGCGGGCGCGTTCCCGGCGTGGCTGAGCCCCGTCCAGGTGCTCGGCATCCCGGTGGCCGAGGAGTTCGGCGACCACGTCGACCAGGTGGCGGCCGAGCTGCGCGCCCGGGGCGTCCGGGTGGAGGTCGATCACAGCGACGACCGCTTCGGCAAGAAGATCCGCAACGCCACCAAGGAGAAGGCCCCCTTCATCCTGATCGCCGGCGAGGCGGACCGCGACGCCGGGGCGGTGTCGTTCCGCTTCCGTGACGGCTCCCAGCGCAACGGGGTGCCCGTCGCCGAGGCGGTGGCCGCGATCGTCGACCACATCGCCCAGCGCAGCAACGCCGACCCGAGCGCCGCGGAGGGCTGAGATGGCGTCCGAGCCGGACGGGGCGGCCGAGCGGGCCGCGGACCTTGCCGGGGCACCGGACGCCTTCCAGCGGCTGTGGACACCGCACCGCATGGTGTACATCGGCGGCGAGAACAAGCCGCGGGATTCGTCGCCGGGGGAGTGCCCGTTCTGCCGGGTGCCGTCCCTGGACGACGCGGCAGGACTGATCGTCCACCGGGGCGCGACCGGGTTCGCGGTGATGAACCTGTACCCGTACTCGCCCGGCCACCTGCTGATCTGCCCCTACCGGCACGTCTCGGACCTCACCGACGTGACGCCGGACGAGGCGGCCGAGCTGACGACCCTCACCCAGCAGGCCATGCGCGTGATCCGCGCGGTCTCGGCCCCGGCCGGGTTCAACCTGGGGATCAACCAGGGCGAGGTGGCGGGCGCGGGCATCGCCGCCCACCTGCATCAGCACGTGGTGCCCCGCTGGCAGGGGGACATGAACTTCCTGCCGGTGGTCGCCCAAACCAAGGCTCTGCCGCAGTTGCTCGAGCAGACTCGCGGCCTGCTCGCCGAGGCGTGGGCGTCCATCGCCTAGTCTTGGCGTCGTGTCCGGCGAGCCATACGACACCGAACGGGTGCTGACGCTGCCGAATGTGCTGAGCTTCATTCGGCTGCTTGGCGTGCCCTTGTTCCTCTGGTTGTTGCTGGATCGCCGCCTGGATCTCTGGGCCGTCGTGGTGCTGGCGGTCGGCGGCGCGACCGACTGGCTGGACGGCTACCTGGCCCGGAAATGGAACCAACGCTCGCGGCTCGGGCAGGTTCTCGACCCCGCGGCGGACCGCCTCTACATCCTGTCCACGCTGATCGGCCTGGCCATCCGCGAGATCATCCCGTGGTGGATGGTCGCGCTGCTCGTGGCCCGCGACGCGATGATGGCCGTCGTGGTGTACCCGGTTCTGAAGAGCCGCGGCTTCGTCAGCCTCCCGGTGCACTTCCTGGGCAAGGCGGCCACCTTCTGTCTTCTCTACGCCTTCCCGCTGGTGCTGCTGGGCGCCGGGGACGGCGAGTGGCATCTGCTGGCGCGCATCGTCGGCTGGGCCTTCGCGTGTTGGGGCGCCGGCATGTACTGGTGGGCAGGCCTGATGTACGTGAAGCAGACCCTCGACGTGGCCCGCAGGTTCCCCCGGCTCGATCGAACCGCGTCCGGTACGGCCTGATCCATGAGCCCCCAGAAGCGGCGGCGTGATGCCCAGCGTCGGGTGGACGCGAGCATGCGGCTGCTGGCCGATCTGCGCCGCGACAGTGTCGACCCCGACTATGCGCGGGTGGCCCGCGAGCGGGGCGTCGGCCGGTCCGGCCTCGTCCTGGGCGTGGTGACCGTGGCCTTCGGTTTGATGGTCGGGACGGCGGTGTCGGGCACGCTGCGGGCCGCCCCGGTCACCGTCGCCGAGCGGAACGACCTCATCACCCGCGTGCAGGCGGCGACATCACGACAGGACGCGCTGCGCGAGCAGGCCGGCGAGCTGACCGAGTCCACCCGGGCGCTCAGCGAGGTGGTGCTCCCGGGCGGGCAGGGCTCCGCGGCCGCGCTGTCCAGGGAGCTTGAGATGCTGACCGGCAGCCTGGCGGTGAGCGGCCCCGGGGTGCTGCTCGTGGTCGATGACGCGCCCGAGGGCAGCGGGGGAGAGGCAGGCCGGGTCGTGGACCTGGATCTGCGCCAGGCGGTCAACTCGCTGTGGGAGTCGGGCGCCGAGGCCATCGCGATCAACGGCCACCGGCTGTCGGTCCGCTCCGCGATCCGCAGCGCCGGCAGCGCCATCACCGTGGACTATCGCTCCTTGTCGGCGCCGTATCGGGTCGAGGCCATCGGGGACGCGGACGCCATGATCGCCCGCTTCCCACGCACGCGCGGCGGCGCCTGGTGGGCGTCGCTGCGCAAGAACTACGACATGCGGTACGAACTCTCGCCGGTCGGCGAGTTGCGGCTGCCCGCCGACCCCGGACTGGGCGTGCGTCACGCCGGTCCCACCAAGTGAGGAGGCGGCCGTGTTCGCCATCATCGGGCTCATCATCGGGATCGTCCTGGGCGTCCTGCTGGATCCGGTGCTGCCACGGGAGCTCCAGCCGTACCTCCCGATCGCCATCGTGGCCGCCATGGACGCGATCTTCGGCGGCTTCCGGGCCTACCTGGAGCGAAGCTTCACCGATCGGGTCTTCGTGGTGTCGTTCGTCTCCAACGTGCTGATCGCGGCGCTGATCGTGTGGGTGGGGGACCAGATCGGCGTCGGCGCGCAACTGTCGACCGCGGTCGTCGTCGTCCTCGGGATCCGAATCTTCACCAACGCCGCGGCGATCCGGAGGGCGTTGTTCCATGCCTGAGCCGCTCACCCCGCAGCAGGACACGGACGTCGAGCCGATCGGCTGGCGAGAGCTGGTCCACGACTTCCTCAAGCCGTCCCGGGGCCAGCTGGTGACCGCGGTGGCGCTGCTGCTGTGCGGCCTGGGGGTCGCGATGCAGCTGCGCAGCAACGTGTCCGAGCGCGACTACTCGGCGATGCGCCGGGCCGACCTGGTGCAGCTGCTGGACGACCTGAACGCCGAGTCGAACCGGCTGGAGTCCGAGATCGCCACCCTGCAGCGCACCAAGGAGCAACTGCAGAGCGGCGCCGATCGGCAGCAGGTGGCCCGCGAGGAGGCGGAGCGGCGGCTGGAGGTGCTGTCCATCCTGGCCGGGACGGCGCCGGCCGCCGGACCCGGCGTGCGGATCACCATCAACGACCCCGGCGGCAAGGTGACTCCCGAGATCCTGCTGAACGCGATCGAGGAGCTGCGGGACGCCGGGGCCGAGGTGATGGAGCTCAACGACTCCATCCGGCTCACCGCGAGCACGTGGATCTCCAGCGGCCCCGACGGCCTGATCGTCGACGACCAGTCCGTCGGGCGTCCGATCGTCCTGGACGTCATCGGCGACGCGCACGCCCTCACGGAGGCTGCCCAGTTCCGCGGCGGGCTGGTCAGCGAGGTGCAGGGGGAGCGCATCGGCGGCTTCGTCAGCATCAGCAACGACGCCCGGGTGGTCATCACCGCGATCCGCGCGCCGAAGGCCCCCCGGTTCGCCCGTCCGGCGTGAGGTGGGGCGGCGCGAGGTGGCCGTTCTGAGTAGTGTGTCGTTCAACGAGAAACCGCAGGAACGTCGAGATCGGAGCCATCGTGATCCCTGAGGACTTGAAGTACACCGACAAGCACGAGTGGGTGCGTTCAGGCAACGGGTCCACCGTCCGCGTTGGCATCACCCAGTACGCCGCCGACGCGCTCGGCGACGTGGTGTACATCTCCCTCCCGCAGGTCGGCGAAGAGGTGGCCAAGGACGACGCGTGTGTCGAGGTCGAGTCCACCAAGAGCGTCTCCGACGTCTTCTCCCCGGCGTCCGGCGTCATCAGCTCGGTGAACGAATTGCTCAACACCTCGCCCGAGACGGTCAATTCCGACCCGTACGGTGAGGGCTGGATGTTCGAGATCGAGCTGTCCGACCCGTCAGAACTGGACGACGCCCTGGACTCCGACGCGTACGAGGAACTCACCGCCGAGTAGCCAAAGGCTCAAGCTCTCGCTTAGCCTACGTTTTAACCCCCTTTGCTAGCCGCGGCTCGAACGAAAGGCGGAATCCATGCTCGTTTGTCCCGCTTGTGGTCATGAGAACCCCGACAGCGGCAATTTCTGTTCCAACTGTGGGACGGCCCTGTCCCTGGGCGGGAGCGGAGACACCACCCGGGTGATCCCGGCGGTGGTCGACGAGCCGCTGGGCGACGACCTGAGCGCCGACGACCTGCGGGCCGTGGAGGCGCTTCCGCCGGACTCCTCGCTGCTGATCGTGCTGCGCGGTCCCGACACCGGGGCCCGTTACCTGTTGGACGCCGACGTCACGTCGGCGGGCCGTCATCCCCGCTGCGACATCTTCCTGGACGACATCACCGTCTCGCGGCAACACGCCCGGTTCGTCCGGCGCGACGGTCACGTCTGGGTGTCGGACGAGAACAGCCTTAACGGCACCTACGTCAACCGGGCCCTGATCGACGGCGAGGTCGCGCTGCGCCGCGGCGACGAGGTTCAGATCGGCAAGTTCCGGATGGTGTTCTTCACCGGCCACCTGGGGTGAGCCGATGGCTTACGGGTTGCGGAGCATCGGGCAGGTCCTGGCAGTGCTCAAGCCCGACTTCGACGATGTGTCCATCTCGAAGATCAGGTTCCTTGAGAGCGAAGGCCTGATCGCGCCCGAACGCGCCCCGTCGGGGTATCGACGCTACGCGGAATCGGACGTGGAGCGGCTGCGCTACATCCTGACCGTGCAGCGCAACCACTACCTGCCGCTCAAGGTCATCCGGGAACACCTCGACCTGATGGACAAGGGCATCGAGCCCCCACGGCTGGAGTCGCCGGCGGCGACCGCCGCCCCCGACGAGGAGGCGATGCTCCGCCAGGTGGCGCCACCGCAGCCCCGCACCGCCAAGCGCGCCATCCGGGTCACGCGTCGCGAGCTGCTGGAGCTGAGCGGGCTCACCGACGCCGCGCTGGCCGAGTTGGAGCGGCACGCGCTGGTCGCGCCGCGGCGGGGCACCGTGTACTACGGCCGCGACGCGCTGACCGTGGCGGTGGTCGCCCGCAAGCTCAGTGCCTACGGCATGGACGCGCGGCACCTGCGCGTCATCAAGCAGGCCGCGGAGCGGGAGGTGGGGCTGGTCGAACAGGCCATCGCCCCGCACCTGCGGCGCAGCCCGAGCCCGGGCCAGGTGGCCGGCGAGGTGGTGCAGCTGGTGCTGCACGCCCATGCCGCCATCATGCGCTCGACGATGCCTCAGTAGGCCGCGATGCGTGAGTTGGGAATCGTGGAGGTGCGGGTGGCGACCGAGGACGACACCCCGGTGCTGATCCTCAAGGAGGCCGAGGGCCCCCGACACCTGGCGATCTGGATGACCGCCGCCGGCGCCGCCGGGATCCTGGCAGCCCTGGAGGACCCCGATGTCGATCACCCCTCGCCCCACGACCTGGTCGTGGACCTATGCGAGCTGCTGGGACATCGGGTGAAGGCCGTCCAGCTCGTGGGGCACCAGGAGGGCACGTTCTACGCCGAGGTGCTCGTGGACGACGTCGAGCTGCCCGCCCGCCCCTCCGACGCGCTGGCGATCGCGCTGCGCGCCGGGGTCCCCATCCTGTGTGCCGAGGGGGTGTTGGCCGCGGTCGGGTTCGACCCGGAGGCCGACGCGTCGCCGCCGGAGCAGGTGGTCGAGGCTTTCCGGGAGTTTCTCGACTCGGTGAACCCCGACGATTTCGAGGACGGGGAACCCTGAGGTTCCGCTTCAGAGTTCAGGGTCGTTGCCGCCGGGCTCGGCGTGTCGTTGACCCCCTCAAAGCAGGGCCGTTACCGTCTCATGACATCGATGTTGTTCATTCTCCAGGACGAAGCGAGGACGCGGTCATGGCTCAGTTCCAGAGCTCGAATCAGGCTCAGGACCTGCTCTTCGAGGGCGATTTCTCCCCGCTGCCCGAGGATCTCGGCTTCCGCGGCCCGGTGGCCTGCGGTGCCGCCGACATCACCTACCGCCAGCTCGACTACTGGGCCCGCACCGGCCTGGTGGTCCCCGAGATCCGCGCGGCGGGCGGCTCCGGCACCCAGCGGCTCTACAGCTTCCGCGACATCCTGTTGCTCAAGGTCATCAAGCGGCTGATCGACGCCGGCATTTCGCTGCAGCAGATCCGCACCGCCATCGACCATCTGCGGGCCCGGGGCGTGGATGATCTCAGTGGCGTCACTCTGCTCAGCGACGGCGTGTCGGTCTACGAGTGCACGTCCGATGATCAGGTGATCGACCTGCTCAAGGGCGGGCAGGGCATGTTCGGGATCGCGCTGTCGGGCGTGTGGCGCGACATCGAGGGCAGCCTGGCCACGCTTCCCTCCGAGCGTCCCGCCCCCGAGGCCGCGGCGCTGGACGAGCTGTCCTCGCGCCGCCGGGCCCGCGCCGCCGGCTGAGCGACCGCGGGGGGCGACCCGAGGAGTTCGACGCGTCCCAGTGACGATAAGTTTGGTCACTGACGTCAGTCACGGGCGTGTCGGCACGCCTCGTCGAAAGGTTCGCACCATGACAGGGTTCTCCACGCGTCACATCGGTCCCACCACCGGCGACCGGGCACGGATGTTGGAGCGGCTGGGGTACGCCACGCTCGACGAGCTCACCGCCGCCGCCGTCCCCGAACGCATCCTGATCGACGGGCCGCTGCCGCTCCCCGCGGGCCAGGACGAGGCCGCCGTCGCCGCCCGGTTGGCCGGGCTGGCCGCCGCCAACAACCCCTGCCGCGCGATGATCGGCCTGGGCTACCACGGCACGCTGACGCCCCCGGTGATTCGCCGCAACGTGCTCGAGGACCCGACCTGGTACACGGCCTACACCCCCTACCAGCCGGAGATCAGCCAGGGCCGCCTCGAGGCGCTGCTCAACTTCCAGACGATGATCGGCGACCTCACCGGTCTCCCGACCGCCGGGGCCAGCCTGCTCGATGAGAGCACGGCCGTCGCCGAGGCGATGGCGCTGGCGCGGCGGGCCACCCGCAAGGGCTCAGTGTTCCTGGTGGACGCCGCGACCCTGCCGCAGACCGTCGCCGTGCTGCGGACGCGGGCCCTGGCGGTCGGCATCCAGGTCGTCGTGGTCGACGGCTCCCTGGTGGAGGCGCTGCAGACCCACGAGGCGTTCGGGATCGTGGTGCAGGTGCCGGGCGCCGACGGCGGGGTGCGCAGCGTGGCGGAGCTGACCGAGCTCGCCCGGGTGGCGCACGACAACGGCGCCCAGGTGGTGGCGGCCGTCGACCTGCTGGCGCTCACCGTGATGGCGTCCCCGGCGTCCTGGGGTGCCGACATCGCCGTGGGCTCGGCCCAGCGTTTCGGGGTTCCGCTGTTCTACGGCGGTCCGCACGCCGGGTTCATCGCCGTGCGCGACGGGCTGGAGCGGCAGCTGCCGGGCCGGATCGTCGGGGTGTCGGTCGACACCCAGGGCACCCAGGCCTTCCGGCTGGCGCTGCAGACCCGCGAACAGCACATCCGCCGCGACAAGGCGACCTCCAACATCTGCACGGCGCAGGTGCTGCTGGCCGTGACCGCCAGCATGTACGCCGTCTACCACGGCCCCCACGGCCTGGTCGGGATCGCCCGCGGCGTCCACGAGAAGGCGCGACGGCTCGCGTCAGCCCTGGCCGGCGTCGGCGAGCTCGCGCACGAGCACTTCTTCGACACGGTGACGCTCCGGGTGCCCGGCCGGGCCGCCGAGGTCGTCGCGGCCGCGCGGGCCGACGGCCTGCACCTGCGGCTTGTCGACGAGGATCGCGTCGGCGTCAGCGTGGGGGAGGACACCACCGAGGCCGACCTGGCCGCGGCCGCCCGCGCGTTCGGCGCCGAGCTGACCGAGGCCGCCCGCGGCGACCTCGCCGACCACGCCCGCGACGTCGACTTCCTCGCCCACCCGGTCTTCAACAGCCGCCACAGCGAGACCGAGATGCTGCGCTACCTGCGGCAGCTGTCCGACCGGGACTTCGCCCTGGACAAGGGCATGATCCCGCTGGGCTCCTGCACCATGAAGCTCAACCCGACGACCGCCATGGAGCCGATCAGCCTGCCCGGCTTCGCGAACCTGCACCCGTTCGCCCCCGTGGAGGACGCGCGCGGCTACGCGGAGCTGATCGCCGAGCTGAGCGAGGCCCTCTGCGCCGTCACCGGCTACGACCGGGTCAGCCTGCAGCCCAACGCCGGCAGCCAGGGCGAGTTCGCCGGCCTCATGGCCGTCCGCAGCTGGCACCTGGCCAACGGGGACGAGCACCGCGACATCTGCCTGATCCCGGCCTCCGCGCACGGCACCAACGCGGCCTCGGCCGTCATGGCCGGCATGCGGGTCGTGGTGGTCAAGACCGCCGCCGACGGGTCCGTCGACCTGGACGACCTCCGCGCCGCCATCGAGCGCCACGGGCCGCAGCTGGCGGCGATCATGGTGACCTATCCGTCCACCCACGGCGTCTTCGAG
>CAZBMH010000103.1:0-8510 GCA_964492685.1 uncultured Micropruina sp.
CCCCCGCAACGCCCGCGACACCGTCGCCGTCGACACCCCCGCCCGACGCGCCACCTCCTTGATCGTGGGCACGGTCGGATCGTTCGGGATGGCCATCAGCCCGCGCCCAGACGGTGGCGGCTGGAACCGGCGCCGGCGCCCGACCGGTCCGCTGTGCGCGTGAGGGCCACTGGCAGGACTCCGTTCTCCCCAGCATATCGACGCGCGTCGACGCGCCCACTCTGGCACCGACGGGAACGACTGTCAACGACAACCGTCGCGCACCGAACCGCCGGAGACCCTGCGCACATCCGCGCAGTCGTGGACCGCGCCTGCAGTGCCAGTCTCTCCCGGGGAGGCAGCCGGATTGACATCGCTTGCACGCGGAGTCTAGGGTCGACGCGCGTCGAGCAAGGAGGGGACGGATGAGCCAGCAGGACCCCGCCTGGTGGCATTCCGCCGTCATCTACCAGGTGTACATCCGCAGCTTCGCGGACTCGTCGGGAGACGGGGTCGGCGACATCGGCGGCCTGCGCGCGCACGTGGACCACATCCGCGACCTCGGTGCCGACGCCATCTGGATCAGCCCATGGTTCGCATCACCGATGGTGGACCACGGCTACGACATCTCGGACTACCGAAGGATCGATCCGCTGTTCGGCAGCCTCGAGCAGGCCGAGGCCCTGATCGAGGAGGCGCACCGAGCGGGGCTGCGGGTGATCCTGGACCTGGTCGCCAACCACACGTCGGACCAGCACCCGTGGTTCCGACAGGCCCTGGACAGCGCGGACGGCGCTGCACCACGGGCCCGCTACTTCTTCCGCGACGGTCGGGGAGCTGCTGGCGAGCTTCCCCCGAACGACTGGAACTCCGCCTTCGGCGGGCCTGCCTGGACCCGCAGCCGGACCGCTGATGGTCGCCCGGGTCAGTGGTACCTGCACCTGTTCGCTCCGCAGCAGCCCGACCTGGACTGGTCACACCCCGAGGTGCGCGCGGAGTTCGTGGCCATCCTGAGATTCTGGTTCGACCGGGGCGTGGACGGAATGCGCATCGACGCGGCCTCGGCCTTCGCCAAGGCCGAGGGCCTGCCGGACTTCGGCCTGGTGCCGGCCGACGGCTTCCGCGTCGACGAGTGGAGGGACTGCCCCATGTGGGACGTCCCCGAGGTCCACGACGTGCACCGGCTGCTCCGGCGGGTGGCCGAGGAGTACGACCCGCCACGCATGCTGATCGGGGAGGTCGTGGCGGCGACCCCCTCGCGGTTCGCCGACTACCTGCGCCCCGACGAGCTGCACACCGCGTTCAACATCCCGCTGGTCAAGCAGCCGTGGAGCGCCCCGGCCTTCCGAGCGGTCATCGACCGCACGCTCGAGTCGCTCGCGCTGCATGGCGCACCCGCCACCTGGGTGCTGTCCAGCCATGACGAGACCCGGGCCGCGACCCGGCTGCGCCCGACGGGCCGCCCCGGCGCCCCGAGCGAAGGCGCTCAGGACGGGACCGCGCTGGACCGGGGGGCGCCGGAGGACATCGGCGTCCGAAGGGCCCGCGCGGCGCTGCTGCTCATCCTGGCGCTGCCGGGCAGCGTGAGCCTGTACCAGGGCGAGGAGCTGGGCCTGCCGGAGGTGTGGATCCCCGACGACCTCATCCAGGACCCGGTGTTCGTCCGCAGCCACGGGCAGGTGCGCGGCCGCGACGGGTGCCGCGTTCCCCTTCCGTGGTCCGGCGCCGCCCCGCCCTACGGGTTCACCACCGGTCCGCGGACCTGGCTGCCGCAGCCGACGGGCTGGGCGGGCCTGACCGTTCAGGCACAGGCCGACGACGCCGATTCGACGCTGGAGCTGTGCCGAGCCGCCGTGCGGCTGCGCCGTGGGCGGTTCGACACCGACGGGCACGCCTGGCTGCCGGCGCCTCCTGGCGTGCTGCACCTGCTCCGGGGATCGACGTCCTGCCTGGTCAACATGTCCGACGAGCCGGTGGCACTGCCGGGCTCACCCCTGCTGGCCAGCGGGGCGCACCCCCGCGGCGAGCTGCCCCCGGACACCGCGGCCTGGCTGGCCCACTGAGGCGTCGACCGCTGCAGGCCCCGCCGTCCGGGCCACCACGCAGGCCGATCCGTCCACCCTGCCCGTGAACCGCAGGATCTCGTAGGCACTGGCGACCGTCCCCCGGGACACCCCGAGGACGTCGCTGAGCCGGCGCTGCGAGGGCAGCGCCCAGCCGCTGGGCACCGCCCCGCCGATGATCGCGGCGTCCAGTGCGTCTGCCAAGGCGGAGCTGAGCAGCGTACGTGGCTGCGACCACTGGCCCAGCACTGACGCGATCACCTGCGCGTCGGCACGCGCGGGGCGGCTGGTCATCACGACCTCCCTGTCCAGATCCCTCGAGCTGCCTGCGTCGTCCCGGTCCGGCCCTCGTGCGCTCGGGACGGGCGCGGCCCGTGCTGCGCTCCCCGGCGTGGGTGGGGCAGCGCGGCACGGGCCGCTCGGGTCACCGGCCGCACCCGGGACCCGCACACCGATCCCCGCCTGCGTGTCGGGGTCCGGAGGTCTGTCAGCGGATGGCCTCGCCCGTCACGGCGTCGAAGAAGTAGAGCTTGCGCTCGTCGACCGACAGTCGGACCCTGGCACCGTCCTGCACCCGGATCGGGGGCACCAGCCGCGCGCACATGACCGTGGTCCCGGCGCCCGCGAGGATGCTCTCCTCCTCGTCGCTGGCCTGGGCCCGGTCCCGGACGTCGGCATCGGAGGCCGCCTCCACAGGTGCGACGAAGTGGATCAGTGTCTCGGCACCGAGGGCCTCGACCACGTCCGCCGTGACCACCACGCTGTGCGCGGCGTCTGCGTCGGGCTGGACGTGGAAGGCCTCGGGACGCATTCCCACGGTGACCGGACCGAGTGCGTGCCCAGCCAGCTTCGGGTTCGCCGCGAGGATCGTCTCGTCGATGACGATGCTCTGGTCACCGAAGGCCACCTGGAGCCGACCCTGGCCGTCCTTGGACAGCACCGACTTGTACAGGTTCATCTTCGGGCTGCCGATGAACCCCGCGACGAACACGTTGGCCGGGCTGTCGTAGAGCTCCTGCGGCGGGGCAGCCTGCTGCAGTCGGCCGTTCTTCATGACCGCCACCCGATGCCCCATGGTCATGGCCTCGACCTGGTCATGGGTGACGTACAGGGTGGTGATCCCCAGCTGGCGCTGCAGGGCGGCGATCTCGGCGCGCATCTGCACGCGCAGCTTCGCGTCGAGGTTCGACAGCGGCTCGTCAATGAGGAACACCTGGGGCTCCCGGACGATGGCGCGGCCCATGGCCACACGCTGGCGCTGGCCGCCGGACATGTTCTTCGGCTTGCGGTCGAGCAGCGCGGTCAGGGACAGCCGCTCGGCAGCCGTAGCCACCCGCGCCTTGATCTCCGCCTTCGGCACGCCCATCATCCGCAGCGCGAAGCCCATGTTCTCGGCAACGGTCATGTGCGGGTACAGGGCGTAGTCCTGGAAGACCATGGCGATGTCGCGGTCCTGGGGACTCTTGCCGTTGACGAGCTCGTCGCCGATGTACAGCCGGCCCCCGGTGATCTCCTCCAGGCCCGCGGTCATCCGCAGGGCTGTCGACTTGCCGCACCCCGACGGGCCGACGAACACCATGAACTCGCCGTCGACGACGTCCAATGTGAAGCCCGGGATCGCCTCCGTCCCGTCCGGGTAGACCTTGCGCATGTTGACGTACTTGATGGTTGCCATGGGAGGACCCCTCTCAGCCCTTGAGGCCGGACGACGCGACGCTCTGGACGAACCAGCGCTGGAACAGCAGGAAGATGACCATGACGGGGATCACCATCAGCACGCCGAAGGCGAAGATCTGACCCCAGTCCGTGGGTGGCTCGCCCTTGAAGACCGCGATCTCCAGCGGCAGCGGGCGGTAGGAGGGCTGGTCGATGACCATGACCGGGAACAGGAACGACGACCAGGCGGACAGGAACGTCAGGATGGTCACCGATGCGTACACCGGCTTGGACATCGGCATGATGATCAGGAAGAAGGTCTTCCAGGGCCCGGCTCCGTCCACTCGTGCGGCCTCCTGGATCTGCTTCGGGATGCCGATGAAGAACGTGTAGAACAGGTAGATCGAGAACGCGTTGGCGATGAACGGGATGAACTGCACGTAGTAGGTGTTGCGGAAGTCGTTGAGCTGGTAGAACAGCGGAACCGCGATGGCCTCGAAGGGCAGGATGACCACCAGCACGACCAGGGTCAGCACCACGTTCCGGCCCCGCCACTGCAGGCGCGCCAACGCGTACGCGGCCAGCGAGTTGACGATCAGGCCGCCCACCACGATGACGAAGCTCACGATGATCGAGGTCTTGTAGAAGTCCCAGAAGTAGCCGGTAGCGGGGCTGTTGAACCGGTCGAACACGCCGCGGTAGTTGTTCAGCGACAGGTGCACCGGCTTGAACCCGGCGATGCCGTCGAGCACCTCGTTCGTGGGCTTGAACGAACCGATCACCATGTATGCGATCGGGGCGAAGAAGATCGCGGCCACGAGGATCAGCACGGCGTAGGACACGGACTTGCGGACCGGGCCCGGCCCCAGCCGGGGCACCGGCTGGTCATCCAGGTCCTCGGCGGCCGCGATCACGGCACCCCGGGTGCTGGCGGCCCGAAGGTCGGCCATCCTCTTGGCGTCGTCCACGAAGTCGCTCATGAGATCTCACGCTCCTCGCGCAGCAGGCGCCGCTGGATCAGGGTGATGAGGATGATGATCACCACGAAGCAGACCGTCATGGCTGAGCCCTTGCCGACGTTGTTGGCCATGAACGCGGTGGTGACCGCCTGGTACATGACGGTCGAGGTCGCGTCCTTCGGACCGCCCTGGGTCATGATGTAGACCTGGTCGAACAGGCGCAGCGAGAACAGCGTCGTGATCATGATCACGAAGATGAGGGTGTTCTTCAGGCTCGGCACCGTGACGTTCAGGAACTGCTGCCACTTGCCGGCCTTGTCGATCGAGGCCGCCTCGTACAGGCTCGTGGGGATGCCCTGCAGCCCGGCCAGGATGATCACCATCTGGAACCCGACGCCTGCCCAGATCGACATGATCGCGATCGCCAGCAGGGCAGTCTTCGGGTCGCCCAGCCAGTCGTAGGGGCCGAGGTGGCCGAAGCTCACCGCGTGCAGGAAGCCGTTGAGCATCCCCAGGGAGTCTCGCGAGTAGATCAGCGTCCACACCACGGCGACCAGCGCCATGGGGAAGACCACCGGCAGGAAGAAGAACGTCCGGAAGACCGCCATGCCGCGCAGCGGCCGGTTCAGCAGCAGGGCCAGCCCCAGGGCCAGGGCCGTCTGCACGGGCACGACGAAGATGGCGAATGCGAAGTTGTTGCGCAGGCTGTTCCAGAACACGCCCCGCAGCTCGGGGTCGATCAGGATCCGCCGGTACTGCTCGAAGCCGACCCACGTCGCGGGGCGCGCGGAGTCGAGGCGCACGTTGTGCAGGGACAGCCAGAAGGCCATGAAGAACGGGATGATGACGAACGCGATCAGCAGGATCGTCGCGGGGGCGACCATGAGCAGGGCCGTGCGCGTGTCCCGCGGCGGCTTCTCGGGCGGAGGCTCCTGGACGGACAGCTGCGTCGTTCCAGTGGTGGTGGAAGACACGATCACTCTCCTGGGAAGTTGGGACCTGCGGGAGCGAAGGGGCGGGAGTTGCCTCCCGCCCCCTCATGGTCACTCACTGGTAGCCGTCGTTGTCCTGGTAGTCCAGGTCGATGGCCTTGGCCGCCTTGTCCAGCTCCGACTGGGCATCCGCACCCTTGTAGATGGCCCAGAACGCCTTGCTGAACGAGTCGTTGATGACCGGCCACGCCGGGCTGATCGTGCGGGGCACGGTCACGCAGTCGGGGGTGGGCGGGTTGCTGCCGCAGGACTTGGCCAACTGGTCGGCGTAGAGCTGCAGCGGTCCGCCGGGGGCGTACAGCTTGCTCGCGGCCGTCACCGACTGGGTTCCGGGCGGGGCGGCGTTGCCGTCGGTCACCTGGGTCACCGCGGGGTCGGACATGATCCAGTCGAGGAACTTGCCGGCGGCAGCGGCATGAGTGCTCTTCGACCCGATCGCCCAGGAGTGCGAGCCCTGGCCGCTCTTGGTTCCGTTGCCCCAGTCGGGCAGCGGGATCACGACGAGGTCATCGCCGAGGGCCTTCGAGTAGTCGTTGTAGGCCCAGTGCCCGACCCACGACAGGGCGACGCGCTCGGCGGTGAACGCCTTGTCGTCGGTGTCGGGATCGACGTAGTCGCGCAGGCCAGCCATCTGCGACATCGCGGTGGCGACCGCAGGGGCGTTCAGGTTGCCGTCGGCCTTGCCGTCGGCAACCAGCGGGAACCCAGCGGAGTTCACGATCGGCGTGAAGGCGTAGCCCGGCCACGTCCCGCCGTAGTTCTCCTTCAGGTCCAGCGACTTGCCGTCCTTGTCCTTCGCCGCGAGCGTCTTGACCGCGGAGACGAACTCGTCGGCGGTCCAGGCGTCGTCGATGGTGGTCCCGTAGCTGACGCTGGCCGCGTCCAGCATGGCCTTGTTGCCATACAGCGCCAGGCCCGAGTCGTACTGAGACACGGCGTAGACCTTGCCGTCGCCCGGGTACGTGTTCTGGGCCTTCACCGAGGTGATCTCGTTGTCGAGCGTGGACTGGCTGACCGCCCCGGTGACCTCGCGCAGCTTGCCGGCGTACACCAGCGACGCCATCGTCTCGCCGTCGAACTCGAACGCGTCGGGCAGCTCGTCGGCCTTGGTGGTCTGCAGGCTCTGCGCGTAGGTGGCCTGCGGCAGCAGGGTCAGCTCGGCCGTGATGTCGGACTGCGACTTGTTGAACGCAGCGACCTGGTCCTGGATCGCCTTCACCTCGCCGGGCTGGCCCTGCATCGCCCAGACCTTGATCGTGCCGGTCGCCTCGCCCAGGTCCGCCGAGGCCGATGCCGAGCCGCCCGTGTCGGATCCGCCGCAACCGGCCAGACCTGCCACGAGCAGTCCGGTGGCCACGGTCGCCGTGACGAGCCGCACCCTCCTGCTGTTGCTCACGTGATGCTCCTTCGTGTCCCGAGGCCACGGACCCGTCCGCTGGCCCGGGTCGAGGGGTGCCCGACTCTCGGGAGTGACAGTTCCGTCGACGCGCGTCGACGCGCGTCGACGGAACTCTCGCACAGGGGGACCGCGATGTCAACGCAGGCCGGGCGCCCGATCTCCGAACGGCCACGTGCCGGCGGCCGCGAGGATCCGGGCAGGAGGGCAGCATCGTGGCAACCCGGGCAGACGTGGCCAGGCTGGCGGGGGTCTCCCCCAGCACCGTGACGTACGCGCTCAGCGGGGATCGCCCAATCGCCGATGACACGCGTCGACGGATCCTGGCAGCCGCCGAGCAGCTCGGGTACACCCCGAACGCGATGGCCCAGGGCCTGGCGGGTGGACGCAGCCGGATGATCGCGCTGCTCTTCCCCTCGCTGGAGCGCGGAGTCACCGACTCGGACCTGGAGTACCTCATCGGAGCCGCGGACGCCGCGCGCGAGCTCAACCACCGCGTCGTGCTGTGGACCACCGACAAGGAGGGACCAGAAGAGGTCATGTCGCTGGTCCGGACGGGCGTGGTCGAGGGCCTGCTGCTGATGGAGGTCCAGATGCACGACACCCGCATCGAATCGCTCACCGAGTCCGGGACGCCCTTCGCACTCATCGGGCGCACCGCGGACCCGAGCGGGCTCATCTATGCCGACCGCGACTTCGAGGAAGCCGGTCGGCGGGCCGTGTCCCACCTGGTCGGGCTGGGCCACCGGCACATCGCCTACGTTGGCTCGCACGAGCATCTCTTCGACATCGAGATGGGAGCCGTCGTGCGCGCGCAGGCAGCGGTGGCCGCGGCGGCGCAGCGCGCCGGCGTGTCCCTGGAGGTCCTGCACTGCGACTGGACCGTCGCCGCCGGACGCGAGGCCCTCACCACCCTCGTCACGCAGCTCCCCTCCGTCACCGCTGTCATCGGTTTCAACGACGAGGCCACGATCGGCGTCTTCCAGGGAGCCCAGGCGCGCGGGATGCGCATCCCCGAGGACCTGTCCGTGATGTCCATGTCCATGTCCGAGCAGCGGGCCCACTACCTCTACCCGGCCATCACCGCGATCAGCCCGCCGGCCGGGCTCATCGGGAGCGCTGCGGCCCGCGCCCTGATCCACGCTCTCGAGAAGCAGCCCGGGACCAAGGGGCTCCAGACACTCTGGCCGGGCACGCTCGTGGAGCGAGCCAGCACCTCCCAACCGCGCACCACCCCCGTCCGGCGCCGCAGCTCCTGAGCGACCGCTCGCGGGCCGTCCCCCGACCACCGGGAAGGTCCAGGGCGGCATCCGCCGGGCGACCAGGACGACGGCCACCGGCCCATGGGCCGGCGTTGACACCCGCACCACTCGCGGCCTACATTCCATTCGTCGACGCGCGTCGACGAATGGAGGATCCTGTGACCGCGTTGTGGTTGCTTCCGCATCATGATGGTTCGTCGGTG
>CAZBMH010000104.1:0-8434 GCA_964492685.1 uncultured Micropruina sp.
ACAAGATCATCGTCGGCCGGGCCCGCCGGCTGCAGCAGTTCCTCAGCCAGAACACCTACATGGCCGAGAAGTTCACCAACGTTCCGGGCTCGACGGTGCCGCTTGCCGACACGATCGAGTCGTTCAAGATGATCTGCGACGGCGAGGTCGATCACGTCGCCGAGCAGGCCTTCTTCAACGTGGGCGGCATGGACATGGTCATGGAGAACTGGGCCAGGATCCAGAAGGAAGGCTGACCCATGACCGACGCGCTCCACGTGGACGTGGTGGCCGCGGACCGGCGGGTGTGGGAGGGGGAGGCCCTCTCCATCGTCGCGCGGACCTCGGAGGGTGATGTGGGCATTCTGCCCGGTCACGAACCCTTCCTCGCCGTGCTGGTTCCCTGCATGGTTGAGATCCTCACCGACGGCGGCACCCGGGAGATCGTCGTCGTCGACGGGGGCTTCCTGTCGGTGGCCGACAACCGCGTCGCCGTGCTGAGCCCGTACGGGCGGCTGGCGAAGGAGATCTCGCTGACCGAAGCGGAGGGCGAGCTTCGCGCGGCCGAGAAGCGGCTGGAGGCCGGGGAGATCGATCTGGAGACCCGGCAGCACCACCAACGCGCCACTGCGCAGCTCCGGGCGGCTCAGAAGGCCCATCAGAACCACTGAGCTCGGGGGCGGCGATGGACGGTGTACTCACCTCAGCGGAATGGCTGCTCTCCATCCTGGCGCTGGTGGTCCTCGTCCCGGTGGTCCTGCTCGCGGCACGCCGACGTTGGCTGGCGCGCCTGGGCGGGAGCTTCGAGTGTTCGGTGCGCCTCCACGACACGACTCCGGGCTCCGGTTGGGTGCTCGGAGTCGCTCGTTATCAGGGCGACCGAGTCGAGTGGTTCCGGTCCTTCAGCGCGTCCTTCCGGCCGCGGCTGCTGTTCGTCCGCGGACGGGCGCATGCCGGGCCCCAGCGAGTGCCGACGGCGATCGAGTCGGTGGTGCTGTTCGAAGATCAGCGGATCGTCGGGCTGACCACCCCCGAGGGCACCTGGGAGGTCGCCATGACCGCGGACTCGCTCACGGGGATGCTGAGCTGGCTGGAGGCCGCGCCTCCCGGCACGGCCTATCGCGCGCACTACTGAGTCGCGCGCGCCCGTTCCTCGATCCTCGCCCGCCGGCGGGCCGCCTTCGGCTCGGCCGGGGCCCGATCGGTGCCCGGCAGCCAGAGCACGTCGCCGTTCTCGATGTTGGCCACCCGTGCGGCCAGGAAGAGCAGGTCCGAGAGCCGGTTCAGGTACGTGATGGCCAGCGAGTTCACCCCGCCGTCCACGTCAAGCCCGTGGGCGGCGGCGGCCTTCCAGGCGACGCGCTCGGCGCGGCGCACCACTGTGCGCGCCACGTGCAGCTGGGCGGCCGCGGCGGTGCCCCCGGGCAGGATGAACGAGTTCAGCGGCTCCAGCTGCGCGCTGAGCTCGTCGCACCAGCCCTCCAGCCGGGTGATGCAGGACGGGATGATGCGCAGCGGCTCCCACGCGGGCGCGGGGTCGATGGGGGTGGAGAGGTCGGCCCCGACGTCGAAGAGCTCGTTCTGGATGTGGCGAAGCATCGCCTCCAGCGCCGGCGCGGCCAGCCCCCCGGCGGTGACCACGCCCAAGACGGAGTTCGCCTCGTCCACGTCGCCGTACGCCTCGACCCGCAGGTCGGTCTTGGCGACCTCGGACAGGTCGGACAGCCGGGTGGACCCGGCGTCCCCGGTGCGGGTGTAGATCTTGGTGAGCTGAACCATGCGCCCACCCTAATCGCTGGCAGGATGGCCCGATGAAGACGTTCGTTCCCGCCGTCGTGTCGGTGGCGCTGCTGATGGCCGGCTGCTCGTCGGCCGCCTCGACCCCGACGTTTGCCGTCCCCACGACGCCCGTCTCGCCGCTGGCGTGCAGCTACCCGGCCTCCGGCCAGGCGTCGCGTCCGGTGCAGCCGCCCTCGACGACGGATGTGCTGACGAAGGGCACGGCCACGTTCACCCTGACAATGCCCGACGGACCGGTGACCATCACGGCCGACCGCTCGCGGGCCGCCTGCACCGTCCACTCGTTCGAGTCGCTGGTGAGCCAGGGGTACTACAACGACACCAGCTGCCACCGGCTGGCCGATCAGGGGCTGTTCATGCTGCAGTGCGGGGACCCGACGGGCACCGGGCGGGGCGGCCCCGGCTACTCCTTCGCCGATGAGCTGGCGGGAACAACCTCCTACCCCGCCGGGACCGTCGCCATGGCCAACGCGGGGCCGAACACCAACGGGTCCCAGTTCTTCATCGTCTACCAGGACTCGGCGCTGCAGCCGAATTACACCGTGTGGGGGACGTTGGACGAGGCCTCACTCGCCCGGGTGCGGGCCCTCGCCGCGCAGGGCCACGACGCAAGCCTGCCGGGCGGGACGGGGAAGCCGAAGGGCGCCGCCCGCATCATCTCGGTGACGGCCGGCTGAGGAACCCCCGCAGCGCGGCCACCAGCGCGTCGGGCTGGTCGGCGTGCACCCAGTGGCCGGCCCCCGCGATGGTGACCTGCCGGACGTTCGGGAAGAGCGCCCGCATGGCCGGCTCGTGCTCCGGTCGAATGTAGGACGACTGGGCGCCCGCGACCCACAGCACGTCGCCGTGGTAGCTGCCGCCGATGTCGGGCCAGCCGGCCACCCCCGCCAGGGAGTCGCCCAGCAGGTCCAGGTTGACCTCCCAGCGCCAGCGGGGCCCGGGCCCGGTCGCCGGCACGCGCGCGATCAGCTTCAGGTTCTGCAGCAGGAACTGCCGGACCGCGGGGTCGTCGACCCGCAGGGCCATGGCGTCGTCGGCCGCCCGGCGGTTCTCGGTGGTGACCAGATCAAGCGAGCGCATGGCCGCCACCAGCGGGACCGACGTCACCACCTGGGCCGAGACCCCGGGCGCGATGTCGACGACGACGAGCCCCTTGACCAGGTGCGGGGCGCGCAGCGCCACCAGCATGGCGACCTTGCCCCCCATCGAGTGGCCGACGAGGGTCAGCCCGGCGGCCGAGCCCATGCGCTCCTCGATCTCGGCGGCCACCGCGTCGGCCATGGCCAGGTAGTCGAACGTGGGCGTCCAGGAACTGTGCCCGTGGTTCGGCAGGTCGATCAGGACGCCCGGCTGATCCTCGGCGGCCAGCGCGCGGGCGATCCCGTTCCAGTTCGTCCCGCGGCCGAAGAGGCCGTGCAGGTAGCCGAGCTTCGGTCGTCCGGCGCCGACCAGCTGGGTGTGCAGCATCACCGTCTCCTGTTCCAGCAGGCCGTGTGCCAGTGGCGCCGCTCCTCGACCCCGGAGGCCGACAGCAGGCTCGGCAGCTGCGGCCACACGACCAGGTGCGGGGTGCCGGGCTGGATCTCCTGTTGACAGCCGGGGCAGCGATAAGCCTTCACGGCGCGGCCCGCGGGCATCGCCTGCACCATCCACCCGCCGTCGGTCTTGTCGGTCGTGGTGGCCAGGGTGTCGGACAACGGCCGCGGCGGCCGCAGGTGCTTGCTGGGTCGCTTGGCCATGCCCCCAACTTAGTCAAAGCGGCCGCGCGCCACATCCCGGGCGGTTCGTCAGCGATGGTCGCGGCCGCTACGGTGGGCGGGTGCGGTTGCTCGTTGCCCAGTGCCAGGTCGATTACGCGGGCCGGCTCAGCGCCCATCTCCCGATGGCGACCCGGCTGATCCTGCTCAAGGCGGACGGCTCGGTGTCCATCCACGCCGACGACCGAGCGTACAAGCCCCTCAACTGGATGAACCCGCCGTGCACGCTCACGCTGCGGGAGCCGGAGGTCGAGGCGCACACCCAGGTGTGGGAGGTCCGCAACCGGGAGGGCGACACCCTGCTGATCAGCATCGGCGAGGTGCTGCACGACTCGGAACATCGCCTCGGGATCGACCCGGGCCTGGTCAAGGACGGCGTGGAGGCCCACCTGCAGGCTCTGCTGGCCGAGCATCCCCGAACCTTCGGGGACGGGTGGACGCTGGTGACCCGCGAATTCCAGACCCCGATCGGGCCGGTCGACCTGCTGGTTCGTGACCCCGCGGGCGGCTATGTCGCCGTCGAGGTGAAGCGCCGGGGGGAGATCGATGGCGTGGAGCAGCTGAGCCGCTACCTCGAGCTCATGAACGCCGACCCGCTGCTCAGCCCGGTGCGGGGCATCTTCGCGGCCCAACAGATCAAGCCGCAGGCGAAGGTGCTGGCGGCCACGCGGGGCATCGACACGCTGGTGGTCGACTACGACGCCCTGCGAGGCATGGACAACGCCGAGGACCGGCTGTTCTGACGCGCGGAATCCCCGCGGGACCGGCTCAGGATCGGTCGAGCGCGGGGACCAGGACCTCCTGGTACACCAACATCAGCGCCGCCGCCGTCGGCACCGCGAGGATCGCCCCCATCAGGCCGTACAGCGCGCCGCCGGAGACCGCGGCCAGGATGGCCACCACGCCGGGAAGGCTGACCGAGCGCTGGAAGACCCGCGGCTGGATCACGTAGCTGTCGATCTGCATGTAGAGCAGGAACCAGCCCACCATGATCAGCCCCGTGACGGGCGAGACGGAGAACGCGACGATCGAGACGATCGTCATCGAGATGGTCATGCCGATGAGCGGGATGAACGCGCAGAGCGCGACCACCACCCCCAGGGCGAGGGAGTACTGGCCCAGCCCCACGATGTTCATGACGACGAACGTGCTGAGCGTGGTGCAGGTCACGATGATGAACAGCCCGGTCAGGTAGCCGCCGATGCGCCCAAAGACCTCGTTGGCGAGGTAGCGCACGCGGGGGCGGCGCGAGGCCGGGGCCAGCTGGTAGATGAAGTCCTTGATGGTGGGCATCGACGCCAGGAAGTAGAGCGTCAGCACCACGGTCATGATCGTCGAGAAGAGCATGTTCGCGACCACCTGTCCGGCGCCCACCAGGCTGCCGAACAGGGCGTTGATCAGGTTGGTGGACTGCAGATACTCCGCCGCGCGGGAGATGATGCCGTAGCGCTCGTCCAGGGCCGCAATCTGGGGGTTCTGCCGCAGGTCGGCCAGGAGAGTCGGGGCGTTCTGGATCAGGCGGGTCACCTGCTCGCTGGCCACCGGGACGACGGCCCACATGGCGAGCCCGAGGACGCCGACCACCGCCAGCGCGACGAGGCCCACCGAGAGCCCACGGCGCAGGCCGCCGGCGTGCAGCCACTCGACGACGGGGTTGAGCCCCAACGCGAGGAAGAGCGCCAAGACCACCAGGAACACCACCGACTGGAGCTCGCCGATCGCCGACATGAGCACGAATGCGGTGAGCGCCCCCAGCGTGAGCGAGAACCCGATCCGGAAGGGGCCGAGGTTCAACAGGTTGGGGCGCTGCGGGATTCCGGGATCGTCCGTGGGCGGATCGAAGTCGCTGGGGGTGGCGGTCGCCGAGCGCCGGATCCGCCGCAGCCAGCCGCGGGGGCCCGACGGCGTGGGGGCCGAGGCCGGCATCGCCGCCTCGGGTCGTGGGCGGGTCGGCGCTGCTGCTGCCGCCGCCGGATCGGGAACGGGGGCCGCGGGCGCGTCGAGCGGAGTCTCCTGGTCGCTGTTCATGGCCTGTGGGGGCTCCTTTGTTGCGTTCGGCACGTGCGCCTCATTCTTCCCCGCCGGCCCACGATCGGCCAGTCTGTGCCGCTCTCACCCGGTCACACCCTCGACGGAGGGTTGAGTCGTGGGCGCAGCGAACTGGGTGGCGCTCTGGCCGGCCGCGGCGGCCAGCCCCGCGAGCCGTTCCACGAGCGCCTGCTTGCGGGCCTCCAGCGTCTCGGTCTCTTCGCGCAGCGCGGCGGCGCGGGCACGTCCCTCCGCCTGGGCGTCCAGCAGGAGCTGATCGGCCTCGGCGCGCGCCCTCTCCGCGACGATGCCGGCGTCCTGGGCGGCCGCGGCCCGGAGCTGCTCAGCCTCCCGCATGGCCAGGTCCCGCCGCTGGTCAAGGGTCTTGGCGTCCTCGACCAGCCGGGCGAGGTACTGCTCGTGGGCGGCGCGGCTGCTGGCCAGCAGCGCCGCGAGGGTGGCCGCGGCCGCCTCGGCGGCGGTGCGGGTCTGGGCCAGCGCCTCCTCCTGCTCCCGGGCCAGTTCCGCGCGCGTCTCGGCCGCCTCGCGAAGGGCGGCCTGGCGCACCCGCTGCGCCTCGGCCTCGGCGGCGGCCACCAGCGCGCTCGCGGCCTGCTCGGCGCCCACGATGGTGAGGCGATGGTGCTCGTTGGCGGCCCGGAGCAGCGCTTGCGCCTCCTCCTGGGCGATCGTGAGCTCCGCCGCTGCCTGGTCGGCATGATCCTCGCGCAGGGAGCGGACGGCGTCCTGGCTCTCCGCCCGGGCGCGCCCGGCTCCGGCACGGGCGTCGGCCCCCAGTCGCGCGGCATCGCCGCTGGCCGCCGCGAGGATCCGGGCCGACTTCAGCTCGGCGCTGCGCACCAGCTCGGCGGCCTCCGCCTCGGCCGCGCGCAGCATCTCGGCGGTGTGGGCGCCCAGGCGCTGGTAGTCGGTCTCCGCGGCCTTGGCCCGGGCGGCCTGCTCGGCCAGCCGAAGCTTCCGCTTGGTCGAGGACAGCGCCCGCTCCAGCTCGCGGAGATAGGAGTCAACCGCCGCGCGGTCGTAGCCCCTCATTGCATGAGGAAAGTTTCCGACGGCGCTGGCCGTCTCATCGAACAGATCCAGTCCGGCGCTGTCGTCGGGGCGTGAGGTCATGGGGTGGTCCTTTCGCGCAGCTCGGGACCGATGGTACCCGGGCCCGTGGTGGCCCGGGTACGCGCGCGCGGTCAGTGCGCGGCAGGCTCCACGAGCTCCAGGAGCACGCCGCCCACGTCCTTGGGATGCGCGAAGTTGATCCGCGACCCGTGGGTGCCGCGCTTCGGCTCGGGGTAGAGCAGCCGGACGCCACGCTCGCGCAGCGTGGCGCTGACGGCGTCGAGGTCCTTCACCCGGTAGGCGAGCTGCTGCATGCCGACCCCGTTGCGGGCGATGAACTTGGCGATGGTGGAGGCCTCGTTCAGCGGGGCCAGCAGCTGGATCTGGGCGTTCTCGGCCCCCTGCTCACCCGTGCCGATCATGGCCTCCTCGACGCCCTGCTCCTCGTTGCGCTCGCGATGCAGCACGCGCCACCCCATCACCTCGGTGTGGAACTTGATGGCTTCGTCGAGGTCAGGGACGGCGAGGCCGACATGGTCGATGCACACAAAGAGATCGTCGTTCTGCATGTCCTCAGCCTCTCACAGCGCCACCCTCGTCGCGGTCGGTTCCCGCGAGCGCAGACAGCAAGGGACGCCCCGGCAGAGTGTGCCGGGGCGTCCGAGGCACGAGATCAGCCGAGTGCGGCGTTGACCACCTCGCGGGCCTCCGCCTGGACCTGCGCCAGGTGCTCGGGGCCCTTGAGGGACTCGGCATAAATCTTGTAGACGTCCTCGGTGCCCGAGGGTCGGGCCGCGAACCAGGCGTGCTCGGTCACGACCTTGAGACCGCCGATGGCGGCCCCGTTGCCGGGGGCGTTGGTGAGCTTGGCCAGGATCGGCTCGCCGGCCACCTCGGTGGCGGTGACGTCCTCGGGCGACAGCCTGCCGAGCTTGGCCTTCTGCTCGCGGTTGGCCGGCGCGTCCACCCGCGCGTAGGAGGAGGTGCCGTACTTGGCCTCCATCTGCGCGTAGATCTGGGACGGGGTCTTGCCGGTGACGGCCAGGATCTCGCTGGCCAGCAGGCAGAGCAGGATTCCGTCCTTGTCGGTGGTCCAGGTCTGGCCGTCCAGGGTCAGGAAGGACGCGCCCGAAGCCGATGTCGCCGGTCATCAGGCCCGGCACGAACCACTTGAAGCCGACCGGCACCTCGATCAGCGTCCGGCCGAGATCCGCGGCGACCTTGTCGATGAAGGACGAGGAGACGAGGGTCTTGCCGATGCCGGCATCGGCCTTCCAGCCCGGACGATGCGTGTAGAGGTACCAGATCGCCACCGCGAGGTACGCGTTCGGATTCATCAGCCCGGCGTCCGGGGTGACGATGCCGTGGCGATCGGAGTCGGCGTCATTGCCCGTCGAGATGTCGTAGGCGTCCTTGTTGGTGATGAGCGACGCCATGGCGTAGGGGGAGGAGCAGTCCATCCGGATCTTGCCGTCCCAGTCCAGCGTCATGAACGGCCACGCTGGGTCGACGGTCGGGTTGATCACGCTGAGCCCGATGCCGAGGTTGTCGGCGATGTACTCCCAGTACTGCACGGCGGCGCCGCCCATCGGGTCGGCCCCGATGTTCAGCCCGGCCGCGCGGATCGCGTCCAGGTCGATGACGTTCTTGAGGTCCTCGCAGTACGCCGTGCGGTAGTCGTGGCGGACGATGTCGTCCTCGAAGTCGGCCAGGTCGTCGCGCTTGATCCCCGACGGGTCCGCCATGAGCTCGTTCGCGCGGGCGGCGATCACGCTGGTGGCGTCGGTGTCGGCGGG
>CAZBMH010000105.1:0-8330 GCA_964492685.1 uncultured Micropruina sp.
TCAGGCCCAGCTGCGGGCCGATGATGTGGACGACGCCCTGGTCCTTGTCGCCCAGCGAGTGGATGCGCACGCCGAACTCCTCGGCGTTGTGGCGCAGCGTGTCGACCTGCAGCCGGCTCACCGGATCGGCGATCGGCGCGGTGATGTTCAGCGTCGGGGTGTTGTGGTCCTCGGTGGCCATGGTCAGGTCGGTGCGGCGAACCGGACGATCGGCGAGCCGCAGGCCGTCGAAGGCCTGGGGCGAGGTCACCTCGTGGACGAGGTGAAGATCGATGTAGAGCAGGTCGGGCTCGCCGGTCGCGCTGCGCACGACGTGGTTCTCCCATACCTTGTCACTGAGCGTCTTACCCATGGAGTTCCTCCTGAGACGTGCCGGCGCTTCCCAGCAGCACCGCCAATATCATCATAGGACTTGCGTACCATGATTCGAGACGGCAATATCATCCTATGGACAATTCAAGTGGTGTCGGGGTGCTGGACAAAGCGGCGTTGGTATTGACGGCGCTCGAGCAGGGACCCACGACCCTGGCGGGGCTGGTGACCGCCACCGGATTGGCCCGACCGACGGCGCATCGCCTCGCGGTCGCCCTGGAACATCATCGCCTGGTGAGCCGCGACCTGCAGGGACGTTTCGTCCTCGGACCGCGGCTGAGCGAGCTCGCCTCCGCCGCGGGCGAGGACCGGCTGCTGGCCACCGCCGGGCCCGTGCTGGCCCGGCTCCGCGACATCACCGGCGAGTCGGCCCAGCTGTTCCGTCGGCAGGGTGACATGCGCGTCTGCGCCGCCGCCGCCGAGCGCCCCTCCGGGCTGCGCGACACCATCCCCGTGGGCTCGCAGCTCACCATGGCCGCCGGCTCGGCCGCCCAGGTGCTGCTGGCCTGGGAGGACCCGGAGCGGATCCAGCGCGGCCTGATGAGCGCCTCCTTCTCCGCCGTCGCCCTGGCCACCGTCCGGCGCCGCGGCTGGGCCCAGTCCGTCGCCGAGCGCGAGGCCGGCGTGGCCTCGGTGTCGGCCCCGGTCCGCTCCCCCTCCGGCAAGGTCATCGCCGCCGTCTCCGTCTCCGGCCCGATCGAGCGGCTCTCGCGCCAGCCCGGACGGCTGCACGCGCCGGCCGTCATGGCCGCCGCCGAGCGCCTCTCGGAGGTGCTCCGCCGCACCGGCGCGGAGGGCTGAGCGCCCTCACTCACGCGTCAGGGGCGGGTGCGGTAGTGGTAGCGGTGATGCGGGACGAAGCCGAGCCCGCGGTACAGCCGCACCGCCGCCGTATTGTGCTCGAAGACCTGCAGGTAGGCCCGCGTCGCGCCGTGTTCGGCGCCCCGGGTCACCAGCGACGAGGTGATCAGTGACCCCAGTCCCTGCCTGCGCGAGTCGGCGGCGACCTCGATGGCGCTGAGCCCGACCCAGGCGTCGGTGACCACCGCCCGTCCGATGCCGATCAGCCGCCCGTCCGCGATCAGGCTGAGGTAGTGCGCGGGGGCCGCGGTGATCACCGGCAGGGCCACCTCGGGCAGCGGGGCGCCGCGATAGTGATAGAGACCCAGCCAAGCGGCATCCGGCCTCGGCGCCCAGACGAGGGTGACCTCGGCGCGCGCGACCGGCGCCGCGAGCGAGGCGATGCCGGCCGCCATGGCCAGCGTGGTCGGATCCGCCACCCACCCGTCGGCGGCCAGCAGCGCGTCGATCCCCGGGGCCGGATCCTCGGGCCCCTTGAGGTCGTAGGCGACCTGGAACCGCGGGGCGATCCCCCGGTCGGCGTACCAGGCCTCGACCGCCCACACGGCCTCCGTGGGCGGCCGCCCCGGATCCCCGATCGGGAGGCAGGCGTTCGCCCGCCCGGTGAACCCCGCCCCGGCGTGCAGCTCCCACTCCCCCAGCCGACCGATCTCCAGGCCCGGCCAGCCCCGGGCCGCCAGCCGTTGCAGTTCCTCGGGTTTCACCCCCGTACTATCCCGCGCCCCCCGAGCGGGAGGCGGCCGCGTCTCGGCGCGCGTCACGATGGCGTTCCCGCCCGGGGCTAGGGTCGACCCACGAGACCCATCAGCCAGGACAGAGCAATGAGCACCCCCACGCCGACCCGGCCCGCATCCCGGCGCAGGACCGCCCTGACGCGTCCGCTGCTCGCCCTGCTCGTGCTGGCGGCCGCCTGCACGACTGGAGGGGGGACCACCCCTTACCCAGACGGCGCCCTGACCCAGGGATCGACGCTCCACTCGGTGACGGTCGGGGACAGCCTCCGCGAGTACCGCGTCTATCTGCCACGCCGGCTCGCGTCACCGGCCCCGCTGGTGATGGTGTTCCACGGCTACACCGGGAACGCGGCGCGTACCGAGCAGGAGTTCGGCTGGAACGAGCTGGCCGACAGCGAGGGTTTCGTGGTCGCCTACCCCGAGGGCCTCAACGAGGGCTTCAACGCCGGCGGCTGCTGCGGGGCCTCGAGCGAGACCGGCGTGGATGACGTCGGGGCGACGCTGGCGATCCTCGACGACCTCGGCGCGGCCGTCCCCCTGGACCCCCGGCGGCTCTACGTGACGGGCTTCTCCAACGGCGGCGCCATGGCCTACCGGCTCGCCTGCGAGACCGACCGCTTCGCGGCGTTCGGCCCGGTGGCCGGGGGCCTGGTGGTCGACTGCGATGACGCGAGACCCACGTCGATCCTTCACATCCACGGCCTGGCCGACAGCATCGTCCCGTTCGCTGGCGACGCCGGCGTCTGGCGCCTCCCGATCGCAGACGCCGTCGCGGGCTGGCGCGCCCGGGACGACTGCGCCCGAGCCTCGGTGACCACCAACGGGCCCACCCGGCTGGAGGCGTCCGCCTGTGCGTCCGGGCGCGAGGTCAGCCTCCTCACCGTCGGGGGCCTCGGCCACGCCTGGCCCACGCGGGCCGACGGCCTCGACGCCACCGCCACCCTGTGGGCGTTCTTCAGCCGCCACGACAGGGGTTAGGAACTCACTCGCCTCCTCACTCGCAGGACATGCACGACGCGCTCTTCGGCAAGAACCTCGTAGACGAGGCGGTGCTGGATGTTGATCCGGCGCGAGCAGCAGCCCGCGAGGTCGCCAACGGGCTTTTCGTAGCGGGGCGGGTTGGCGAACGGGTGGTCGGCAATGACCCCCAGCAACTCGTGGGCCTTGCGCTTCAGACCCGATGCCGCAAGCTTCTGGGCCGCCTTGGAGTAGACCAGCCGCCAGGGCGTCACCATTCCAGGGTGTCCGAACCCGCCTCGATGCCCTCGTTGCGCGCCTGTCGGATCGACTCCGCGAACCCGGGCACGCCCGCCAGGAACAGGCTCTCCTGGATGGCGCGCCAATCCTCCTCGCCGATCAGGACGGCGTTGCCGCGCTGTCCGGTGATGGTCAGCGGCTCGGACTCCTCGTTGACCTGGTCGATCAGCCGGTACAGGTTCGCCCTCGCCGAGGTTGCGCTCACAGCGGTCACTCCCAACACCTCCGTCAGCGGACGCGATCACGTACGCATGATGCCAACCCCGGGGCGATGCTGCTGCGCCGTGGGCACGCCGCTCGTTCGGCCCACCGGAAGACCGATGGGGCCGACGAACGGGACGGGGGTCAGCGCCAGCCGAGGCCCGGGGCCACGTGCTTGACGACCGACTCGAGCAGGTGGGCGTTGTAGTCGACGCCGAGCTGGTTCGGGACGGTGAGCAGCACGGTGTCGGCGGCCGCGATGGCCGTGTCTTGGGAAAGGTCCTCGATGAGCACGTCGGGCTCGGCCGCATACGACCGCCCGAAGATGGCGCGGAAGTTGTCGATCTGGCCGACCGTGTCGCCGCCGTCCCGGTCGTGCCCGAAGTAGGCGCGATCCTCGTCGGTGACCAGCGGCATGATCGACCGGCTGACGGAGACGCGCGGTTCGCGCTCGTGCCCGGCTGCCTTCCACGCGGCCCGGAACTTCTCGATCTGCTCGGCCTGCTGCTCGTGGAAGGGCTTGCCGCTCTCATCCACCTTCAGGGTGGAGCTCATGAGGTTCATGCCCACGGTGGCCGCCCACTCGGCGGTGGCGTCCGAGGCCGCGCCCCACCAGATGCGGTCGCGCAGCCCCGGCGACTGCGGCTGGATCGCCAGCGGCCCGGGCGTGGGGTTGGGGAACATCGGTCGCGGGTTGGGCTCGGCGAATCGGGCACCCGAGATCACCTGGAGGTAGACCTCGGTGTTCGAGCGGGCGACGTCGGCCATGTCCTGGCCCTCGGCGGGCCCGTAACCGAAGTAGCGCCACCCGTCGATCACCTGCTCGGGCGATCCCCGGCTCACGCCGAGCTGCAGCCGTCCGTTCGAGATCAGGTCGGCGGCGCCGGAGTCCTCCGCCATGTACAGCGGGTTCTCGTAGCGCATGTCGATGACGCCGGTGCCGATCTCGATGCGGCTCGTCCGGGCCCCGATCGCGGCCAGCAGGGGGAAGGGCGAACCGAGCTGGTTGGCGTAGTGGTGGACGCGGTAGTACGCGCCGTCCACTCCCAGATCCTCGGCCGCGACCGCGAGGTCGATGGACTGATGCAGGACGTCGGACGCCGAGCGCGTCTGCGAGAACTGCGCGTTCGACCAATGCCCGAAGGACAGGAACCCGATCTTCTTCATGCCGGTTCAACTTTCAACCATAGAGGGATATTCCCGCGCCACTCCCCCGTTGAGCGGGCCCGTTGGGGCAGCTGGACGGCCGTCGCGGCCAGGGCCGCCACACGATTCGGGGATCAGATCGGGGGCCTGGAAAGTCAGAAACCCGCTGCCGGAGTGGAAGTCCGGCAACGGGTGACTGGTAGCCCCGACGGGATTCGAACCCGCGCTACCGCCTTGAGAGGGCGGCGTGCTAGGCCGCTACACAACGGGGCCCTAGCTGTCGCACGAAGCGACTCGACGAAGATTACCAAAGCCAGCACAGCTGAAGCGAATCTTCTGCGCTGGGGTACTAGGACTCGAACCTAGACTGACGGAACCAGAATCCGGCGGGCTGCCAATTACCCCATACCCCACTGCTGACCCTTGCGGGCCAGCGAGGGTTCACGTTACCGGACGATGGCGGTGCGGCTCAAACTGAGCCCGCCGTGAGCGTCTGCAGACCCCACCGACGGGCCAGCCAGATCGCCGCCAGCGTGTAGACCGCGAACCCGGCCAGGTCCCAGGCGAGGTCGATCCAGCCCACCTGCTGCACGGCCTTCACCTCGGCGATCGTGCTGACGAGGCCCGCGTAGGCGAAGGCCAGCACGTTGTTGACCACGTGGGCGCCGATGGCCGCCTCCAGGCCCCCCGTCCGGGTCACCAGCACCGCCGCCAGCAGCCCGAAGCCGAAGCGGTCGAGGAACAGCGGCACGTTCTGGGTGCCGTGGAACAGGGCGAACAGTGCGGCCGAGGCCACGATGCCGAACCACGATGTCCGGGTCATCGAGCCGAAGGCCTGCAGCAGGTAGCCGCGGAAGAAGAACTCCTCGGCGGCGGCCTGCAGCGGCGAGGTCAGCAGGATCACGACCAGGAACACCGCGAAGTCGGGCTGCGGCCGCAGCTCGCCGATCGCGAAGCCGGTCGACGCGGCGAGGACGACGTTGAGGACGACGAGGGCGACGCCGGCGCTGGCCGCCAGATACCCCCACCGGAACCCCGGTCGGACGGAGAGCAGGTAGGACGGGCGGGCGTGGTGCACCACCCGCACCAGCGCCAGGCTGAGCGGGATCAGCACCGCCAGGCCCAGGTGGATCGCCAGCATTCCCCAGGGCGTCTGGAAGGACGAGGCCGCCCGGTAGGCACTCACGAAGTCGGCCCCCGGGGTGAGGCCCAGCCGCCACCCAGCGAACACCAGCCCCTGCGCCACCGCGGTGCTGAGCAGCATGAAGCTGGTCACGCCCAGGAGGATTCCGAAGACCGCGACGAGCGGGCCGCGGCCCCGCAGCACCTCGGGGTAGCTGAACCCGGCCTCGGGGACGGACGGCCCGGGCGCGACGACCGCCGGCGGCACCCTCAGTCCTCGTCCATCACCGGGTTGGTGAGGGTGCCGATGCCCCCGATCCGCACCGAGACCCGGTCGCCGGCGACCAGCGGCCCGACCCCCTCGGGGGTGCCGGTGAGGATGACGTCGCCGGGCAGCAGCGTCGTGTAGTCGCTGATGTGGGCGATCAGCGCCGGGATCGAGAAGACCAGATCGGACGTGCTGGCCTGCTGCTTCACGGTGCCGTTGACCTCGGTGGTGAGCTCGAGGTCCGCCACCTCGCCCAGGCCCAGGTGGGTGACGATCCAGGGCCCCAACGGGCAGAAGCTGTCGAAGCCCTTGGCGCGCGTCCACTGGCCGTCGGTGCGCTGCAGATCGCGGGCGGTCACGTCGTTGGCGACGGTGTAGCCGAAGATCACCTCGGCGGCCCGCTCGGGCGGCACCCGGCGGCAGATCCGCCCGATGACGACGGCCAGCTCCCCCTCGAAGTGCACCTCGGACGACTCCCCCGGCCGGATGATCGGCTCACCGGGCCCGATGACCGACGTGTTCGGCTTGAGGAAGGTCAGCGGCGTGGTCGGCACCTCGTGGCCGAACTCGGCGGCGTGGGCGGCGTAGTTGCGTCCGACCCCGATCACCTTGCTGCGCGGGATCACGGGAGCGACCAGCCGGACGTCGGCCAGCGGCAGCCGCTCCCCGGTGTAGTTGACCTTGCCGGCCAGCGGGTCGCCGGTCAGGGCCGCGATGGTGTCGGGGTTCGGGCCGTCGTCCTCGGCGAGTTCGACGATGCCGTAGGTGGGGTCTCCCCCGGCCACATAACGAGCGATGCGCATGCGCCCACCGTAGTGCCCCAGGCGGGGGCGGCCCGTCCGCTCACGCCAGCGTGGCGGCCGCCTCCAGCAGCATCCAGCCGCCCAGTTGGGTGGACAGGTCCCGCTCGGGCGGGTCCGAGGGCGCGCCGCCGTGGCCGACGCTCCCCCGGCGGGTGGGGACGACCGCCGGGACGTCCCACTCCGGGCCGAAGAAGACGCCCTCGGGGGTCTCGGCACGGTGGGCCCAGGCCGCCCGCGCCGACGCCAGGACGAGGTCGCGCGCGAGGGTCCGGGTGCGGGCCTCCGGCTCGCCCGTGCCGGGGAGCTCCCGGGCCACCGCGGCGAGATAGCGGACGGTGATCCCGCCGAAGAGGCCGCCGTCGCCGCCGCCGCAGCCGTGCAACACGCCGTCGCGGGCGAGGTTGCCCGCCGCGGCGGCCACCAGCCGACCCAGCCGCGACGCGTGGCGTCCGGCGAGAACGAGCTCCAGCTCGGCGCCGATCACCAGGCCCTGGTTGTAGGTGTACACGCGGCTGTCGCGGGCGTCGGGCCGCAGCCCCTCCAGGATCAGGTCGCTCTCGTTGTCCCACAGGTGGTCGTGGATCCAATCCACCGCCTCGCCGGCGCGCTGGATCCGGCCGACCCGGGCCATCACCAGGGCCATCGAGCCGTTGGCGAGCACGTTGCGGAACGTGTCGCCGCGCCGCCACGGGATGCCGCCGCCGGGCCCGTCGGTGCGCCACGCGTCGTAGAGGGTCTTGGCGATGACGGCCCGGGCCGGTCCGTTGTCGACGCCCAACAACCGCTCGGAGCGGCCCATCGCCAGCGCCAGCCAGGCCGCGTCGTCGTAGTAGCGGTTCAGCCAGCGCCCGTAGTTGCGGCGACGCAGCGCCCGCGGCAGCCGCCGGATCACCCGCAGCCGCTCGGGATCGGGCTCCCGGAGCTGCGCGTCGATGAGGCAATCCAACAGGTGGGCCTGCCACCAGTAGCCGTACTCAACCCAGAGCCGATGTTTCCAGTGCGGCGGCCACGACAGCACGCCCAGGCGCGACCCGGGCGACCAGGGGGCCGGCCGCAGGTGCCGCGCGAGGATCGAGCGCTCGGCCGCCGCCGCCCGCTCCGCCCAGGGTTCGCCGTTCACCCGCCCATGCTGGCACGGCCCAGCGGCGGGCTCGACCCGGGGGTCGTCCGGCGGAATACTGGGAGCCATGGTGCAGAGCTTCGACGTGGTGGACCTGATCCGGACCAAGCGGGACGGGGGCCGGCTGAGCAAACCCGAGATCGACTGGCTGATGCCGGCCTACACGGCGGGCGTCGTGACCGACGAGCAGATGGCGGCCCTGGCCATGGCGGTGCTGTTCCGGGGCCTGGACCCCGAGGAGCTCAGCACGTGGACGGCGGCGATGATCGCCACGGGCGAGCGCATGGACTTCTCCAGTCTGACCCGCCCCACGGTCGACAAGCACTCCACCGGCGGGGTCGGCGACATGATCACCCTGCCGCTGGCGCCCCTGGTAGCCGCGTGCGGTGCCGCCGTGCCGCAGCTGTCCGGCCGCGGCCTGGGCCACACCGGCGGCACCCTGGACA
>CAZBMH010000106.1:0-8306 GCA_964492685.1 uncultured Micropruina sp.
GTAGCCCGCCAGGGTGGAGAAGAGCACCACCGAGCAGGCCACGGTCGTCGACACGATCAGGCTGTTGGCCAGGGCCACCCAGAAGGGCACCGCGTCGAAGACCCGCGCCGCGTTGGTGAAGAAGTGCCCACCGGGCCACAGCGGCGGCAGGTCGTCGTTGACCACGGTGGCGTCGTACGACCCGATGAGGAAGGACCAGTAGAGCGGGAAGCCGCTGCCGCGCACGACGGCGAGCAGCAGGCCGTAGGTCAGCCACCCGGGGCGGTCCATCGCCCGACGCGTACGCCGGGAGCGCAGCGGCTTGAGGACCTCCGCCGAGGCGGGCTCGATGCGTACGTCGGTCATGTCCGACCTCCGATCCGGCGGGCGATGAGCAGGTTCACGACGGCGAGCACGACGATCAGCGCGAAGAGCAGCCAGGCGACGGCGGAGGCGCCACCGAGGTCGCGCACGCGCCAGCCCATCTCCCAGAGGTACATCGTGATGGTCTGGTACTGCCGGTCCGAGCCGCCCAGGCCCGCGCCGTCGAAGAGGCGGGGCTCGGCGAAGATCTGCAGGCCGCCGATGGTCGAGGTGATGACCACGAAGATCATCGTGGGGCGCAGCAGCGGCAGGGTGACCCGGAAGAAGGTCTGCGCCCGGCTGGCGCCGTCGACCACGGCGGCCTCCACCACCTCACGCGGGATGGCCTGCATGGCGGCCAGGAAGATCAGGGCGTTGTAGCCGGTCCAGCGGAAGTTCACCATGGTCGCGATCGCCAGGTGGCTCCACCACACGTCGCGATGCCACCCGATCGGGTCGAGCCCGATCTGGGTCAGGATCGCATTCAGCGCCCCCGACTGGTCGGCAAAGATCTGCGAGAAGATCAACGACACGGCAATGGGGGCCACCACATAGGGCAGCAGCACGCCCATCCGCCAGAAGGTCTTGGCGCGCAGGTTGGCATCCAGCACCGCGGCGATCGCGATCGCGGCGAGGATCTGGGGCACCGAGGACAACAAGAAGATGCTGAAGGTGTTGCGCAGCGCCACGCCGAAGCGAGGCTGCGTGAGGACGAAACCGAAGTTGTCCAGGCCGACGAAGCCGAGATCACCGCGGATCAGGTTCCAGTTATGCAGCGAGACATAGCCGGTGTAGACCAGTGGGAACAGACCCACCAGCAGGAACAGCAAGAAGAAGGGGGCGATGTAGAGATAGGGGGCGGTCTTCACGTCCCACCGGTTCAGACGCTGCCCCCAGGTCTGCGGGGGTGCGGAGGCGGCGGATCGGCCGCTGTCGGTGCTGGTCACGAGAGTCTCCTTTGGCGCGGACCACGGCTGCGCCGCCCGTCCGGGGGCGCAGGGAGGGGTGGGGGTGCCGCCTCGCGGCGGCACCCCCGGTTGCTCACTGAAGAGCCTTGAACTCCTCGACCGCCTTCTGCCAGGACGAGGCAGCGGCGTCGGTCTTCTCAACCTCCACGCGGTTGATCGCGTCCGAGATGATCGTGGTCACCGCGAAGTAGTTCGGTCCCTTGAAGGGGCTCACGGTCACCGCCGCCGCCCGATCGGCCAGGATCTTGCCGGTCGGCGCGTCGTTGAAGAACGTGTTGGTCACCCCCAGGAGTTCGGAGCTCTTGAGCGCCTCCACCTGGCTCGGGAAGGTGCCCTTGGCCTTGAACGCCTTGATCTGCTGCTCCGGAGCGGTCAGCCAGGCGGCCAGCGCCTTGGCCTCCTCCACGTGCGCCCCCTGCGCCGGGACGGTGAGGTAGGAGCCACCCCAGTTGCCACCGCCACCAGGGAAGACGTTCGCGACATCCCAGCCCTCGACGCCGGCGGAGTTGCCCTCGATCACGCCGAGCATCCAGCCCGGGCACAGCATGGTGGCGAACTTGCCCTTCTGGAAGGCGTTGGTCCAGTCCTGGCTCCATTGCGCCATGCCGGCCGACAGCTTGTGATCGACCGAGGCGGTGAGGGTGGAGGTGTACAGGTCCTTGATCGCCGTGTTCTCGTCCAGCGGGATGAGCTTCTCTTCGGTGTCCGAGGACGAGTAGGGATTGGACATCTGGTTCAGCCGCGCGTTGAAGACCGCGCCGGCGGAGTCGAACCAGGCAACCCCCTTGCTCTTGGCAACGAAGTCCTGACCCACCGCGAAGTAGTCCTCCCAGGTGGTGCCGAGCAGCTTGGCGACCTCGTCACGATCGGTGGGCAGCCCCGCCTTCTTGAACAGATCGGCGCGGTAGCAGACGGCCTCGGGGCCGATGTCGGTGCCGAAGCCGATCAGGCGCCCATCGGCGCTGGTGGCGCTCTTGGTCTTCCAGTCCAGCCAGCGTCCGGCGACCTCGGGCGAGTTCAGATCGGCGAACTTGTCGGCGCTCTGCATCAGGTCGGGCAACCAGTCGACCTCGACGGCCTCGATATCGGACAGACCCGAACCGGCGGCGAGCCGGGTGTTCATGTTGTCCCGGGCCTCGTTGGTTGTCGCGGCCTTCTTGGGGGTGATGGTGATGTTCGGGTGGGCCTTGGTGTACTCGGCGTACAGGTCGTCATAGCCGAACTCGTTGAACGTGGCCACGGTCAGCGTGATGGGCCCGGTTGCCGGAGCGGACGTGGCCGCCGGCCCCGCCCCGCCCGCGCACCCGCCGACGAGCAGGGCGAGGCTGCAGACCAGCCCCACGGGGCTGCGTAACAAGCCGTTGCGCATGAGTTCTCCTTCGTCTCTGAAGCTGGAGCTCTCCCCGATGGGAAAGCGCTCTCCAAGCATGAGGGGTCCGCCGGATGGCTGTCAAGCGCCCCCCAAGGCGCCGCCTCGCCGGCCCATCAAGGCGTAGAAGGGACCTCAGCCAGGGGTTGTCAGCCTCGATCGGCTGTCGCTAAGGTTCCATCCATGGCGGAAAGCGCTTTCCCTTTGACAGATCGGTCCCCGGCCGGCGACTTCGAGCTGCGGGAAGGGGAGCCCTGCTACCGGATCAGCGACGTCGACCGCCTGCAGCCGTTCCTGATCTCCCTCGTCGGGGTGTCCGACGTGTGGGTGTACCTGACCAGCAACCAGGCCGTGACGGCGGGCCGCCGAAACCCCAACCAGGCGATCTTCCCCTACGACACCGAGGACAAGCTGGCCGACGGGGCCGGCACCACGGGGTGCCTGACCGTCATCCGTGGACCCTGGGGCACCTGGCGTCCCTGGGGCGCCGAGGCGGACGCGCTGGGCGCTCGCCGGCGATCACTGGTCAAGACGCTTCTCGGGGACGAACTGGTCTTCATCGAGGAGCGGGATGACATCGGCCTGAGCATCCACACCTCCTGGCGCACCAGCCCGCGATTCGGGCTGATCATCTCCACCGAGATCCGCAACGAGTCGCACCAGGACGTCGACCTCGATGTCCTGGCCGGGCTGATCAACCTGCTCCCGGCGGGCGCCACCCAGCAGGTCCAGAGCCAATTGTCGGTCCTCCTCGATGCCTACAAGCGCTCGGAGGTCGACCCCGACACCGGTCTCGGTTGCTTCTCGCTGAGCTCATTGCTCACCGATCTCGCCGAACCCTCGGAGGCCCTCACCGCCACCACCGCCTGGCGACTGGGCCCACCGGTGCGGACGTGGCTGAGTGACTCCGGGCAGTTGCGAGCGTTCTCCGAGGGTGGCGCCCTGGAGCCACGAACTGACAGCCGCGGCGTGCGAGGGGCCTACCTCGCGGACCAGCGGGTGCACCTGGAGGCCCACGGGACGCTTCGCTGGACCCTGGCGACGGACACGGGCCTGGACACCGCCGCCGCGCTCGACCTGCGCCACTCGCTCCGCGATCCCGACTCGATACGCGAGGCGCTCGACCGGGATCTGGCGGAGTCCAGGTCAGCGCTTCGCCGCCTCCAGGCGGGAGCGGACGCGGTGCAGTGCACCGGCGACGGGGCGGCCTCGGCCCACCACGTCGCCTGCGTCACCTTCAACGCCATGCGGGGCGGCGTCCCGCTCAACGGTTATCGGGTGCGGTCCGACGACTTCCTGCGCTTCGCGCGCCGGCGCAACCGCCACGTCGCCGACCGGGCCGAGCAACTGCTCCGCGACCGGGGGCCGGAACTGTCCGTGCACGAACTGACCGCGTGGGGCGCGGAGAGCGGCGATCCCGACCTCGAACGACTGTCGCTGGAGTTCCTCCCGCTGACATTCAGCCGCCGCCACGGCGACCCCAGCCGCCCCTGGAACCGTTTCGACATCCGGCTCACCGACGAGTCCGGTCAGCCCACCATCGGCTTCCAGGGCAATTGGCGAGACATCTTCCAGAACTGGGAGGCCCTGGCCTGGTCCTACCCCGACCTCCTTCCCGGCATGGTGACCACGTTCCTGAACGCCACCACCCTCGACGGCTACAACCCCTACCGGGTCAGCGATCAGGGCATCGACTGGGAGGTCCCCGAGCCCGACAACCCCTGGTCGAACATCGGCTACTGGAGCGACCACCAGGTGGTGTACCTCACCCAGCTGCTGGAGCTGTCCCACCGATTCCACCCCGGGGAGATGGAGAGCCGCCTCAACCGGCGGGTGTTCACCAGCGCGGACGTCCCCTACCGACTGGCGGGATTCGACGACACGGTGGCCCACCCGTCCGACACGGTCACCTTCGATGCGCTGGCCGATCGGGCGGCCCGGCTGCGCGCCGAGTCCGTCGGTGGCGACGGCCTGCTGCGCTGGGTCGACGCCGAGCGGCTTCACCGAAGCACGCTGGCCGACAAGCTCCTCACCCTGCTGGCGGCCAAGCTGGTCAACTTCATCCCGGGCGGGGGCATCTGGATGAACACCCAGCGGCCGGAATGGAACGATGCCAACAATGCCCTCGTGGGCAAGGGCGTGTCAGTCGTCACGACGGCCCAGCTCCTCACCTTCGTCCGGTTCCTCGAGCAGTTGCTGGGCGGTCGCGACCTGGTTGTCCGCAGCGACCTGGCCGACCTCCTCGACGAGCTGGGCGGCACGCTCGCGTCTCGAACACCCGGGGTCATCGCCGACGACACCCGGCGGGTCTTCCTCACCTCCCTGGGCCGCTGCGGGGAGCGCTATCGACGCGCCGTCTACCAGGGGATCTCCGATCGGGAGCGCAGCTACCCCCGCGACCGGGTGGCCGCGCTCCTGGCGCGGTCGGCCGAGTGGCTGGAGGCCACCCTTCGCGAGAACCGACGCGACGATGGCCTGTTCCACAGCTACAACCTGCTGCGGCTCTCCCCCGACACGGCCTCGCTCGAGCGCCTCCCGGTGATGCTCGAGGGCCAGGTGGCGGTCTTGAACTCGTCCCTGCTCCCGCCGGACGAGGCGCTGCTCCTCCTCCGGTCGCTGCGCCAGAGCGCTCTCTATCGGGCGGATCAGCACTCGTACCTGTTGTACCCCGACAAGGACCTGAGCGGATTCCTCGGCCGCAACCGTCTCGCGGAACGGCCGCACTGGAGGAGCCTGTCGGCCCTGCTGGCCGACCCGCGCCGTCCCGTGGTCGTCCAGGATGCCGAGGGTGGCCTGCACTTCGCGCCCTCGGCCCGCAACGCCCGGGTGCTGGACGCCCGGCTCCGGTCCCTCGCCGCGGAGGCCGCGTACGGCGACACTCTGACCCACGACATTCCCGCCATCCTCGCGAGCTACGAGGCGACGTTCGGGCATGCCGGGTTCACGGGTCGTTCGGGGAGCTTCTTCGCCTACGAGGGGCTGGGCAGCGTCTACTGGCACATGGTGTCGAAGCTGGTGCTGGCCGCGCAGGGGGTCCTTGAGCAGGCGGTGACGGGCGCGTCCCCGGCCGACGTCCAGGACGGCCTGAGGGACGCGGTGGCGGACCTGCGCGGCGGCCTCGGATTCGCCAAGTCGCCCGCCAGCTACGGCGCCTTCCCGACCGATCCCTACTCCCACACCCCTCGCCACACCGGCGCCCGCCAGCCGGGGATGACCGGCCAGGTGAAGGAGGACATCATCGCCCGCCTTCACGAGCTGGGCGTCCGGGTGCGCGACGGCCAGCTTGGCTTCACCCCCGCTGCGATCGCGGCCACCGACTGGCTACCCACCGGTCGCCTCGTGACGACACTGGCCGTGGACGGCACCGAGCGGACGGTCTCGGTTCCCGCCGACGCCCTGGCCCTCACGATCTGCCAGGTCCCGGTGGTCATCCATCGGGACGGTCCGCCCGAACTCCACCTGCAGCGGGGTGACGGGTCCCGAACGGTGGTGCCGGGGACATGGCTGAGCGTCCCGGACAGCCAACACGTCTTCGGCCGCGAGGGGTCGATCGTGGAGATCCGTGTCGGCGGCGCGGCCCCCTGAGGCTCAGGCGGAGGCCCGCCGGACCAGCTCAACCGGCAAGGTGATCGACCTCGCGCCGATCAGCGCGTGGCGGCTTGCGCGCGGCAGATCGTCCAGGCGTCCGAGGGCCTGCAGGAGCAACCGCACCATCATCCGGCCTTGCCGAATGGGATCCTGGCGCACCGTCGTCAGCGGGGGCGACGCGACCCGCGCCAGGTCGATGTCGTCGAACCCCACCAGCGCTACGTCCTCGGGAACCGCGAAACCCTCGCGACGCAGCACCTGAAGCGCTCCCAGGGCCATCAGATCCGACGCCGCGAAGATCGCGTCAATGCCCGCCCGCGTGGCCAACAGCTGTTCGGTCGCGGCGACGCCGCCGGCCAGAGTGAAATCACCCAACGCCACCAGATCCGGGTCGAACGCCGCGCCCAGCTCCTCGCGAAAACCCTGCAGCCTGTCGACCCCGGCCGTCATGTCCTGCGGACCGGCGACCGTGGCGATCCGCCGGCACCCCCGCTCGAGCAAGCGCCGGGTGGCGAGCCTGGCCCCCGGGGCATTGTCGTGGTCCACGAACGGCACCTCGAGCGACAGATCCCGAGGGCGACCGCCGACCACCACGGGGACCCCCGCCTCGACCAACTGGCTCAGGATGTTCCGGGAGGCATGCTCGGAGATCACCAGCACCCCATCCGACAGACCCGCCAGCAGATGGCTCTTCACCCGGTCCAGGTCGGCGGCGGACTGAATCATGGCCAGCACGAACCGGATGTCGGCCTCACCCAGCTCCTGGGCGACGCCGCGGACGATCCCGGCGAAGAACGGGTCGGTGAACACCCGCACGTCGGGCTCCCCCGCCACCAGGGTGACCATGTCGGTCCGTCGCGTCATCAGGGACCGCGCCATCAGGTTGGGCACGTAGCCCAGCTCGTCCAGCGCCCGCCGGACCGCCTCCGCGATCGGTCGGGCCACCGGCCGGGAACCATTGACAACCCGCGACACGGTGGCGCGAGAGACCCCGGCCGACGCGGCCACCTCGTCCAGCGTCACCCGGTGGTTGCCGTGAGTTCCCTGCATGCCCAACCTCCGCTCTGCCTGGCGAGCCTAACCGAGCCCACGGCGAATCCGTTCGACCCTGGCCCAACTCCCGGAGCCGGGCGGCCGGTGACCACCCCACGATCGGGTGTGGTGGCCCGGCCCACCGGGCCTGAACGAAGCGGAGGGCGGCCCCATCGGGACCGCCCTCCGTGATCGTGCGTGAAGCAGGGACTCAGAAGTCCATGCCGCCCATGCCGCCGTCGCCGCCGGCCGGCATGGCCGGAGCCTTCTCCGGCTTGTCGGCGATGACCGCCTCGGTGGTGAGGAACAGGGCCGCGATGGATGCCGCGTTCTGCAGCGCCGACCGGGTCACCTTGGCCGGATCGATGATGCCGGCCTCCAGCATGTTCACGTACTCGCCGCTGGCCGCGTTGAGGCCCTCGCCCGCGGGGAGGTTGGCGACCTTCTCGGCCACCACGCCACCCTCGAGCCCGGCGTTGAGGGCGATCTGCTTCAGCGGGGCCTGGACGGCGGTGAACACGATCTGCGCGCCCGTCGCCTCGTCCCCGACGAGCCCGTCGAGCTTGGCGTTCTTGGCGGCCTGCAGCAGCGCGACGCCGCCACCGGCGACGATGCCCTCCTCGACGGCGGCCTTCGCGTTGCGAACGGCGTCCTCGATGCGGTGCTTGCGCTCCTTCAGCTCGACCTCGGTGGCCGCGCCGACCTTGATCACCGCGACGCCGCCGGCCAGCTTGGCCAGCCGCTCCTGCAGCTTCTCGCGGTCGTAGTCGGAGTCGCTCCGCTCGATCTCCTTGCGGATCTGCGCGACCCGGCCGGCGATCTGATCGGACTCGCCACCACCCTCGACGATGGTGCACTCCTCCTTGGTGACGATGACCTTCTTGGCCTGGCCGAGAAGCTCCACGGTGACGGCGTCCAGCTTGAGGCCGACCTCCTCGGAGATGACCTGACCGCCGGTGAGGATGGCGATGTCGGTCAGCATGGCCTTGCGACGGTCACCGAAGCCC
>CAZBMH010000107.1:0-8035 GCA_964492685.1 uncultured Micropruina sp.
CCGATGTCGAGGTCGGTCTCGGCGCCGTCCTCGGTGACGAAGACCTCGCCGTGCTGGAAGGGGTTCATCGTGCCCGGATCGACGTTCAGATACGGGTCGAGCTTCTGCATCGTGACCCGGAGACCACGAGCGACCAGAAGACTGCCGAGACTGGAGGCCGTCAACCCCTTACCCAGGGAGGAGGCCACGCCCCCGGTGACGAAAATGTGCTTGGTTCCGCTGCTGTTACCCACGGGGTTTCAGCCTATTACGAAACCGCCCTCGGACCACCATCGGCCACGCCGGGCAGCTCAGTCCTTCACCGTGCGGTTGATCTCGGGACCCGATGCGCGCTGATGCCCTCGTACTGCTCGTGCACCAGCTCGTGCTCGAAGGACGGCGCGAGGGTGACGGCCGGCACCTCGCCCAGCGCGCGGCTCTGCAGGCGAACCAGCAGGCCCAACGTCGACTCGCGATAGGGCAAATCGGTGGCCAGGACGCCCTCCAGGGGTGGGTCCTGGTCGCGCTCCGCGTGCTCCCAGCGGCCGACGAGCTCGGCCATGGACCCCTCGTCCAGTTCCACCCACACCGACCACACGAACGGGTCAAGCTGCGGATCCTCGACGGGGATCTCCAGGTGGCCGCGGACGAAATGGCGCATCCGGCCGTCGATGGTGATGCTGCACAGCTCGGGGCCGATCAGGCCCTCGTTGCGTTCGGCGGGGGTGGCGCGGCGCCAAGGCTCCGGCACATGCGGGCCGAAGATCGTCGCCAGCCCCCCGTGCGTCCCGCCGCAAACGCTGCAGAGCCACCGCTGCCCGCTGCGTCCCGCCATGGAGCCCATCCTCCCGTGCCAGCCCGGGCGGCGCCGGAGAATCGGGCAAGACGTCGGTCTCAGCGTTCTCGGATCTTGGCCGCCTCGTCCAGCAACTCGGCGGCGTGGGCCAGCGCGGTGTCGGTCGATTCGAGGCCCGCCATCATCCGGGCGAGCTCCCGCTGGCGCTCCGCGCCCCCCACCTCGACCACACCACTCGTGGTGACCAGCCCCTGTTCGGCCTTGTGAACGACGTAATGCTTGTCGGCGAAGGCGGCAACCTGCGCGAGGTGGGTGACGACGATCACCTGGAGATGTTCGGCCAACCGGGCTAGGCGGCGCCCGATCTCCAGCGCCACCGCGCCGCCCACCCCGGCGTCCACCTCGTCGAAGACGAACGTCTGCCCCTCGGACTGACCGGCCAGCACCACCTCCAGCGCCAACCGAACCCGGGACAGCTCGCCGCCGGAGGCCACCTTCCCCAGGGGGCCGGGCTCGGCCCCCGGGTGGGAGCTGAACAGCAGCTGCACCTGGTCACCGCCGTGCGGGCCGAGGTCGGGCAGGGGGGTGATCCGGAACTCGATCCGCGCCGACGGCAAGGCGAGGTCCGCGAGCTCCCGGCCCACCGCGTCGACGAGGGTATCGGCGGCCCTGCGGCGCCGGCGGGTCAGTTCGGCCGCCTCGGCGCGGAGCTGCTCGTCGAGCCGGGCCACCCGCTCCCCCAGCTCGCTGATCCGCTCGTCGCTGGACGACAGCGACGCCGATCGCTCCGTGGCCTCGGCGGCCCAGGCCAGCACCTCGTCGATGTCGTGGCCGTACTTGCGCGTCAGGTGCTGCAGCCGCGACCGGCGCTCGGCCACCCACTCCAACCGTCCCGGGTCGGCGTCGAGGTCGGCCAGGTAGCCCGCGAGCTCACCGGTGACGTCCACCAGAACCGCATTGGCGTCGTTGAGCCGCTCGTGGGCGCCGACAAGCGCGGCGTCGGCGTCGAGGGCGTTCGCCACGGCCTTGCGGGCCACGCCCAGCAGGCTCAGCACGGACGCGGCGTCGTCGAACTCGTCGCCGGTCAAGGCAGCCAGGGCGGCCCGGGCCGCGCGCCGCAGGTCGTCGGCCGCCTGGAGCCGCGCGGCCTCCTGGGCCAGTGCGACATCCTCACCCGGCTCCGGGCCGACCGCGGCGATCTCGCCGAGGCCGAACGCGAGCAGGTCAAGCTCCCGGGCGCGGGCCAGCGTCCGGGTGGTGAGGTCGTCCAGCTCCGCGGCGGCCTCGCGCCGCTCCGCGAACCGGTGTGCGTAGCGCTCCAGCAGGTCAGCAACGTCGCGACCGGCGAAGCGGTCCAGGACGTCACGCTGGCGCTCGGAGGTGCCGAGCCGCACCTGCTCGGCCTGGCCCAGGATCGCCGCCCAGTCGGCGACCAGCTCTCCCGCCACCGCCACGGGAACCCCAGCGCCGCCGACGAACGAGCGCGAGCGGCTCAGCCCCACCTGACGCGAAATCAGGACCTCACCGTCCTCGGTCTCCCCGCCCAACGCGACGATCCGCCCCGCGACCTCGTCCGCGACGCTCCAGCGGCTCTCGATCAGGGCTCGCGCGGCGCCGCGGCGGACCAGGCGCGGCTCGGCCCTGGTTCCCAGCAGCAGGCCGAGCCCGGTCACCACCATCGTCTTGCCGGCCCCGGTCTCGCCCGTCACCGCCGTGAACCCCGGCCCGGGTTCGAGCACCACCTCGCCGATGACGCCGAGGTCGGTGATCCGCAGCTCAGTCAGCATGGGGGGCCTTGCGCTCGGCCGCGCCGCGCCAGCCGTCGACCGGCAGCCCGAACTTGCGGACGAGCCGGTCGACGAAGGGCTGCTCGCTCATCCGGGCCAGCCGCAGCGGTCGGCGACCCAGGCCGGCCTCCACGACCATGCCCTGGCGCACCTCGAAGCTGCGGCGACCGTCGCACCACACCACCGCCCCGCCGCCACCGGCCGGGAGCAGCTCGATCGAGATCCGGGACTTGGTGCCGACCACCATCGCGCGGTTGAACAGCGCGTGCGCGCTCAGCGGCACCAGCAGCAGCGCCGACAGGTCGGGCCAGATCACGGGGCCGTTCGCCGAGAAGGCGTAGGCGGTAGAGCCGGTCGGCGTCGACACCAGCACGCCGTCGGTGCCCCAGCGGGACAGCGGCCGACCGTCGATGCGCACCAGCACCTCGATCATTCGCTCGCGGGCCATCTTCTCCAGCGACACCTCGTTGACGGCGAACGAGCCCCAGAGGATCTCCCCCTCCAGCCCGTCGCGCACCACGGTGTCGATGCTCATCCGCTCCTCGACCTGGTAGCGGCGGTTGACCACGTGATCGATCAGGCTGCCGGTCTCGTGCGACTCCAGTTCGGCGAGGAAGCCGACGTGGCCCAGGTTCACGCCGAGGACGGGAACTTCGCGCGGGAGCGCCCACTCGGCGGCCCGCAGGATGCTGCCGTCCCCGCCGAAGACCACCACGAGCTCGCTGGAGCGACCCTCGACGTCGGTGAGTTCGCGCAGCAGGGGCGCGCGGCCGGACGTCTCGCCCACCGCGTCCAGGTTCTCGGCCTTGACCAGGCACGCGATGCCCCGGGCGCTCAGCTCGCGGACGAAGTCGCCGGCGGCGGCGACTGCCTCGGGCCGGCCCGCGTGGAGTGCCACGACGACGCTTCTACCGCTCGGCTTCACGGGTTACACCCTAACCGGCGCGGCGGACGGTTCGGTTCGCCGGGCCAGGCGCAGGAAGAACTCGACGTTGCCCTGGGGTCCCGGCAGCCGGCTCGGGCCTCGCCAGGTGACCGGCCAGCCGAGCGACTCGCCGAGCGCGGCGACATCGTCCACCACCCGGTCGCGCACCCGCGGGTCGCGAACGACCCCCCGGGAGTCGAGCGCGGAGCGGCCCGCCTCGAACTGGGGCTTGACCAGCAGCAGGGCTGCCCCGTCCGGGTCGAGGACGGCGAGCAGTCCCGGCAGCAGCAGCGTCAGGGAGATGAACGACACGTCCGCCACGACGAGGTCCACTTCTCGCCCGTCGAGGTGGGCGAGCGTGAGATCGCGCAGGTTGACGCCCTCGTGGACGCGCACCCGGGGGTCGAGGCGAAGCGACTCGACGAGCTGGCCGTGCCCCACGTCCACCGCGTAGACCTGCCGGGCGCCGCGCTCCAGCAGCACCTGGGTGAAGCCGCCGGTCGAGGCACCGGCGTCGAGCACCCGGCCCGTGACGCGCGTGCCGCTGTCGTCGAGCGCGCCGAGCAGCTTGTGCGCCGCCCGCGAAACGTAGTGGTCGGGCTGGGTCACGACCAGCTCGTCGGTGACGGCCACGGGGGTCGCGGGGCGGGTGATGGTCCGCCCGTCGAGCCGCACGGCGCCCGCCAGGATCAGCTCCCGCGCCTGCCCGCGGGAGCGGGCCAGCCCCCGAGCGACCAGGACGGCGTCGGCCCGCAGCGAGCCCTCGGTCACGACGGGGGCACGGGCCGGGGTGCGTTGAGCTCCCGCTGCAATTCCTCGTGGACGCGGGCCAGCTCGGCCTGCTGCTCGGCGGTGCTGCCGCTCAGGTCCAGCCCGGCGAGAGCCCTGTCGACCGCCGCGTGTCCGGTGATCGGCGGGACCGCCTCGGGTGGCTGGATGCTCATGGCGTCATCCTATCGGCGGCGCTGCGGCCGGCCGCGGCCCGCGGGGTTGCCCCAGGCCGCGCGCGTCGAGGGCCTCGCCGGTCGCCTGGGCATAGGCGACGGCGCGGACCACCACGGGGGTCAGCCGGGCCAGCAGGTTCCGCTCGAGGCCGCGGGCGCGGGCGGCATCGCGAACCTCGGCGAAGCTGCCCAGCAGGTTGGGAACGCTGCGGATCATCACCGCCAGCGCCAGCGCCAGCCGCTCCTCGTCCACACCCGGGAGCGGGGCGAACGCCGCAACGGTGGCGTCGATGAGCGCGTCGGGGGACGTGGTGAACGTCACCAGGCGCGCCGCCAGGACGGCGAGGAGCAGGTTGCCGGGCACGACGAAGGCCAGCGCCGGCTGCTGCAGGAGGAGCTCGACGGCGGCGAGCACGGCCAGCCAGACGATCAGGGCCCGGGGCAGGGCGAGGGTCAGCCGCGGCGCAATCCCCGTGGTGAGCAGCGACGCCACGCACGCCAGCAGCGACGCCGCGGTCAGCCAGGGCTGCTGCCAGATCAGCGCCGGCAGGCTCAGGACAAGCACCGCCAGATACTTGGGCCCCACGGCGGTCCGGTGCCACCGCGAGTCCCCCGCGATGAACAGCCCAAACAACCGGTCGTTGGCGTTCACGACAGCAGCGCCCGATAGCCGGCGATGGCAGCCTGAGGGGCGTCGTCCAGGACGACCCGGGCCCGATCCACCACGAGCACCCGCTCGGCGTCGGCGGCCAGGTCGAGGTCGTGGGTGGCCACGATCACCTGCTGGGGCAGCCCGGCCAGCACCTCGCGGATCCGGTCTCGGTTGCGCAGGTCGAGCAGCGTCGTCGGCTCGTCGCAGACCAGGACGACCGGCTCCACCGCCAACACCCCGGCCAGGGCGACCAACTGCCGCTCGCCGCCGGACAGGTCATAGACGCTCTGCTCGGCCACCTGCTCCAGCCCGTGCGCGGCCAGCGCGGCACGGGCGCGCTCGCGGCGTCGCCGCCGGTCGGGCTCCAGCTGCCTGAGGCCGAGGGCGACGTCGTCGATGGGGGTGGACATCACCAGCTGGCTGAGCGGATCGGTGAACGTGAAGCCCACCAGCCGCCGGACCTCGGGGCCCTTTGTTCGGGTGTCGAGGCCGTGGACCAGCACACGTCCGGTCGTGGGCAGCAGCAGCCCGTTCAGCAGCCGCAGCAGGGTGGACTTGCCGGAGCCGTTGGCTCCAATGATGGCGATGCGCCGCTCCCCGAGGGTGAGCTCGACGTCGCCCAGCAGGTCCCGGTGGCTGACGTCACCCGACAGCAACGGGACCCGGACGCCCACCCCCTCGAGGCGGATCACGTCAGGCGGGCACCGCGCGACGCAGCGCCAGCAGGGCCGGGAAAGCCCGATGGACCGCGACCGCGATGGCGGCAGCCACGACGTTCTTGGCCACATCGCCGGGCCAGAAGGGCAGGTCGATGGCGATCGCCTTGGCGAGGTCCACGTGCAGGATGCTCATCAGCCCGACGATGCCGGCCGGGTGGATCACCAGGACGGAGGCGGTGAGGCCGGAGAGGAACAGCCCGAGCGGCGCCAGCCGGCGGCGGCGCAGCGCGACCCGGGAGAGCGCCCCGGTGACGAGCGCACCGAAGGGAAAGCTGAGGAGGTACCCGATACTGGGCTTCCCAAGCACACCGAGCCCGGCGGCCCCGCCCGCGAACACCGGGAGGCCGGCCAAGCCGACGAGCAGGTAGAGCGCGGTGGCGAGAAAGCCCCGGAGCGGGCCGAGCACCATGCCGGTCAGGGCGACGGCCAGCGTCTGCAGGGTGATGGGCACGGGGCCGATCGGGATGCCGGGGACCAGCGCGAAGGCCGCGATGAGCGCGGCGAAGACGGCGACGAGCGCCAGGTCGGTGGCGCTGTTGGGACGGCGCGAGGTCATGTGCTCTCCTTCGGACGAGGTCAGGGTACGCGAGCGGGTTCCGCGCTCGCCGGCGTGTCTCAATGGACCAGGGTGAGCGACTCCAGCGCCTCGGCTGCGCTAACGCCCGGGTGCGCCCAGGCCAGGCACACCGCCGCCCAGACGCCATCGAGCTGCCCGGCCAGCGACGCCGGTACGGCGCCGGTGAGGGTCACCACGTCGCCGCGGATCACGGCCTCCGCCCCTCGACAGCGCGCCACGTCTCCGTGGACGTCGGCGACCCGGGCCGCCTCCAGCAGCGCCGAGACGTCGCCGCCGATCATCGTCGGGCGTTGCGCCGGCGCCGCGTCGGCCAGCTCCCGCTTGCCGTGCGCCCCGCTGAACACCAGCAGCGACGGCATCGAGGCCCGGTTCGCCCCCTCGATGTCGGTATCGAGCCGGTCGCCGACGAACAGCGGACGGCGCGCCCCGGTGTGCCGCGCGGCATAGTGGAACATCGGCGCGTGCGGCTTGCCGAAGAGGTAGGGCCGCTGGGTCACCGTCAGGCCGACGGCGTGCAGCGCGGCCCCCAGGCCCGGGACGAGGCCTCGGTCGGTGGGGCGGGTGGCGTCGTCGTTGGTGGCGAACCACCGCGCGCCCCGCTGGAGCGCGAGCGCGACTTCGTCCAGGCGGCCCCAGGTCAGCCCGGGGTCGTAACCCTGGATCGCCGCCTCGGGATCCTCATCGGCGGTGTGAACGACGACGAAGCCGGCGTCGGCGATGAGCGCACGCAGGTTGTCGGTTCCCGCCACCAGCACCCGGCTCCCCGGCGCCACGTGGTCGGCCAGCAGGCTGGCCGCCACCTGGGCGCTGGTGATCACCTGATCGTCGCGGGCCTCGAAGCCCAACCCGCGCAGCTGCTCGGCGACCCGGTGGGCGCTGCGGGCGGCGTTGTTGGTGACGTACACCAGCCGCGCCGAACGGCCCGCCTCGGCCAGGGCCGCCGGGGCGCCCGGGACCGCCTGCGGGCCGAGGTAGACCACCCCGTCCAGGTCGAAGTAAACGACGTCGTGGGCGTCGACGACGCGGTCAGTCATCCAACCCCTCGGTCGGCTCCACCGGCCCCGTCGGGTCGTCATCAGACTCGTCCTCGCCCTGAGGCACCTCGTTGGACTCGTCGTCCGAGTCCTCATCGTCGTCTTCCACCTCGTCGGAATCCTCATCGGCGGACTCGTCGTCCTCCGGATCCTCGTCAACGTCCGACTCGTCCTCCAGGTCCTCGTCGTCCTCCTGGTCGCCTTCCGCGTCGTCCTCGTCCGACTCGGCGCCGTCCTCCAGGTCGTTGACGGAGTCGTCCGACTCGGTGCCGTCCTCGTCCAGCTCCTCGGACTCGTCGAACTCGATCGTGAGGCCCTGCAGCCGCGCGAGTCGGTCAACGGCGCCGGTGGCGTCCTCGGGGTCGAGACGGATCGCCGCGGCGAACCACTTCTCGGCGTGCTCGGCCTCGCCGCGAGCCGCCAGCAGGTCCGCGAACGCGTACCTCAGGCGGGCGCGGGCGAGCTTCGACCCGCGGGTTCCCACGAGCTCGATCTCCGAACGCAGCAGCCGCACCGCCTCGTCGGCCTGGTCAAGGGCGACCCGGGCGCCGGCCTCCACCAGCCGCAGCTCGACGCGCTGGGTGATCGGCGGGTTTCCCTCGATCCCCTCGGCCACGAGCTT
>CAZBMH010000108.1:0-8025 GCA_964492685.1 uncultured Micropruina sp.
GGATGTCGGCGATGACCGGGATCTGGCTCTTCTTGGCGATGATGAACAGCACATCCGCGTCGTCCTGGCTGGGCACGGCGACCCGGACGATGTCGCAGCCCGTCGCGGTCAGTTCGGCGATCTGCTGCAGGGTGCCGTTGATGTCGGTGGTCTTGGTGGTCGTCATCGACTGCACCGACACCGGCGCTCCCCCGCCGACCGCGACCCTCCCCACGTTGATCCGCCGGGTGGGCCGACGCGGCGCCAGGACCGGCGGTGGCGTGGCGGGCATTCCCAGATTGATGGTCATGGACTCCTCGTTCGACTCAGCCGGTGGCCCGTACTCCGGCCACCGCAGACAGCCTACCCATCGGTCACCCACCCCGGGGTGCCGGGCCCGCCCCGGAGTCAGAACAGTCGAATGGGGCTGAACAGGTCCGCGATGATCAGCGCCACGCCGCTGACGATCAGGAAGGCCGCGACCGCGTACGCGACCGGCAGCAGGCGGGCGGTGTCGACGGGACCGGGGTCGGGGCGCCCCCGCAACGTGGCCCACCGTCGGCGGGCGCCCTCCCACAGGGCGCCGGCGATGTGGCCGCCGTCCAGCGGCGGGAGCGGCAGGAAGTTGAACAGGGCCAGGAACAGGTTCAGCGAACCCAGCAGCGAGCCGAGGATCGCGGCCCGATCCCCCCAGGAGATCTGGTCGTTCGCGGCGATCTCGCCGGCAGCCACGGTCGCCCCGACGATGCTCATCGGCCCGTAGATGTCGCGGGGCTTGCCCGTCACCATGTCGGCGACCACGCCCCACACCTTCACCGGGAACTGGGCCAGCGCCACCATCGACTGGGCGCTCAACGTCCACAGCTGCCGGACGACCTCGTCCGGTCCGCCGCGGACGAGGGAAACCGTCGGGCTCACCCCGAACCAGCCGGCCGGGATTCGGCGGCTGGGGTCGAGCTTGTCGGGCACCCCGTCGATCACCGTGTTGACCGTGGGCAGCGTCAGGGTCGCCCCGGCGCGACGGACGACCACGCTCGCGGGCCCGTCCAGGTTGGCGCGGATGAGGTCGACGAGCTGGTCATAGGAGGCGATGGCCACGCCGTTGAACGAGACGATCTCGTCCCCGACGGCCAGCCCCGCCAGCCGGGCGGGCGACGGCTGGGCGTCCGGCGTGCACCCGGTCGAGGTGGCGTTCTCGCGGATCACGCACTCCTGCACCCGTGCCACGGTTGGTTGGGCCTGGCTGTAGCCGTGGATCCCGATGACCGCCCAGAAGACGAAGAACGCGATCAGGACGTTCATCATCGGCCCGCCGGCCATGATGACGAGCTTCTGCCAGGCCTTCTTCTGGTACAGCAGGCGTTCGTTCTCGACGTCGGTGGGAGTGATCTCCGACCACTCCGCCGCCCGGGCCGCGTCGGCGAACTCGCCGAGCCGCGTGACCTTCCCGCCGCCCTTGCCCGGGGGGTACATGCCGAGCAGCCGCACGTAGCCGCCGAGCGGGATCCACTTGAGGCCGTACTCGGTCTCGCCGCGGGTGGTCGACCACAGCGTCGGGCCGAAGCCCACGAAGTACTTGGGCACCCGGACCCCGAAGCGCTTGGCGGGCAGCATGTGCCCCACCTCGTGGAGCCCGATCGACGCCAGGATGCAGACGAAGAACAGCAGGCCGAAGCCGATGGCGATCAGGGTGGTCATCGGGCTGTCTCGGTTCGCTCCCGTGCGCGCCCGCGCGCCCACGCGTCGGCGGCCAGCACGGCGTCGACGCTCAGCTCCGCGTCCGGCTTCCACCCGGCGGCGACGTGGTCGTCGACGACGGCCGCCACGGTGTCCACGATGTCGAGGAAGCCGATCGCCCGTCGACAGAACGCGTCCACGCACACCTCGTTGGCCGCGTTGTAGACGGCTGGCGCCGTGCCGCCCAGGGTGCCCACCCGGCGCGCCAGGGCGACCGCGGGGAACGCGACATCGTCCAGGGGTTCGAAGGACCAGCTGCGGGGCCGCGTCCAGTCGTAGCCCGGGGTGACCCCCGGCACCCGCTCCGGCCAGCCGAGGCCCAGGGCGATCGGGAGTTTCATGTCCGGAGGGCTGCACTGGGCGATGGTGGAGCCGTCGACGAACTCCACCATGGAGTGCACGTCCGAGCTCGGGTGGACGACCACGTCGATCGCCTCCAGCGGCACGTCGTAGAGCAGCGCCGCCTCCAGCAGCTCCAGCCCCTTGTTGATCAAGGTGGCCGAGTTGATGGTGATCACCGGCCCCATGGCCCAGGTCGGGTGGGCCATGGCCTGCTCGGGGGTCACCTGCCGCAGCTCCGCGCGGCTCCGACCGCGGAAGGGCCCGCCGGAGGCCGTCAGGATCAGGCGCTTGACGTCCGAGCGACGCCCGGCCCCCAGCGCCTGCGAGATGGCCGAGTGCTCCGAGTCCACGGCGACGATCTGCCCGGGGCGGGCGGCCTCGGTGACGAGCCGGCCGCCGATCACCAGCGACTCCTTGTTGGCCAGCGCCAGGCTGTGACCGGCGGCCAGCGCGGCCAGGGTCGGGCGCAGCCCGGCGGCACCCGTGATCCCGTTGAGGACGACGTCGCAGGGGCGGGCAGCCAACTCGGCGGCGGCACCGGCGCCCGACTCGATCACGACGGGATGCTCACCCACCAAGGCACGCAGTGCCCCCGCCGCGTCCGGATCGGCCACCGCCACAACGGCCGGGTCGTGGCCGCGCACCTGCGCGGCCAGCGTGTCCAGGGCGGCACCGCCGGCGGCGAGGCCAACGACCCGGAACCTGTCCCGGTGACCGGCGATGACCTCGAGGGCCTGGGAACCGATGGACCCGGTGGAGCCCAAGATGATCACGTCGCGCACGTGGTCAGTCTGTCACCCGGGTCCAATCCGGCGCAGCGGGGGCGCGTGCGGCGGGCTAGGGTTCCGCCATGACGCTCACGGGGCCCCCGGGTCATCGCGAACCCGACGCCGCCGCGCCCCGACGCCGGCGGTGGCCATGAATCGCGACCTGGAGTCCCGCGCCGACTTCGACGCGGCGGTGGCGGCAGGCTCGCTCGTCGACGCCTTCCTGGAGTCTCTCGACCTGCGGGATCGGGGGTCGGCGCTGCGCCGGGTGCCGGTGCGGGGCGCGGTCTTTCTCGGTTGCCTGCTGACCGAGGCCGATGCGAGCTATCTGATGGACGCGGGCGCGCTGATCTTCCCGCCGCTGCCGAACCTGCCCTTCAACCCCTACCGCCCCGATCTCTACCGCCCCGACGAGCTCTACGAGGGGCTCGCCGGCGGGTATCGCGCGACCGTCGACGCCGTGATCCACCGGTGGTACCGCGCCCACGCCCGGCCCGGCGAGCTGGCCGCCGAGCTGGCCTGCACGCTCCACGACCACGCCATCGGCGAGTCGCTGGCCGAGGCGCTGGCGGATCGGGATCCCCGGCTGACGGTCGGCATCATGGGCGGCCACGCGCTGGGGCGCGACTCGTCCGGGTACGCCGCCGCGGCCACCCTGGCCCACGCGCTGGCGGCGGCCGGGCGCCTGGTGGTCACCGGCGGCGGCCCGGGCGCGATGGAGGCGGGGAACCTAGGCGCCGCGTTCGCGGGCGATGCCGAGGCGCTGCGGGCGGCCCTGGGCGACCTGGCCGCCGTGGCCGGCTGGCGGAACGTGGACGAATGGGCGCAGGCCGCCTTCGCGGTCCGGGTCCGCTGGGACCTGACCCGGCCGAGCGTGGGGATCCCGACCTGGTTCTACGGGCACGAGCCGCCCAACGCGTTCGCCAACACGATCGCGAAGTTCTTCAGCAACGCCGTCCGCGAGGACACGCTGTTGAGGTTGTGCCGCGGCGGCCTGGTGTTCCTCCCCGGCGCCGCCGGAACCGTGCAGGAGCTGTTCCAGGCGCTCACCCCGAATTACTACGCCCCTGACGAGACCGCGGTCGCACCGCTGGTCCTGCTGGGGCGGGAGTTTTGGACCCGCAGCGTCCCCGCGTGGGCCCTGGTGGCGACGCTCGCGGACGGCCGCCCGATGGCTGCCCACGTCCACCTGGTCGACACCGTGGCCGAGGCGGTGGCGCTGCTGACCCGGGCGCCGCACGCGGCGGCGAGCCCCTGACCCGCCGAGACCGATGGCCCAGGAGCGGGCGGGTCTGCCAGCGTGTCGCAGGCGCCCCGCGACCTAGCTGGGGTCCGCACCGTCACCCTCGTCGTCGCCCTATCCCCGGGCCCGACTTTGCGGTGGTGGCCGTAACATCCTCGTGGGTGGCGGCCGGCGCGGCTGGGCGGGTTCGGCGTGGCGCTGGGGCTGGATCACGCCTGAGCGGCGGGCTCCGTGCGCTCCACGGCGGCCAGCTGGCCGCAGGCGCCGTCGATCTCCCGACCCCGGGTGTCCCGGACGGTGACGGGGACGCCGCGCTTCTCCAGCGCGGCCACGAACGCCCGCTGGGCCTCAGGGCGCGACGCCGTCCACTTCGAGCCGGGCGTCGGGTTCAGCGGGATCAGGTTGACGTGCACCCAGCCCCACCCGTTGGCGCGGCGCAGCACGTCGGCGAGCAGCCGGGCCCGCTCCGGCTGGTCGTTCACGTCGCGGATGAGTGCGTACTCGATCGAGACCCGGCGGCCGGTCGCCTGGAAGTACTGCCAGGCGGCGTCGACCACCTCCGCCACGGGGTAGCGGGTGTTGATCGGGCACAGTTCGTCGCGCAGCTCGTCGTCCGGCGCGTGGAGGCTCACGGCCAGTGTGACCGGCAGCGCCTCGGCGGTCAGCTGCCGGATCTGCGGGACGAGCCCGACCGTGGAAACCGTCAACCCTCGGGCGCCGATGCCGAAACCGTGGGGGGCCGGCGCGGTCAGGGTGCGAAGCGCCGCCACCAGAGACTTGTAGTTGGCCATCGGCTCCCCCATCCCCATGAAGACGATGTTGGAGAGACGTCCCGGCCCCCCGGGGACCTCGCCGGAGTCGAGCACCGCCGAGGCGGCCACCACCTGGGCGAGGATCTCCGCCGTGCTGAGGTTGCGCTGCAGGCCGCCCTGGCCGGTGGCGCAGAACGGGCAGGCCATGCCGCAGCCCGCCTGCGAGGAGATGCACAGCGTGGTCCGCATCCGGCCGCGGCCGCTCGCCTTCACGCCCGGGACGCCGTAGCGCATCAGCACCGACTCGATCAGCGAGCCGTCGAAGAGCCGCCACAGCGCCTTGACGGTGGTGCCCCTGTCGCAGCTGAGCTCCCGTACCGGGGTGATCAGGGTGGGGAAGAAGGCCTCCGCCAGTTGCTGACGCTGCGCTGCCGGAATGTCGCTCCACGACGCGGGGTCGAGCCGATGGTGCTCGAAGAGGTGCCGGGAGAGCTGATCGGCCCGGAACCGGGGCAGCCCCAGGGCGATGATCGCCGCCCGACGATCAACCACCGACAGGTCGGCCCAGTGCCGCGGCGCCTTGCCCCGGCGCGGGGCCGCCAACGTCAGGGGAACGGTCGCCCCGGCACGAACGCGCTCCTCCAGGGCCGAATAGGCCTCGATGTCGGCCTTGGTCAGCCCGGCTCCGCCGCCGACCTCCTCGGGCGTGCCGTCGGTCTCGACGCTCATCCGCCGGGCACCAACAGGTAGAGGACCAGCCACGCCACGGGCGAGGCCACGATGATCGAGTCGAGCCGGTCCATGGCGCCGCCGTGTCCCGGAAGGATCGACGACATGTCCTTGATGCCGATGTCGCGCTTGATCAGCGACTCGATCAGGTCGCCGCAGGTCCCGGCCGCCACGATCACCAGGGCCAGCACCAGGCCGACCCACCAGGGCTGATGCAACTGGTAGATCGCCAGCGGGATGCCCACCGCGACCGCCAGCCCGATCGACCCGGCGAAGCCCTCCCAGGTCTTCTTGGGGCTGATCAGCGGCGCCATCTTGGTCTTGCCCCAGCGGGCGCCCACGATGTAGCCGCCCGTGTCGGTGCCCATCACGCACAACAGGACGGTGGTGAGCTTGGCGGCCCCGTTCGGCGAGGCGAGGATGAGCGCCACGAAGGACCCCAGCATGGGCAGGTACGAGATCGTGAACAGGCTGGCGGCCGCGTCCTTGACGTAGCCCTCGGACCCGGCGAACATCCGCCACACCAGCGCGAGCAGCACGGTTCCGCCCAGGAACCCCAGCAGCACGACGTGCCAGGGGACGTTCGTGACCCCCTGCGAGGTGGCCGCGGCATAGGAGCCGATGACCATCAGGACGGTGCCGACCACGATCGGGGTGATCGCCGAGCGCATCCCGATGCGCTTGAGCGCGTCGTGCAGTTCGATGGTGCCCAGCGTCAGCATCCCGGTCACCAGCAGGACGAAGCCCCAGTGCCAGTACAGAAGGGTGAGCACCACCGCGGCGAAGAACGCCAACCCCACGATGATCGCCGCCGGGAGGTCCCTCCCGGCCCGCGATTCCCGTGGGGTTGGTGTCGTGTCGCCGTCGGTGGCCATCAGACCTCCAGCAGCTCGGCTTCCTTGGCCTTCAGCAGCTCGTCCACCTGATCCACGAACTTCTTCGTGGTGGCGTCCAGCTGCTTCTCGGCGTGGCGGGAGTCGTCCTCGCCGATCTCCTTGTCCTTGACCAGCTTGTGCACCGCGTCGATGGCGTGCCGGCGGATGTTGCGCACCGCGACCTTCGACTCCTCGGCCTTGTGGCGCGCCAGCTTGATGTAGTCGCGCCGGCGCTCCTCGCTCAGCTGCGGCATGACGATGCGGATCACCGCGCCGTCGTTGGCCGGGTTGACGCCCAGGTCGGAGTCGCGGATCGCCTTCTCGATGCCCGCCATCGACCCGCGATCGAACGGCGAGATCAGGACGGTGCGCGCCTCGGGCACCTGGAAGCTGGCCAGCTGCTGCAGCGGCGTCGGGGACCCGTAGTAGTCGACCGTCAGCTTGTTGAACATGGCCGGGTGGGCGCGACCCGTCCGGATGGCCGCGAACTCCTCACGGGCGTGCTCGATGGCGCCGAGCATCTTGTGCTCGGCGTCGGAGATGATGTCGGGAATCATGCCCGGAATCCTTTCGTGGAACGCGTCCGGTCGCCTCAGGCGTGGACGACTGTGCCGATCTTCTCACCCCGGACGACCCGGACGATGTTTCCCTCCACGCCCATGTCGAAGAAGACCATCGGCAGCTTGTGCTCGCGGGCCAGGCTGACCCCGGTGGCGTCGGCCACCTTCAGGTTGCGGGCCAGGAACTCGTCGTAGGTGAGTTCGTCGAAACGGCGGGCGTCGGGGTTAGTGGCCGGGTCGGAGTCGTAGACCCCGTCGGTGCCCGTCTTGGCCATCAGCAGCACCTCGGCCCCCATCTCCAGCGCGCGCTGGGCGGCGACCGTGTCGGTGGAGAAGTACGGCATCCCGGAGCCCGCGCCGAAGATGACGACGCGCCCCTTCTCCAGGTGGCGCTCGGCCCGCCGCGGGATGTACGGCTCGGCGACCTGCCCCATGGCGATCGCCGTCTGCACGCGGGTCTGCACGCCTTCCTTCTCGCAGAAGTCCTGCAGCGCCAGGCAGTTCATGACGGTGCCGAGCATGCCCATGTAGTCGGCGCGGTCGCGGTCCATGCCGCGCTGGCTGAGCTCGGCGCCGCGGAAGAAGTTGCCGCCGCCGACGACGATGGCCACCTGGGCACCCTCGCGGACGGCCTCGGCGACCTGGCGGGCGATGCCGTTGACGACGTCGGGGTCGATGCCGATGCTCCCGCCGCCGAAGACCTCGCCGGACAGCTTCAGCAGCACGCGACGGACGCCGGGACCTGGGGTCCCGGCGTCCGCCGTCGACAGCTCCGTGCTGCCCTGCACGCCACGGGGGTCGGCCGGGTCACCGTTCGTCTGGTGGATGCTCACGATGCTCCGGTCCTTCCTGTGGTCGTGCGTGGGTCGGCTCCTGCGCTCAGGCGCCGATCTCGATGTGCGCGAAGCGCGTGATGCTCACGCCGGCGGCGTCGAGCACGGCCTTGACCGTCTTCTTGTTGTCGGTGACGGACGGCTGGTCGAGCAGCACGACGTCCTTGAAGAAGCCGTTGACGCGACCCTCGGTGATCTTCTCGATCGC
>CAZBMH010000109.1:0-7984 GCA_964492685.1 uncultured Micropruina sp.
CCTCAAGCGCGCCCGCGGCCGGCAGATGCGCGACATCGTCTCGACGATCCAGGCCGAGCAGGACGAGGCGATCCGCGCCGACTACCCGGGCGTCACGATGATCGCCGGCGGCCCGGGCACCGGCAAGACCGTGGTCGCGCTGCACCGCGCCGCCTACTTGCTCTATTCCAACCGGCGCCGCTTCGAGCGCGGCGGCATCCTGGTGGTCGGCCCGTCCCCGGTCTTCATGAACTACATCGAGCGGGTGCTGCCGTCCCTGGGCGAGGACTCGGTGACGCTGCGCTCCATTGGCGGCGTGGCCGTCGACGTCCTGGGGTTCAGCGCCGATCGGATCGACGGCCGCGAGGCCGCCGCGATCAAGGGCAGCCTGCGGATGGTGCCGCTGCTGAAGCGGCTCGTGGAACTCCCGATGGTCGACGCCGGGCCCCAGGGGCTGCGCCTGCGGCTGAGCGTCAAGGGCGAGGTCTTGACCCTCGACGAGGCGGCGCTGCGGCGGATCCGGCACGAGGCGCTGCGCCACCACCGACTGAACCGGGCCCGGGCCACCGCCGAGAAGGGCCTGATCAACGCCCTGTGGGAACGACTCCCCGAGGACCACACCCTCGACCGGGACGCCTTCGAGGAACTGGCCACCGGCACCGCGGCGTACCGGATGTTCGTCAACGCCTGGTGGCCGAACCTGACCGCCACCGACGCGCTGGCCCGGTTGGCGGACGAGTCCGTGGCCGCCCGGGTCGGGTCCGGGCTGCTGAGCGCCGACGAGGTGAGCGCGCTATCGCGGAGCTATCGTCCGACCTCGGATGAGGCGAACCCGTGGACGGTGGCGGACGTCGCGCTGCTGGACGAGCTCGCCTCCCAGCTGGGGCCGATCGAGGTCGAGGAGGACACCGACCAGCCGATCTTCCTGCCCGACGGCACCGAGATGAGCGAGCTGGTCACCACCGCCGACCTGCTGAGCCACCACCGCGAGATCGACCCGGACGCCGACCCCCAGGACACCTACGCCCACCTGCTGGTCGACGAGGCCCAGGACATCACCCCGATGCAGTGGCGCATGCTGCGCCGCCGGGGGCCGCAGTCGAGTTGGACGATCGTCGGCGACGCGGCCCAGAGCTCCTGGCCGCATCCGGCCGAGACCGCCGAGGCGATCACCGCCCTGGTGGGCAGCGGCCCGCGCCGCACGTTCCGGCTGTCGGTGAACTACCGGAGCCCCGCCGAGGTGTTCAACCTGGCCGCCGACGTCGTCCGCGAGGCGGTGCCGGACGCGGACCTGCCCGAGGCCGTCCGCTCGACCGGGGTCGAGCCGCTGCTGCTCGAGTGCCCCCGCGCCGACCTCGAGGCGACGCTGCGGCACCAGGTCGTCGCGCTGCTGGCCGAGGTGCAGGGCACGGTCGGCGTGATCGCCCCGCCGTCGCTGATCGAGGACGTGAGCCGGATGCTGACCGGGCTCGACGAGCCCGAGCGGCTCGTCGCCGTCACACCGCTGCAGGCCAAGGGCCTGGAGTACGACGGCGTCGTGGTGGTCTCGCCCGACGACGTCGCGGCCGAGGCGCCGGGTGGCATCCGGGTGCTCTACGTCGCCCTGACCCGCCCCACGCAGCGGCTGGTCACCCTCGACCTGGACGGCCCGGGCGCCTGGCGACCCGAAGGCCGATGACGACCCCCCGCCGTCCGCGCCGTCCCAGCTTCCTGGAACCGGCCGCGCTGGAGGCCCGGGCCACGCCCTCCGACCCGATCGCCGCGCTGCACGCCGCCCACGAGACGGCCGCCGTCCTGGTGGGGATGGGGCGCGCCAACGACGACCCGACGGTGACCGCCCGGCTGGTCACCCTCACCGACGACATCGGGTTGGCCACGCTGGCCGACCTGTGGGCCGCCCGCCCCGCGCTGACCCTGCCGGGTGCCCTGTGGCGGCTGTACCTGCTGCGCGAGTGGGTGGGTCGCGATCCCGACGGTGTCGCCCGCGAGTACGCCGCCGGCATCCGCTTCGCCGAGGCGCACCACGTCGTCGCGGGCGCCGAGCCCCCGGGGCCGGACGAGGTACGCGCCACCGCCGACGCCATCCTGCGCGGCGTCTTCGACGGGGACGTGGCCGTCGCGCTCGAGCGCGCCGCCGGGTTCTGCCAGGTCGTGGCCTCCGGCCGGGCCGACATCACCGAGGGCCACCGGGCGCTCCGCTCCGCGCGCCAGCTCCAGGAGTTGGCGGACGAGCTGACCGGCGCCGCCAAGCTGTGGCGAACCGGCGACCTGCACTGAGCCTTCGGCGCTGCCGCCCGAGCACCCTGGGCCTGAGCGTGACCCGCCGCCGGCGGCGGTGGCCCCTGCGAGCGGTGGCGCATTTGGGGCCGGGGGCCCGGTCGCGTATCCTCGACCCCGCGTCGGGCCGCGGTAGCCCCGGGCTCCAACCTCAGCCGCTTCGAGCGGCCACGCGCCGAGAGGCGCTCCCGGCCCGACGCCCTACCCCTCGTCCGCAACGTCCGTCGCGCTGGAGCTGGCGGCTCGCGGGGGGCCTGCACCGATCTCATCATCGGTAACTACTTTCACGTTGCGTCACTACTTTCGCGTTATTACGTGAGAGTGGCGAACGTTTCCTGACAGTAGTTACCGATGATGAGATCCGTCGCGGGCCGGGAGCACACCACTCAGAGGCGGTGCGGCGGGATCGCGCGCAGGCGTCCCAGGATGTCGGCGGAGGCACGCGAGCGGTTCAGGGTGAAGAACTGCAGCCCCGGGGCGCCCCCGGCCAGCAGCCGGTCGCAGAGCTCGGTCATGATCTCGACCCCCACCGCGCGGACGGCGGCCGGGTCGTCCGCAACCGCCTGGAGCCGGGTCACGACCGCCTCGGGCATGGCCGCCCCCGACAGGGTGGCGAAGCGCTCGAGCTGGGCCACGTTGGTGACGGGCATAATCCCGGCGACGATCGGCAGTTCGCACCCCAGCGCGCGGGAGCGTTCCACCAGTCGGAAGTAGGGGTCGGCGTCGAAGAACAGCTGGGTGATGGCGAACTCCGCGCCGGCCTGCTCCTTCTCGGCGAGCACCCTGGCGTCCAGGTCGACGTCGTTGTTTTCGGGATGACCGTCCGGGAAGGCGGCGACCCCCACACAGAAGTTCCCGTGGGCCTTGACCAAGCGGACCAGCTCGGTGGCATTGTCGAGTCCGTCGGGGTGCCTCTCCCAGCGCGCCGTCGGCCCGCCCGGCGGGTCGCCGCGGACGGCCAGGATGTGCTCGATGCCGGCCTCCTGATAGGCCGCCAGGGCGCCCTCGATCTCGGCGACGGACTGGCTGACGCACGTCAGGTGCCCCATCGTCCGGGCCTGGGAGTAGCGCTTCACGAACTGGGTGGCGGCGATCGTCCGGTCCCGGGTGGAGCCGCTGGCGCCGTAGGTGATCGACACGAAGTCGGGGCCGAGCGGGTCCAGGTTGAGGATCGTCGTGGCCAGCTGTTCGAAGCCGGTGTCGTCCTTGGGCGGCGAGAACTCGAACGAGAACGAGGGCCGCGACGTGTCGTGGAGCATCTCGGCGATCGTCGGCAGCGGCGGCAGGACGACCGGAGTGAGGTGCTCGAACATGGGCGCCACCCTAAGGCACCGGGCAACCCGCCCCAGGGGACGGGCCGGGCACCGGACGCCCAGCGCGGCACGTTAGGCTCGACCGGTGGCCACCTTCGATGCCCTGGACCCGGTCGGACCGGCCTTCCGCGACGCGGTCTCCGGACGGCTGACGTCCTTCATCGCGGCCAAACGGCGGGCCTCCTCGGACGTCGCCGACCAGTTGGCCCCCCTGGTCGACCAGGCGGCGCTCTTCACCGCCGGCGGCAAGCGGCTACGCCCCGCGTTCTGCTACTGGGCGGCGGTGGCGATCGGCGGCGAGCCGGACGATGCCCCCGGCCTGCTGGATGCGGCGGCCAGCCTCGACCTGCTGCACGTCAGCGCCCTGATGCACGACGACGTCATGGACGCCTCCGACACCCGCCGCGGGGTCCCCGCGTCGCATCGCCAGTTCGAGTTGCTGCACGTCGACTCGGGGTGGCTGGGGTCGCCGGAGGCCTTCGGACGGGCCGGGGCCATCTTGCTGGGCGACCTGCTGCTGATGTGGTCGGCGGAGTTGTTCGCCGGCTGCGGCCTGCCCGTCGAGGCGCTTCGGCGGGCCGAGCCGCTGCTCGACGCCGTCCGCACGGAGGTGACCTACGGCCAATTCCTCGACATCCGTGCCCAGGCCCAGCCGCTGGCGTCCACCGGGCTGCTGGACGCGGTGCACCGCGTCGTGGAGTACAAGACGGCGCGTTACACGGTCGTCCGGCCGACGCAGATCGGGGCGGCGCTGGCCGGGGCGACGACCGCCCAGCTGGACGCGCTGGCCGCCTTCGGGTCGCCGCTCGGCCGCGCCTTCCAGTTCCGCGACGACGTCCTGGGCATCTTCGGCGACAGCGCCCTCACCGGCAAGCCCGCTGGCGACGACCTCCGCGAGGGCAAGCGAACGGTGCTGATCGCCCACGCGCTCGACCGGGCCACCCCCGCGGCGCGCGAACGCCTGGCTGGCTACCTCGGCTCCGCCACCCTGGACGCCGCCGGCCTGGACGATGCCCGCACGATCATCTCCGACTCGGGCGCCCTGGCAGCCACCGAGCGCGAGATCGCCGAGGGCTTCGACGCCGCGCTCACCGCCCTCGCCGACGCGGACCTCACCGCCCACGGCCGCACCGCCCTGACCCGCCTCGCCGAGTTGGCCGTCCGGCGCGACGCCTAGCGCCACCGCGGTCAACTGCGCGTGACCGCTGGACCACGCTCGGGCAGCAGGTCGACCCGTCGAAGCCGCCGTCCCCTTCGCCTTGGCGCTACCCGGCAGCAGGGCTGGGTTGCCACGCCGGCGGAGCCGCCGCCGGGGTGCCCGACGGCACCCGGGCGGGCCGGTTGTCCCGCCACCACGGCACCGCCGTCGCTGCGGCCGCCACCAAGCAGGTCGCCACGGTGAGATAGCCCGCACCGGGGGGCACGTCCCAGTTGGCGTCGCTCAGCCCGATGGCGAACAGGTACTCCGCGACCTGGTGGAAGAAGCCGACGGACGTCGCGGCGAAGGCCACGATCCCGTACCGGATCAGCAGCGATCCCCCGACCCCGGCCAGCGCCAGGGCGAACAGGGACAGAGCCGCCGACAACTCGCCCGACATCACAAGGAAGCTGTCGATCCCCTCGTCGAGCGCCCCGGGGGCCAGGGAGCCGACGACCGCCGCGCCGACGAGGCCCAGCGAGATCACGCCCGGGAGCGCCGCGATCAGCCTGACCCGTCCGGACACCCGCAGGGTGGGCAGCAGCACCAGCCAGGCCGTGGCCAGCAGCACCCCGGCGAGCGCGCCGAGCGAACCCGCCGCCGTCCATCCCTGGCCCGTCTGCGGGAGGACGAACAGCGGAGCCTCATCCATGGCCCTGGCGCAGGCCGCGGTGAACTCGGAGTCGTAGCGGTATCCCTGGAGGGCACTGCCGTTGAGCAGCTGCCCGGCGCATGGGCTCCACAGCAGCGTGACGGCTGCCCCTTCCAGGGCCGCGCCGACGGCGATCAGTGCCGCCGCGAGCGGCCAGCGTTTCGACGAGTTCTCCATTGGCTCACCCTAGGGCTCCCGGACGGACCTGAACAGGTCCCCCAAGGGGGTCGGGGTGGACGGTTCCCGGCCGCCGTCTGGCGTGGCACAGTGGCGCCGTGCTCGTGACCCGGATCGGCTACACCGCCCTCAAGGGGGCCCGTCACCTCGCACGACCGGCGGCGGACCTCACCCCCGAGGGGCCTGACGGGGACCGGGCGTTCTGCCTGGTGGACGTTGCGCGGGGTCGGGTGTTGCGCACCGTCGAGAACCCACGCCTGCTGCAGACCGTGGTCCGCTGGGAGGGCGGCGTGCTGATCGTGAGCCTCCCCGGGGCCACCATCCAGGGCGTCCCGACCTCCACCGGGGACGGCCGCACCTTCGACTACTGGGGCCGTCGCGTCGCCCTGGAGCTGGTCGAGGGGCCGTGGGCCGCGGCCTACTCGGCTCACCTGGGCTTCGACGTGGCGCTGGCGCGCGCCCGGGCCGGCGAGGTCGTCTACGGCGCCAGCGTCAGCCTGATCACCACCGGCTCCCTCGACGAGCTCGCGCGCCGCCTCGGCTCCCCGGTGTCGGACGCGCAGCTGCGGGCCACGTTCACCGTGGGCACGGATGAGCCGCATCTCGAGGACACCTGGATCGGCCGGCGCCTCGCCGTGGGCGACGCCGAGATCGAGGTGCGGGGACCAATCCCGCGCTGCCGCGTCGTCGACCTCGATCCCCACACGGGCGCCGTCCGCGCCGACGTCCTGCGGGCGCTGGCGGGGTACCGGCGGCGCCCGGGCGGGGTGACGTTCGGCGTGGACGCCGTCGTGACCCGGCCCGGCCGCGTCCTGGTGGGCGATCGAGTCTCGGCGGGCGGCGCCACCCACCGAGCCACCGAGCCGTCGCGGCGGACTCCACCGGTACGTAACTGACCGACTGCGGTCACTTAGGTACCGACGGGGGCGGGGTGTCCGCGGTGCCGCACGCGCGAGCGGGCGCTCGGCCCCCGTCCGGCGCTAGACCCGTGGCCCGCCGTCGGGAAGCGGATCGGAGGGCCGGAACGGGCCGGGATTCTTGAAGGCGTCGAAGACCACCCGCCCCATCGCCGGGTCGGCGTCCCACGCCTCCCTGAGCCGCGTCTTGAACACCGCGGCGGCCTCGGCCGGGTCGGGGGCATGGGTGATCGCGCGCCCGACGGCGATCCGCCGGGCACCGGCGTCGACCACCTCGTCCAGGTTGGCCAGGGTGATGCCGCCCACGGCGAACCAGGGCTTGGACGACTTCTCCCCCACCGGCGCCCGCTCCGCGGCATGCCGCACCAGCGCCAGCCCCGGGGCGTGGCCGAGGAAGGTGAAGCCGTCCAGCACCGGGCCGACGGTGAGGTAGGCCACGTCGGGGTCGGCGAGGGCGGCGTCGATCTGCTCGGGCGAGCCGCAGGAGCGGCCCATGACGGCGAACGGGTGCAGGAAGCGCCGCGCCCGGCCCGCGTTGACGCCCGTCGGCAGGTGCAGCACGTCGGTCTCGAACTCGCGCGCCAGCTCGGTGTCGGCGTACACCGACACCAGCCCCTGGTAGCGATGGGCGACGGTGCGGAGCGTCTCCAGGGAGGCCAGCTGATCGCGCCTCGACCCCTTGCCGTCCCGGAGTTGGACGAGGTCGACTCCCCCCGACAGGGCGGCGTCGGCGAAGTCGGCGAGATCGTTGGACTCCCGCCGCTCGTCGGTGATCAGCAGCAATTTGGCCAGCCGTAACCGCGTCCCGATGCCCTGCAGAACCGTCATGGCGGTCAGCCTAGTGTCGGGCGATCCCCCCGGGGGCCTGCCAGGACCCACTCGTCCGGAGGCGGCCGCTCCCCCGACACCGGCCGGCGCGGCGCGCGAGCTACGGCGGGTCGGTGGCGGACAGGGGCCACCGGATGCCACACTCGGCGCAGGTCTGGACGGCCTACTTCTTCCCCGAACAACGTCCGGAGCGGCATCGTGACGACTTCACCTTCAGGCGACCCCTTGGTGGGTCACGTCCTGGACGGTCGCTACCGCATCAACCGGAAACTCGCCCGCGGTGGCATGGCCACCGTCTACCTGGCCGACGACCTTCGCCTCACCCGCGTGGTGGCGGTCAAGGTGATGCACCAGGGTTTGGGCGACGATCAGGACTTCACCGCCAAATTCGACCGCGAGGCGCGCGCCGCCGCCCGGCTGCAGCACCCCAACGTGGTCAGCGTCTTCGACCAGGGCGTCGACGGCGGTCGTCCCTACATCGTCATGGAGTACGTCGAGGGCGCGACCCTGCGGCACCTGATCACCCGCGAGGCCCCCTTCGACCCGCTGCGCGCGCTGGACCTGCTGCTGCCGGTCGCCAAGGCGCTGGCGTCCGCCCACGAGGCCGGGCTGATCCACCGCGACATCAAGCCGGAGAACGTGC
>CAZBMH010000110.1:0-7909 GCA_964492685.1 uncultured Micropruina sp.
CGATGCTCACCATCAGGTTGTCCTCGGTGATGACCCCCTGCGGCGGGAACGGCACCACCATCTCGCGCATGTCGAGGGTGTAGCGCACGGTGTCGATGAACGGCGCCAGCAGGTGCGGGCCGGGGTCCAGCGTCCTCCTGAACTTCCCCAGTCGTTCCACGATGGCCACCTGCTGCTGCCGCACCACCCGGATCGCCTGAATCATGATCACGATCGCCAGCACCAGCAGGACCAACGGAATGATGAAATACGGCACGAAATCCTCCTTGGGGTTGTGCCCACGATAGCCCCGGCCGGGACCAGCCGATGCGGGCGAACCCGTCGCTCAGGGAAGCTGGGGCTGGTCCTTGGGGTACACCACGGCCGTGGTGCCGTCGACCTCGAACACCTCGACCTCGGCCCCCGCCGGGATGGCCGCGCCGTCGTAGCTGCGCGCGGTCCAGACCTCGCCCAGGACCTTCACCTCGCCGGAGTGCGCGTCGATCTCGGTCAGCGTGCGGCCGGTGCTGCCGACCATCCGCGCCAACGACGACCGGTAGCCGGGCGCCTCGCGGATCCGCCGCAGCAGGGTGGGTCGCAGCAGCATCAGCAGCGAGGTCGCAACCACGATCGCCACCACCACCTGAACGAGCCAGAACCCGGGAAAGAAGAGGCCGGCGACCCCGCCCGCGAGCGCACCCGCCGCCAGCATCAGCAGCGTGAAGTCCAGCGTGACCAGCTCGGTCACCGCCAGCGCGCCGGCGGCCACGAGCCAGATCACCCAGGCGTTCGCGCTCAGCCAGTCGACCATGTGGCCATCATGCCAGTCGGCTCGGCCGCTGGGCGTGGGCCCGGCGGGCCGAGCGGGCCGTCCAGCGACCCTCGTGCTGCTCCACCTCCAGCGCCAGGTCGAACGTGGTGCTCAGCAGTTCGGGGGTCAGCACCTCGGCGATCGGCCCGGCGGCCACCACCCGCCCTTGCTTCAGCAGCAGGGCGTGGGTGATCCCTGCCGGGATCTCCTCGACGTGATGGGTGACCAGGACGGTGGCGGGCGCGAACGGGTCGGTGCAGATCTCGCTCAGCGTGTCGACCAGCGCCTCCCGCCCGGTGAGGTCGAGGCCGGCTGCCGGCTCGTCCAGCAGCAGCAGCTCGGGATCGGTCATCAGGGCGCGGGCGATCTGGACCCGCTTGCGCTCTCCCTCGCTGAGGGTGCCGAACGTCCGATCCGCCAGGTGATCGACCCGCAGCTGCCGCATCAGGTCGGCGGCGCGGGTGTAGTCGGTGGCCTCGTAGTCCTCACGCCAGCGGCCGAGCACGGCATAGGACGCCGACACGACCACGTCGCTGACCCGCTCGGAGCGCGGGATCCGATCGGCGAGCGCGGCCGACGTGACGCCGATGCGCGGACGAAGCTCGAAGACGTCGACCGCCCCGAGTACCTCGCCGAGCAGCCCCGCCACCCCCGAGGTGGGGTGCAGTTGGGCCGCGATGATCTGCAGCAGGGTGGTCTTGCCGGCACCGTTGGGGCCGATGATCACCCAGCGCTCGGACTCCTCAACGGTCCAGGTGACCTCGTCCAGCAGGCGACTTCCCCCACGGACGAGGCTGACCTCTGCCAGTTCGACTACGCCCGCCATGGCACCCAACCTACAAGGACGCGGGCCGCCTCAGGCGCCGGTTGAGTGAAGCCCGCCATCGACGTGAATCATCTCCCCGGACGTGGAGGGGAACCAGTCGCTCAGCAGGGCCACCACGGCCTTCGCCGTCGGCACGGTGTCCTTGGTGTCCCAGCCCAGCGGCGCCCGCTGACCCCAGATGTTGTTGAACTCCTCGGAGCCCGGGATGGCCTTCTTCGCGATGGTCTCCAGCGGGCCGGCTGCGACGATGTTGACCCGAATGCCCTCGGGACCCAGGTAGCGGGCCAGGTAGCGCGAGGCGCTCTCGAGCGCGGACTTGGCCACGCCCATCCAGTCATAGATCGGCCAGGAGACGGTGGCGTCGAAGCTCAACCCGACCACCGAGGCGCCCGGGCGCAGCAGCGGCTTGCAGGCCATGGTGAGGCTGACCAGCGAGTACGCCGACACGTTCATGGCGACACTCACGTCGCTGAACGGGGTGGTGAGGAATTTGCCGCCGAGCGCGGTCTCCGGGTTGGCGAAGGCCACCGAGTGCACCACGCCGTCGAGGTGATCCACGTGCTCGGAGAGCCGGTCGGCGAGCGTCGCCAGGTGCTCCTCATTGGTCACGTCGAGCTCCAGCAGCGGCGGCACCGGATCGAGCCGCTTGATGATCCGTTCGGTGAGGCTCATCGCCCGTCCGAAGTTGGAGACGATGACGGTGGCACCCTCCGCCTGCGCGATCTCGGCCACCTTGTAGGCGATCGACGTGTTCATCGTCACCCCGGCGACGAGGATCGTCTTGCCTTCGAGCAGTCCCATTGGCTGTCCTTTCAGTGGCCCATGCCGAGTCCGCCGTCAACGGGGATCACGGCACCGGAGATGTAGCCGGCGTCCTCGCCCGCCAGGAAGGCGACCGTGGCGGCGACCTCCTGGGTGGCGCCGAGGCGTCCGGCGGGGATGGCGGCCTTGTAACCGGCCACCACGTCGTCGGCGAGCACGGCGGTCATGTCGGTCTCGATGAAGCCGGGGGCCACGACGTTGACCGTCACGTTGCGCGCCCCGAGCTCGCGCGTCAGGGAGCGGGCCATGCCCACCAGCCCGGCCTTGGTGGCCGAGTAGTTGACCTGCCCGGCGGAGCCGTAGAGGCCGACCACCGAGCCGATGAAGATCATCCGGCCCCAGCGCTTGCGCAGCATCAAACGGCTGGCGCGCTTGGCGCAGCGCCAGACCCCGGTGAGGTTCAGCTCGATCACCTGATCCCACTCCGCCTCGTTCATCCGCAGGATGAGCGCGTCCTTGGTGATCCCGGCGTTGGCGACCAGGATCTCGACCGGACCATAGGCCGCCTCAACCTGGGCGAAGGCCGCGTCGAGCTCGGCGGCGTCGGCGATGTTGCACGCGATGCCGAGGGCACCCTCGGGGGCACCACCGCTGGGGCTCAGGCTGGCGACCTTGTGGCCGGTCGCCAGCAGCTTCTCCACGATCGCGCGTCCGATGCCCCGGCTGCCGCCGGTCACCACCACGCAGCGAGGCACGAAGGCGTTCGATTCTGTCACGGGTGTCACCGTAGCGGAGAACCCGCGTAGCGGGACGCATCCCGCACTGGGTGCCCGCAATCCGGCGCGCCGCGGCGGCCGGCCCGGGCGCCCGGGCGGTCACGCGCCGGGTTCGGCCCGAAGCCCGGACAGTACAGTGGGGCCATGGCAACCGGGGTGCGGGCGCGCGCGGAGCGACCGGCGCTGATCACCAGCGCCCGGTTCTCCAAGACCCTCGACGCCGACGCCCGGACGAGGCGCTACCTGATCTCGATGGCGGTGCGCGTGGCGTGCTTCCTCGGCGGCTGCTTCACCCCCTTCCCGTGGAGTTGGGTGCTGTTCGCCGGCGCGGCCGTCATCCCCCCGGTCGCGGTGCTGCTGGCCAACGCGATCGATCAGCGGACGGTGCCAGGCCCGGCCCCCCTCGCGGCCGAAGGAGAGCGTGCCGCGCTGCCCCCGGCGACCGTGATCCCCGGATCGGTGGAGGAGTAGAAGCCCCATGCGCTCGCTCATCCTGCGCTGGATCGGCCTGGCCGCCTGCCTCGCCCTGCTCGCCTGGGCGTTCGTCAACCTCGGCTTCTGGCAGCTGGACCGGCTTGACCAGCGCCGCTCGCTCAACACCTCGGTCCAGACCCACGAGGGCGCCCCCGTGGTCGCCTGGGAGGCCGCCCTGGCCGCCACCGTCGACGACACCGGGGCCTGGCAGCGGGTCTCGGCCACCGGGGTCTTCGATGCCGAGCACCAGTTCGTCATCCGGTACCGCTCCCAGGGCGGCCTGACCGGCTACGAGGTCGTGACGCCGCTGCGGACGGCCCAGGGCACCGTCCTGGTGGATCGCGGCTTCGCGCAGCGTCCCGCCGGGGAGGACTTCCCCACGCTGGCGCCGCCGCCCCCGGGTGGCCAGATCACCCTGGTCGGCTACGTGCGCCGCGGCGAGCAGGGCGACGACACCGCCGTGGTCCCGGTCGATGGGCAGGTCCGGCTGATCAACCCGACCGCGCTGGCGGCCTCGCTGCCCTACCCGGTGGCCACGACGGGGTTCCTGAGCGCGATCAGCCTCGACCCGCCCGCGTCGGCCGGGCTCACCCCGGTGACACCGCCCCAGTTGAACGAGGGGAACCACTTCTCCTACGCCCTGCAGTGGTTCGCCTTCGCGGCGCTGGCGGTGATCGGGCTGGTCGTCTTCATCCGGGCCGATCTGCGCGACCGTCGCCGTGCCGCGGCGCGCAAGGCCGCCCGAGCCGGGACCGCGACGGCCGCCGCGGAGTAGGTTTTCGTCCATGGATCTGGGACTGAGGGACAAGGTCTTCGTCGTCACGGCCGCCAGCGGCGGGCTGGGACGGGCCACCGCCGATCAGCTCGTGGCCGAGGGCGCCCGGGTCGTGCTCGTGGCCCGACGCGCCGACGCGCTCGCCGAGGCGGTGGCGGGATACGACGCCGGCATGGCGGTCGCGCTCCCAGCCGATCTCGGCGAACCGGGGACCGCGGGGCGCGCCGCCCGGCTGGCCCTGGACACCTTCGGCCGGCTGGACGGGGCGCTGGTCAGCGTCGGCGGGCCGCCGCGCGGCGGTGTCCTGGAGAACTCCGACGAGCAGTGGCTGGCCGCGTTCGAGTCGGTCTTCCTCGCCGCCCTTCGTGTGGCACGGGCCGTCGTCGGCGCGGCCACCGGGCCGGTGGCGCTGGCGCTGGTGCTCTCGACAAGCGTCAAGTCTCCTTTGCCCACCATGGCCATCTCGAACGGGCTTCGCCCCGGGCTGGGCGTCCTCATCAAGCAGCTCGCGGACGAGCTCGGCCCCCAGGGTGGCCGCGTCGTCGGTCTGATGCCGGGCTCGATCCTCACCGAACGGATCCGGTGGCTGCACGGCCAGGCTCCGGACCCGGACGCCTCCATGGCCGCTGCCGCCGCCACGATCCCGCTGCGCCGGCTGGGCGACCCGGCGGAGTTCGGCCGGACGGCCGCCTACGTGCTCTCCCCCGCCGCGTCCTATGTGACCGGCTCGGTGATCGCCGTCGACGGCGGCTCGCTGCGGTCCCTGTGAGCCTGCGGGCAGCCGACGGGCTGTTGTCCTGCCCGGTGTGCGCCGCCGATCTGGGGCTGACGGGGGCGCTCGCCCGCTGCCCGTCCGGGCACAGCTTCGACGTCGCCCGCCAGGGCTACCTGAACCTGCTGGGCCGGGGGCAACCCGCCAACGCGGACACTGTGACCATGCTGGCCGCCCGGGCCCGGGTTCACGCCGGCGGGCTGTTCGACCCCGTCGTCGCCGAGTTGCTGGCCCAGCTGCCCGGTGGGGCGCGGGCGTGCCTCGAGGTCGGCGCGGGCAATGCCCACTACCTCGCGGCCGTCGTGGACGCCCACCCCCTGGCCCGCGGCGTCGCGCTGGACGTCTCGATCGCCGCCGCCCGGGCCGCGGCGCGCACCCACCCCCGGGTCGCCTCCGTGGTGGCGGACGTCTGGCGCGGCCTCCCGGTGCGGACGGCCAGCGTCGACGCCGTCCTCTGCGTCTTCGCCCCCCGCAACCTCGCCGAGTTTCAGCGGGTGCTGCGCCCCGAGGGCCGGCTCCTCGTTGTCACCCCCACCGAGCACCACCTGGCCTCACTCCGGCGGCGCTACGGGCTGCTGGCCGTGGATCCGGCCAAGGACGAGCGGCTCCACGCTCAGGCCTCGGACCGCTTCGAGGTGGTAGCCACCACGACGAACACGCACCGGGCCGACGCGGGCGCCGACCAGGTGCGTGACCTGATCGCGATGGGGCCCAACGCCTTTCACGGTCCGGCCGGTGACGTCGAGCCGCAACCGGTGGACGTCTCGGTCCGGCTGACCGTGTTCCGTCCGCTCCGCCCCGCGCTCTAGACTGCACGCCCATGACCGCAGCAAGCCCGACCCCGGCAGCCGTCGCCCTCCTCACCGCCCTGATCGAGGGCATCGACGCCGCCCTGCCGCGGGCCACCGAGCTCCGCCGCGAGATCCATCGCCACCCCGATCTCGGCGGGTCCGAGGGCCCCACGACCGCCCGCCTCAGCGACGCGCTCGGGCTCGCGACCACCCCGCTGGCCGACACCGGCTTCCACGTGCGCCTGGGCCCCGGCGGCCCGTCCGTGGCGATCCGCGCCGAGCTCGACGCGCTGCCGGTGACCGAGGCGACGGGTGTCGACTGGGCCTCCCGCACCGCCGCCATGCACGCGTGCGGCCACGACGTGCACATGGCCGGCGTGTTCGCCGTCCTGGAGGCCGCCAAGTCGCTCGACCTGCCCGTCGGCATGGTCGGGCTGTTCCAGCCCCGGGAGGAGTGCCAGCCCTCCGGCGCCCCGGACGTCCTCGACTCGGGGGTGCTCGCGAGCGAGGAGATCGGCGCCGTGATCGGCGCCCACGTGCAGCCGCGGGTCGCCCGGGGCGTGATCTCCACCGGGGTCGGCGGGGTGAACGCCGCCGCGGACGCGTTCGACATCGTGGTGCGCGGGCACGGCGGCCACGGCGCCTACCCGCACGTCACGGTCGACCCGATGCCGATCCTGGCCGCGATCACGCTCGGGCTGCACGAGCTCGTCGGCCGCAGCATCAACCCGGTCCGGCCGGCGCTCATCACCGTCGGCAAGATCGACGCCGGCACCGTCCACAACGTCATCCCGGAGTTCGGCTCGCTGCACGGCATCATCCGCACGATGCACGCCGAGGACCGGGCCCACCTGCACGCCGACATCCGGCGGCTCGCCGAGCACACCGCCGCCGCCCGCGGCGCCACCGCGGAGGTCCACCTGCTGCGGGGCGACCCGGTGCTGTCCAACGACCGGGAGCTGGTGCACGCCACGGACGGGCTGCTGACCGCGCTCGGTCTCACCGTCGCCGAGGACCCGTTCCGCTCGCTGGGCGCCGATGACTTCTCCCACTACGGGCTGCGGGTGCCGATCGTGATGATCTTCGTCGGCACCGGGGAGGAGTCCGGCACCCGTCACGACGTGGGGCTGCACCACCCCCGCTACCTACCCGCGGACGACAGCGTCCGCCAGGTCGCGATCGCGCTGGCCGCCGGCTGGGTGGCCGGGGCGGAGCTCGCCGGGGCGATCTGACGCCTCAGGCGAGCGACACCAGATCCAGGTAGTCCTTGTTCCACAGGTCCTCGTCGCCGTCGGGCAGCAGCAGCACCCGGTCGGGATGCAGCGCCTCCACGGCCCCCTCGTCGTGGGTGACCAGGACGATCGCCCCCGCGAAGGAGTGGATCGCCGCCAGCACCTCCGCGCGGGAGGCGGGGTCGAGGTTGTTGGTGGGCTCGTCCAGGAGCAGCACGTTGGCCGCCGACACCACGAGCATCGCCAGGGCGAGCCGCGTCTTCTCGCCGCCCGAGAGCACCAGGGCCGGTTTGTCCACGTCGTCGCCGGAGATCAGGAACGAGCCGAGAATCTTGCGAGCGTCGGTGGGGCTCATGTCGTCCGGCGCCGCGGTCATCATGTTCTCGAGGATCGTCCGCGACACGTCCAGGGTTTCGTGCTCCTGGGCGTAGTAGCCCAGCCGCAGCCCGTGCCCAGGCTGGATCTCGCCGGTGTCGGACGTCTCGATGCCGCCGAGGATCCGCAGCAGCGTGGTCTTGCCGGCGCCGTTCAGCCCCAGGATGACCACGCGAGACCCCTTGTCGATGGCGAGGGAGACGTCGGTGAACACCTCCAGCGAGCCGTAGGACTTCGACAGGTCCTCCGCCCGCAGCGGCACCTTGCCGCAGGGGGCCGGCGTCGGGAACCGGATCTTCGCCACCCGGTCGGACGCCCGCTCGCCCTCCACGGACG
>CAZBMH010000111.1:0-7801 GCA_964492685.1 uncultured Micropruina sp.
ACGGCCGGCTGACCGACGGCCAGGGCCGCACGGTCGACTTCCGCAACGTCATCCTCATCCTCACAAGCAACCTCGGCTCGCAGTACCTGGCCGACCAGTCGCTGGAGCCGGAGCTGAAGGAGCAGGCGGTGATGGGCGTGGTGCGTCAGGCCTTCAAGCCCGAGTTCCTGAACCGGTTGGACGAGATCGTCCTGTTCGAGCCGCTGACCACCGGGGACCTGTCCCGGATCGTCGACATCCAACTGCGCCGGCTCAACGCCCGCCTTGCGGGTCGTCGGATCTCGGTCGAGGTCAGCCAGGCCGGCAAGGACTGGCTCGCGCTCACGGGCTTCGATCCGGTGTACGGCGCCCGTCCCCTGAAGCGGCTGGTGCAGAACACGATCGAGGACTCCCTGGCCCGGCGCATGCTGGGGGGCGGCATCGCCGATGGCGACACCGTCGGTTTCGACGTGAACGCCGATGCCACGGGTCTGGAACTCGTCGCCGACTGATCGTCGCCTGATCGTCGCCTGATCGCCGCCGGGGACGCCCGGCGGACCCCGCAACCAGGAGCTCCGCCGGGCGTCCTCAGGTACTCTGCCCGGAGGCGGGACCGGCGTGGTCCCCGGGAGCGGGACGAGGGGTCGATGGCCGAGCGCGTGGTGGCCGACCCGTTCCGTCCGGGCGCGTTCCGGGTGATGACCGGCCCGACGTCGCAGTCGTGGGTCGACCTGAACGACCCGAAGAGCATCGACTTCGAGTACGTGCAGCGGATCGTGGAGGTGCTCGGATCCACCGTGTTGGAGCGGCCCGAGACCGAGCGGATCCGCGTGGTGCACCTCGGCGGCGGCGGCCTCACCTTGCCCCGCTACGTCGAGGCGGTCCGGCCGCACACGGCCCAGATCGTCTGCGAACCGGACTCGGCCCTGCTCGCCGAGGTGCGGCAGAAGCTGCCGCTGGGCAGGCGCAGCGGCATCAAGGTGCGTGAGATCGACGGCCGGCGGGGGATCGCGGCGATGCCGGACGACTACGCCGACGCTCTGATCGTGGACGCGTTCGAGGGCCACAGCGTCCCGGCCGACCTGGCCAGCGTGGAGTTCTTCGCCGACACCGCCCGAGTGCTGCGCCCCGAGGGGGTGCTGCTGATGAACCTCGCGGATCAGGGGCCCTTCCGGTGGGTGAAGCGATGCCTGGCGGCGCTGCGGGCCTGCTATCGGCACACGCTGCTGAGCGGCGAGCCGGCCGTGTTGAAGGGTCGGCGCTTCGGAAACCTCGTCGTCGCGGCGGCGGACGAACCGCTGCCGGTGGCGACCCTGACGCGGATCGCGGCCGGGGCGCCCTTCCCGTACCGGATGATGTCGGGGCAGGAGTTCGGGCGCTGGCTCGGCGGCGCGGAACCGTTCACTGACGCCACCGCGACGGACTCGCCCGGGCCCGCGTCTGGGCACGCCTGGTTCTCCTGACGACGTCGCTGCGTCGCACGTCTCGCGGGCTGGGCGGGCCAGGCCCGAGCGGACGGCCGAATTATCGAGTGTCGCACGCAGTCGGAAGGCTTTAGCCGGGGCGCTCCACCAACGTCTGAGCAGGGGGTGCGCGCGGCGCTGATCCCGGGGTTGGCGATGACCCATCGAGGCCCGACAATGGCCGGATGACCAGGATGCCCCCCCGCCTGAGTTCCAGGCCCGGTGACCCGCCCCGCCGGGCCAAGCGCCGCCGCTTGCCGCTGGTTGTGCTCGGGGCGCTGCTCCTCGCCTGCGGCTTGGTCGGCCTCGGGTGGTTCGGCTACCAGGCCTACCTGCAGCCGGTGGTCGACGTGGCGGGCACAGCCCGCCAGGTCGAGACGGTCAAACGGCAGTGGGAGAACGACACCATCAGCCCGAGCACCATTCCAGGCAATGCCATCGCCCTGCTCCGCATCCCCGACTTCGGCCCCGACTTCGAGGTGGCGGTCGTCAGCGGCACCACCGAATACGCGCTCAGCATTGGCGTCGGCTGGTTCCCCGAGACGGCCGAACCCGGGGGAGTGGGCAACTTCGCGGTCGCGGGACACCGCGGCAAGTCGGGGCCGTTCGTGCCGCTGCCCGACCTGAAGCCGGGAGCGAAGGTGATCGTCGAGACGCGCAACGCGATCTACACCTACAAGCTCACCAACACCCCCAAGGACCTCACCGTGGATCACACGGCGACCTGGGTCCTGGACCCGGTCCCGGGGCGGCCGGACGAGAAGCCAACGAAGAAGCTCATCACGCTCATCACGTGCGCCAACTTCTTCCGGTCGCCGGAACGAACCATCGCGTTCGGTGAGCTCGTGGACACGGCCACGAAGTAACTCAGTAGGGTGTGGCCCATGTCCGACCGTGAGGCCCTCATCGAGGCCGTGAAGCGACTGGCCGTCGTCCACGGCCGCGTCACCCTGACCTCCGGGCGTGAGGCCGACTACTACGTCGACATGCGCCGGGTCACCCTGGACGGTGCCGCCGCGCCCCTTGTGGGACGCGTGCTGCGCGAGCTGGTGGCCGACTGGGGCTTCGACGTGGTGGGGGGCATGACCATGGGGGCCGACCCCGTCGCCACCGCCATGCTCCACGCCGCCGCCGCGGCCGGGGACCGGCTGGACGCGATCGTGGTGCGCAAGCAGGCCAAGGCCCACGGCATGCAGAAGCGCATCGAGGGGACCTCGGTGGCGGGCCGCCGAGTGCTCGTCGTCGAGGACACCTCCACCACCGGCGGCTCCCCGCTTGAGGCCATCGAGGCCGTCCGCGCCGAGGGCGGCGAGGTTGTCGGCGTGGCCGTGATCGTCGACCGGAACACCGGCGCGCGCGAACGGATCGAGGCGGCGGGTGTGCCGTACCGGGCCGCGCTCGGCCTGGCGGACCTCGACCTGATCTGAGGCGAATGCGCGGTGGCCGCGACGCCGCCGTCTGTCGCGCGGTCGGGCAGTCCTGTGGGGGTGCGTGTGAACCGGCACCGCCACCGGTTAGGCTGAGGCGCAATCCAACGACAAGGAGTGGCCCATGGACGGCTTGCTGATCTTCCTGCTGGTGCTCGTGCTGCTGGCGGTGGGCGTCGGTCTGTACGGGGTGTCGATCTTCAACGGCTTCGCCCGCGACCGGAACCTCATCCAGGAGTCCTGGCGCCAGATCGACGTGGAGCTGAATCGCCGCTACGACCTGATCCCGCGCCTCGTCGAGACGGTCCGGGCCTTTGCCGCTCATGAGCGCAACACGCTGGAGGGCGTCACCCGGCTGCGCAACCAGGCCGCCGCGCTGGCGGCCCAGGGTGGCACCGCTGGTCAGCGCGCCGCCGCCGAGGAGGAGCTGTCGCAGGCCGTTCGTGGTCTGATGGTGAGCGTCGAGGCGTACCCGCAGCTCCAGAGCAACCAGAACTTCCTGGAGTTGCAGCGCGAACTGGTGGACACCGAGGATCGAATCGCCGCCGGGCGCCGGTTCTACAACGCCAACGTGCGCAACTACAACACCCGCATCGACTCGTTCCCCTCCAACGTGGTGGCGAACATGAACAACTTCACCAAGGCCACCTACTTCGAGGTCAACGAGTCGCAGGTCCGCGCAGCCCCGGACGTGAACTTCGGCGAGATCAGCTACCGCGGCGCGACCCCCGGCGTGCGGGCCGAGCCCACCAACGCCCAGCTGGACGCCGCGGCTTCCGCGGCCGACGGCCTGCCCAACCCGCAGGCCTATCAGGGCGACCCGCAGGCTCAGGCCCCGGGCAGCTTCGCGCCGCCGCAGCCCCCGCAGCCCTACCAGCCGGGCGCGCAGTACCAGCCGCCGCAGTCCTGACGCAGACGAGAAAACGGCCCCGGGAGCATCTCCCGGGGCCGTTCGGCGTCTGTGGTGCGGGGGTCAGGAGGCCCCGCCGGCGGCCTTCGCCTTGCGGCGCTCGTTGAGGAACTCGAAGACCATCGGCAGCACCGAGATCACGACGATCGCGATGAGCACGGCGTCGATGTTGTTCTTGATGAGCGGGATCGTGCCCAGGAAGTAGCCGAGCAGCGTGACGCCGGCCGCCCAGACGACCGCGCCCACGGCCGTCCAGGTGATGAAGGTCCGGAAGCTCATCCCGGCGGCGCCGGCCACCATGGTGATGAAGGTGCGCACGAACGGGACGAAGCGGCCCAGCACCAGCGCCTTCGCGCCGTAGCGCTCGAAGAACGCGTGGGTCTGGTCGAGGTGATGCTGCGAAAAGATCCGGCCGATGAGGCCCGAGCGCGGCTTGAACAGCCAGGGCGAGAGGATCTTGCCCACCCAGTAGCCGACCACGTTGCCGAGCACGGCCGCCGCCAACAGCACCAGCATCGAGATCAGCAGGGTGCCCATCTTGTCGACCCCGTCGAAGTGGATGATCTCCGCGTCGTTGGCGACGAACATGCCCACGGCGAAGAGGAGCGAGTCGCCGGGCAGCACGGGGAAGATGGCGCACTCGACGAAGATGATCAGGGCGGCGCCCCACAGCGCCCCGTTGCCCAGGGACGTGAGCAGGTACTCGGGGTCGAGCCAGTCGGGCAGCAGCAGAGGAAGCAGCATCAGGGAGTTCACGAGCAGCCACGATACCGTGGGCCGTTGTGGAACCCCTGAGCGAGGACGAGGTGGCCGCTGTGGCCGCGCCCGGCGTCGGCCCGCATCCGCTGCCGTGGCCGGACGACCCGCGACTCGATCCGACCCTGCTGGCCGAGGGGGATCGGCGCAATGTGGTCGACGGCTTCCGCTACTGGAGCGTGCCGGCGATCGTCGCCGAGCTCGACACCCGGCGGCACCCGCTGCACATCGCCATCCAGAACTGGGAGCACGACTTCAACATCGGCTCCATCGTCCGCACCGCCAACGCGTTCAACGTGGCGGCCGTGCACATCCTGGGGCGGCGGCGCTGGAATCGCCGGGGCGCCATGGTGACCGACCGCTACCTCCACGTCCGGCACCATCCGGACGTCCCCGACTTCCTCGCGGCCCTGGCTGCCGAGGGGGTTGTGCCGATCGGCGTGGACAACCTGCCCGGCTCGGTGCCGCTGGAGACGGCGGCCCTGCCCGAGCGCTGCTGCCTGGTTTTCGGGTCGGAGGGCCCCGGCCTCACCGACGAGCTGGTGGCGGGCTGCGCGGGTCTGGTGGCGATCACCCAGTACGGCTCCACGCGGTCGCTGAACGCGGGCGCCGCGGCCGCCATTGCCCTGTACTCGTGGGCGCTGCAACACGCCGGCCCGGGATCGGGCGGGCGGCCGCCGACGCCTACACTCGACGCGTGAGCGCCACCCACGTCGTCTTCTCCTACGACCCGACCCCCGCCCAGGCCAAGGTGGCGCGGTGGCGCGGGGTGCTGCGGCAGCGGGCCATTTCCCTCGTGCTCTCGCTGGCCATCGGGGTCGCGCTCTGGTACTTCTTCGCCGCCTCGTGGGGCGACGCCGGTCCCTGGCTGATTGCCCTCCCGGCGGTGACGGGATCGCTGTGGCTGCTCGTGGCCCTCGGCGGCTGGCTGGTGGCGCGCTCCGACCTCAAGCGCCTCGGCCAGGGCCCAGCCCTGGCGGTGTCGGCGGCCGGGGTGTGGGCCGCCCAGGAGTCGTTGGACTGGACGCAGGTCGGCGGGCTGCGGGCCGCCTCCCGCTCCCTGGGTCGCTCGGCCGATCTGATCCTGGACGGTCGCGACGGCCGCTCGATCCGGCTGCCCCTGGACTACCTTGACGCGCTGCCCGCCACCCTCGACAGCGCCGTCCGCGCCCTGTCCGGCGGGCGCTGCTGGATCGATTTCTCCCGCCTCGACGATGTCTGAGGAGTCCACTCGTCGTTCTTTCCTGCAGCGCGCTCCGAGGTTTGACAGACTGAACCCGTAACCGTGTCGGTGTACGGTGCACCGACGTCCGCGTGAGGAGATCGCTGCATGCCCATTGCTACCCCCGACAAGTACGCCGAGATGCTGGACGCCGCCAAGGCGGGCTCCTTCGCATTCCCGGCGATCAACGTGACCTCGTCACAGTCCATCAACGCCGCGCTGCAGGGCTTCGCCGAGGCGGGCTCCGACGGCATCATCCAGGTCTCGACCGGCGGCGCCGAGTACGGCTCCGGCCCCACGGTCAAGAACATGGTGACCGGTGCGGTGGCGCTGGCCGAGTACGCGCACATCGTGGCCAAGAACTACTCGATCCAGGTCGGCGTGCACACCGACCACTGCCCCGAGCCGAAGCTGGACAGCTACGTCCGCCCGCTGATCTCCATCAGCGAGGAGCGCGTGGCCCGCGGCCTTGACCCGCTGTTCAACTCCCACATGTGGGACGGCTCGGCCCTCGATGACACCGAGCGCAACCTCCAGATCGCCGAGGAACTGCTGGCACGCACCAGCAAGGCCAAGATGATCCTCGAGATCGAGATCGGCGCCGTCGGCGGCGAGGAGGACGGCGTCGTCGGCGAGATCAACGACAAGCTGTACACCTCGATCGAGGATGCCATGCGCACCGCCGAGGTCCTCGGCCTGGGCGAGCAGGGCCGCTACATCACCGCCTTCACCTTCGGCAACGTGCACGGCGTGTACAAGCCGGGCCACGTGAAGCTGCGCCCCGAGGTGCTGAAGGACATCCAGGCCCAGGTCGGCGCCAAGTACGGCAAGGAGAGCCCGTTCTACCTGGTCTTCCACGGCGGCTCCGGCTCCACCGCCCAGGAGATCTCCGACTCGGTCGACTACGGCGTCATCAAGATGAACATCGACACCGACACCCAGTACGCGTTCACGCGTCCCGTCGTCGACCACATGTTCCGTAACTACGACGGCGTCCTGAAGGTGGACGGCGACGTCGGCAACAAGAAGGCCTACGACCCCCGCGCCTGGGGCAAGTCGGCCGAGGCCGGCATGGCCGCCCGCATCGTCGAGGCCTGCCAGCAGCTGCGTTCGGCCGGCAAGTCCATCGGCTGACCACGTTTCACCAGCGAGCCCGCCCCTCGGGGCGGGCTCGCTGCGTTTCCCGGGCCTGTTGGCTGAAGGCACGGACAACGCCCCGGTAGGGCAAGGCCCCAGCCGAGGTCTCCGGGGGTAGGGCCCAAGAAGCCCAGTTCATGCACGGCCCGGCCGGAGTGGGCTGGGTCACCATGTTCCTGCTTCCGGCGGCCTCGCTCATGGATGGCGGGCTGCTCGGGGGGCTCCTGCTCTTTGCCGGAACCGCACCCCTTTACGGGCTGACCCCGCTGCACCCCGCGATCCAAGGGTCGCTGGTGGCGGTCATCGGCGTCAGCGCTCTGGTGCTCGCGGCGACGATGGCCGCGCAGTGGTTGGCGGGACGGTCGGGGGCCCTGGCCGCGTCGAACGGCTGAGGTTGCGAGTCGTCGACGGGATCAGGACTGCTGCACCAGCCACAGCGCCTGATAGGGCCGCAGCGTGATGGTCTCGGGTTCGAGGGAGTACTCGTAGCCGCTGAGCAGCTCGTCCGCGGCCGATCCGAGGCGCTCGCGCAGGAGGTAGGAGGGCAGGGCCACCGCCTCCTCGGAGAAGTTGTACACCTGGATCATCGTCCCCAGGGGGTGGTCGCGGGTCAGCAGCAGCAGCCGCGAGTCGGGGCTGGGCAGCACCCGGGATTCGATGGCGGCGTGCAGGTGCGGCAGCTGCTTGCGCGCGGCGATCAGGTGGCGGAGCCCGGCCAGGATCTGCCCGGGCGGGCTCGTCCGGTCGTCCAGCGCGTGCTCGACGGCCATCCAATCCATGCGGGGGCGGTGCGCCCAGCGATTGTCCGCGGCGTGCGCGGGCTCGTCGGCGAAGGCGTAGTCGTTCAGCAGGCCGATCTCGTCGCCCATGTACAGCAGCGGGACGCCGCCGAAGCCCAGGATGGCGG
>CAZBMH010000112.1:0-7778 GCA_964492685.1 uncultured Micropruina sp.
ATCCAGGGCGGCTGCCCCGAGGGGTCCGGGCGCGGCGGCCCCGGCTACCGGTTCGGCGACGAGTTCCATCCGGAGCTCACCTTCAATCGCCCGTACCTGCTGGCCATGGCCAACGCCGGTCCCGGGACGAACGGGTCGCAGTTCTTCATCACGGTCGGCCCCACCCCGCACCTGAACCGGCGCCACACCATCTTCGGTGAGGTCGCCGACGACGCCAGCCGCGCGGTCGTGGACGCCATCGCCACGGTGAAGACCGGCCATGGCGATCGTCCGGTCTCCGACGTGGTCATCAACTCGGTCACCGTCGCCTGATCGATCCCGCCGGCCGCCGGGCGGCCGCTGCGATCCCCGCTCCCCGTCGCCGGCCGGCGCGCCCCCCGCGCTCGGTCGGCGGCGGGGAGTTCGCGTTCTACTCGAAGCCCAGCGAGAACGCCGCCTCCAGGTCGTGGGCGGAGTAGGCCCGGAACGCGATGTGGGTCTGGGTGCGGACGACGCCGGGCACCTTGTTGACCCGCTCCGCCACCACGCCGGCGATCTGATCAATGCCGCTGACCCGCACCATCACGATCAGGTCGATCTCGCCGGTGACCGAGTACACCTCGGAGACCCCCGGGAGCGCGGCGATCGCCTCGGCGACCTCCGGGATCTGGTCGACTTCGGCCTCCACGAACACGATGGCGGTGATCATGCCCCGATCCTAACGGGGAGCGTTCGGCGGAGAGTGGATCCGGCGGGCCGGGGGCGCGCTGCCCGGTGGTCGTCCGGCGGTCGGCGGCGCCTCACACCGCCACCTCCCCCAGAGCGTGCGCGGCGAGTTCCCCGGCCACCAACCCGATCCGCGCCGGCCAACACCAGTCGCCCTGGATGTCGATCAGCCGCACGCCCGGCCGCTCCAGCCAGTCGGCGATGCGCTCGGTCTCCTCGATGGTGGCGGCGGGCTGCGGCGGCGCCGGGGCCGGCACCCGTTCGGCCACCTCGACCGCGCTGCGGGCGACCTGTTGGGGCGACTCGCCCGGGCGGGCCAGGGCGGCGGCGGCCAGCCGGCCGTGGCGGATCACGTGGATCTCCCAGCCGGCGTCGCTCCGCAGCGCCGCGACGATCTCGGGGCACCGCGCCAGCGAGGCGACCCGGTGATGGCGCACCGTCGAGCGGGTGAAGGTCTCCAGCCGATGGGTCAGGGTGCCCGCCTCCTCGAAGCGCTCCCTCGCCACCAGCGAGGCCAGCCGCGGCCGCACCGCCGAGAGCACGGGCCGCACGTCCTGGGCCAGGCTGGCCCGGACGCGCTCGACGATCACCGCGTAGTCGGCGGGTGTGACACCTCCCAGGCAGGGGGCTGCGCACCGCCCGAGCTCGGCCAGCACGCACGCCGGCGACGGCGTCTTGACCGAGAGCCGCGCGGTGCACTGCCGGATCGGGAAGGCCTCGTACAGGGCGGCCAGGACCTCCTCGGCCTGCGCCCGCCGGCGGAAGGGTCCGAAGTAGGAGGCGCCGTCGGCGAGCACCTGCCGGACGATCGACAGCCGGGGGAACGGCTCCTGGGTCACCTTGAGCCACAGCTGGCGCTCGGGGAACTTCGAGCGCCGGTTGTAGCGGGGCGCGTGTGAGGCGATCATCCGGAGCTCCTGGACGTCGGCCTCCAGCGGCGTCCGACAGACCAGGTGCTCGACGCCGCTGGCGATCCGGACCATCTCGTCGATCCGGGAGCGCTTCTCCGCGGCGGTGAAGTAGCTGCGCACCCGGGACGCGATGTTGCGGCTCTTCCCGACGTAGAGGATCTGTTGCTGCGGCGTGCCGGCCCGATCAACGCTGTCGGCCACGAACCAGTAGACGCCCGGGGCGGCGGGCAGCCCCTGGGCCCAGGTGCGCTTGGCCCGGCGCTGCGGCGACACCTGCCGGGCGAACTCCAGCAGGTCCTCCACGGTGGTGACGCCCAGGTTTCCCACCCGCTCCAGCAGGCCGTGCAGGACGTCCACGGTGGCGCGGGCGTCCATGAGAGCCCGGTGGTTCGGGGTGGTGGCGGCGCCGAAGTGCCGGGCGAGGGTGGCGAGCCTGTGGTTGGGCACCTCATCGCGCAGCAGGGCGTGGCGGGCCAGCGGGACGGTGTCGATCACCGTCGGGCCCGGCCACGGGTAGCCCAACCCTGCGCACGCGCGCTTCAGGAAGCCCGTGTCGAAGCCGGCGTTGTGGGCCACCAGGACGGCCCCGCGGGAGAACTCGAGGAAGGACGGCAGCACCTCGCCGAGCCGCGGCGCCCCGGCCACCAGCTGGTCGGTGATGCCGGTCAGCACCGCGATCAGGGGCGGGATGTGGGTGTCGGGGTTGATCAACGTCTGGAACTCTCCGACGATCTCGCCTCCGCACACGCGGACGGCGCCGATCTCGGTGATGCGATCCTCCGCCGACGCGCCGGTGGTCTCCAGGTCGACGACACAGAAGTGGGTGACCGCCAGGTGGCGCCCCAGATCGTCCAGCGACGGCTGGTGCGCAGAGACTGCTGCCGGGGAACCCATGACCGTGACGCTAGACGGCGCCACCGACAGTTCCGATGGGGTGGCCTCGGGCTGCGGTGAACGCCTGATCCCGACGGTGGCGGCCCCCAGCGTCACCGCCTGGACGGTCGGACCCGGGCTGAGAGGCGGGTGCCCGATGCGGCGCGGCGCCGGCCTCCGGGAAACTGTCAGAGGCGGGCGCTTGACTCGCTGCATGGAGAATCTGCGGATCGATTGCGGCACCTGCCGGGCCAGGGGGCCCGCCTGCGACGGGTGCATGATGACGGCGTTGCTGGGCATGCCGGGCGGGGTCATCGAGTTCGGCGAGGACGAGCAGGTGGCGCTGGAATCCCTGGCCGCCTCCGGCCTGCTGCCGCCGTTGCGGCTCGTGCGGCCGCTCGGCCACCCCGCCGCCGGGGCGGTCACGGGGCGCGCTCGGGAGTCCACGGAGTTCGGCCCGGGGTTTGCCATCGAGAGGGCGGTCCTTTAGGATTTTCTCAGCTTTACTTCAGGGGGACCTGGGGTTGGCGTTCATCAACCCGAGGAGTGCGTGTGCGGATCCAACGATCGGCCCTCTCGGCCGTGGCTGCGGCCGTCGCGACGATCACCCTCTTCTCGGGGCCGATGGCCTACACGGCCGAGGCGGATCCGACGACCCTGGCCGACGCCAAGGCCCAGCTCGACCAGCTCGAGCAGGAGGAGTCCCACCTCGGCGAGTCCTTCGGTGAGGTCAAGATTCAGCTCACGGAGGGCAAGGCCCGCATCGAGCGGCTGAACGCCGACATCGCCGCCCAGCTCGCCAAGGTCGAGGCGCTGCGCGCCCGGGCCACCGCGGTCGCCCTCACCCGCTTCCAGAACCGCGCGGTCGACACCACGCTGCAGCTGGTCACCAGCAGCGATCCGGATGCCTTCCTCAACCAGATGGCGACCGCCCAGAAGGTCGATCAGGACATGACCGGCCTGCTGCAGGACTTCCAGGCGCAGCAGGGGAACCTGAGCGACCTGCGCCGCTCGGCCGACGCCGAGGTCGCCGCGCTGGCCGACAAGGAGCAGAGCCTCTCCGATCTGGAGATGCAGCTCAAGGACAAGATGGCCCAGAGCGAGGCGCTGATCGATCGGCTCTCCGCCGAGGAGCAGGAGCGGCTCAACGCCAAGGCCTCCCGCGACGCGGATCGCACCGGCCTGATCGACGACGGCGGCGACGCGGACGCCCGTGCGCTGCGCGCGGTCCGCTACGCGGTGTCCAAGGTGGCGACCGGCCAGTACGTGTGGGGCGCCGAGGGCCCGAACAGCTTCGACTGCTCCGGGCTGATGCTGGCGGCCTACCGCACCGTCGGGGTGTCGCTGCCGCACTCCTCCTCGGCGCAGTCCCGCGCCGGCCGCGCCGTGTCGCTCAACGCCATGAAGCCCGGTGACCTGATCTTCTTCTACAGCCCGATCCACCACGTGGGCATGTACATCGGCAACGGCCGGTTCGTCCACGCCCGCAACCCCCGCAACGATCTCGAGATCGACGGGGTGTACGCCTACGGCGCCCCGGTGATCAGTGCGCGCCGGATCCTGGGCTGATCGGCGTCGACGCCTGGGACGTGCGCTCGCCGTCCTGCTGCTGTTCCTGACCCCGGCCTGCGCCGCGGGCACCGCGCCGCCCCTCGCCTCCGGCGACGTCGTGCGCCTGGCCGCCACCCTCCAGGACGCGCTGACGCGGGGCGTGGAGGCCGACTTCCTGGCGGCCTTCGCCGATGACGGCCCGCAAACCCTGGGCCGGACACTGTTCAGAAACCTGTCCGGGCTCCTTGACGTGGCAATCGCCGCGGAGTCAGAGACGCTGGTGGTGGCTTGGTCCGACGGCTGCGTCGCCTCCCGGCAGCCGCTGCGGGTGGCCTGGGGTGACGACCCGGCCGCGACCCGGGTCCACGGACTCGCCGCCGACGGGCCCGAGCCGCTGTGGCTGACCTCGACGATTCGGCTCATCCGCCGGGGCTCGGTCAGCGTGGTCGCCGCGGGCGACGCGTCCCCGTGGCTCGCCCCCGCCGTCGGTGCCCTGGAGGACCTGCAGCGCTACCCGTTGGGGGCGTTGTCGTCCGCGTGGTCCGGCTGCGTCAGCGTCCAGGTCCCCGCGGACGCCCTTGGCCTCGCCCGGCTGACCGGGCTTTCCTCCGCCGAGGCGGTGGCCACGGCAGCGGCGACCTATGCCGAGCCGACCCCCGCGGGCGCCGACCGGGTGGGCGTGAACCCCCGTCTGGCCCGCACGCCCGCCGCCCAGCGCCGCGCGGCGCTGATCCACGAGTTCGTCCACGTCGCCACCGGCTCCACCCGCCGAGGGGGGCCGGCCTGGGTGCGCGAGGGCCTGGCCGAGGCCGCTACCGTCGCGCTCGTCCCGGAGGCCCGCGCCGCTCGTGATCGCCTCGTCCGGGAAACCCCCGGCCCGGACTCGGCCTCCCTGCCCTCCGACGCCGACCTGGCCAGCGGCGACCCGGACGGGCAGCGACGCGCCTACGCGCTCGCCAGCGTTGCTGTCGAGGCCGTCGCGAGCCGGCTGGGGCCGCCCGAGGCCGCCCGGGAGCTGGCGGCCCTGATGGGCCCGGGTGCCACCGACGTCGGCCTCGACACGATCACCCGGTGGTACCGCGCTCGGCTGCGGGAACTCGGGGCGCGCTAGCCGGATCCGGATGGACGCTCTAGACCACCGCACCGTCGTTGTCGGACGGCGGCCGCTTGGTGAGCCGGTAGAGCAGCAGGGCGTTCCCGCCGAAGAACGCGGCGCCGGCGAGGACGGCGACCAGCGTCGGCAGCCGCACCCCGAAGGCCGAGAGCACCACGAGCAGCAGGGCCGAGCAGACGAGCGCGACGCCCGTCACCGTCTGGGGGTGCCAGCGGGGGGCCGGTGGCACCGGCGGCGGGACGAAGTCCTCGTCGGGTTCCTCGGCGGGGGTCCAGACGCGGAAACCGACGCTCGCGGCGGGGGCGTCGTCCCGGCCCGGCGGGGTCGTGCCGGCCGACCGCTCGGCCGGGGCGGGGGCGTCGGTCACGTCCTCGGCGAACTCCGCCGCGATCAGCGCGGCGAACCGCTCGTCGTCGCTCTGTGCGGTCATCGGTGAGCGTGCGTCCGCAGGAAGTCGATGGACTCGGTGAACACCTGCGGGGCGTCGTGGTCGCGGGTGGCGACGTGATACGAGTTGGCCAGCAGCCGCTCGGTGATCTCCTCGCTCGACACCTGGCGCAGCACCACCTCGCTGGATGCCGCCGGCACCACGTGATCGTCGGCGGAGCGGAACAAGAGCAGCGGGCAGTAGACCAGGTCGAGCCGCGCCCGGACGTCCGCCCACATGCGCGTCATGGAGTGCACCGCCGCCAGCGGGGTTCGGGTGTAGCTGTGCTCGGTGACGCCCTCCTGGGCGATGTCGCTGCCCAGGGCGTCGATGGTGGGGATCAGGTAGCGGGTGACGACCGTCGACTGGGCGAGCCAGGTCCCGGACACCGCGGGATTGACCAGAACCAACCCGGCCACGTCATCGGGATGCTGCTCGGCGAGGCGCAGGGCCAGCGCGCCGCCCATCGACAGCCCCGCCACGAACACCTGTTCGGAGGTGGCCCGAAGCGCCAGGAACTCGCGTTCGACGCAGGCGTACCAGTCCATCCACTCGGTGACCGCCAGCTCCTGCCAGGTCGTCCCGTGACCCGGCAGCCGGGGGACGCTCACCCGATAGCCCGCGTCCTCGACCGCCTCGGCCCAGGCGCGCAGGCTCCACGGGGTGGCGGTGAAGCCATGGCAGAAGAGCACGCTGACCGGTCCCTGCCCGCCGCGGTAGGGCTGGGCGAAGTCGTGAACGCGCATGGCGCCATCGTAGGCGTCCGCGGACGGATCGTTGAGCGGGCCCGGGCGACCCTCTAGGGTTCAGGCAACACCAGCCTGACCGAGGAGATTCGGTGTCCTTCTACTCGCTGTTCAAGAACGGCCTCTTCAAGCCGATCGTCAAGCACCTCTACGGGGCGCGGCTGGTCGGCGAAGAGAACATCCCGACCACGGGAGGGGTCATCTTGGCCAGCAATCACCTCTCGGCGGGGGACACCGTCGTGTTGCCCTCGATGATCGATCGGCAGCTCACGTTCCCGGCCAAGGCCGAGCTGTTCAAGGGCGACCGCGGCCCGGTCTCCAAGGTCATCGCCTGGTTCCTCACCAACGCCGGCCAGGTGCCGCTGGACCGCTCAGGTGGGCGGGCGAGCATGGACGGCCTGGGTCCGGTGCTGGAGGTGCTGCACGCCGGCGGCGCCGTGGGCGTCTACCCCGAGGGGACGCGCTCCCCGGACGGGCGGCTGTACAAGGGCAAGACCGGGGTGGCGCGGATGGCGTTGGTCGCGCGGGTGCCCGTCGTCCCGGTGGCCGTGGAGAACACCGAGGTGGTGAAACGGTTCGGGCTGCCCTGGATCGAGCGCCCGGTGGTCCGGTTCGGCAAGCCCCTCGACTTCTCCCGCTACGCCGATCTCGCGGACGACCGCGCCACGCTGCGCTGGGTCACCGACGAGGTGATGAACGCGATCAAGGAGCTCTCCGGCCAGACCTACGTGGAGGGCTACGGGACCAGCGTGAAGAGCGGTTCGCTGAGCGCCGCCGAGGCGGACGCCCGGGTGCGGGACCGTCCCGGTTCGGCCACGCCGCCGCCCAAGATCGCCGCCCGGGGCTGACGTCTCCGCCCGCCGGGGCGTGGTCGTCGCCGACCCCGGGCGTCCCACGCCTGGGCAGACTTCGCCGCCCGCGGGCGGCTCGCGTATCCTGACCGGCGTGTCACAGGCCATTCCCTCGCTGGAGCAGTTGTTCGCGCTGAACCCCGTCCAGCAGCCGGCCTATGCCGACCCGGCCTCGCTGGACCGGGTGCTGGGGGAATTGCGGCGTCGTCCCCCGCTGGTGTTCGCGGGCGAGTGCGACGACCTGCGCGACAAGATCGCGGAGGCCGCCGCGGGGCGCGCGTTCATCCTGCAGGGCGGCGACTGCGCCGAGACGTTCGAGACGGTGACCGCCGCCAACATCCGCGGCAAGCTGCGCGTCCTGCTGAGCATGGCGGTGGTGCTCACCTACGCCGCGCAGGTGCCGGTGGTGAAGCTCGGACGCCTGGCCGGGCAGTACGCCAAGCCGCGCAGCAAGGACACCGAGACCCGCGGCGAGGTGACCCTGCCCGCCTACCGCGGCGACGCGGTCAACGGCCTGGACTTCACCCACGACTCGCGGCGGCACGATCCGCAGCGGCTGCTGGAGGCGTACAACCACTCGGCGGCCACCCTGAACCTGAT
>CAZBMH010000113.1:0-7778 GCA_964492685.1 uncultured Micropruina sp.
GTTCGTCGCCGCCAAGGAGCTGCAGGCGCCGCTCGCCCTGGTCCGCGAGGTGGCCGAGCGCGGCGAGTTGCCCGTGGTGCTGTTCGTCGCCGGTGGTGTGGCCACCCCGGCGGACGCCGCCATGATGATGCAGCTCGGGGCCGATGGCGTTTTCGTCGGCTCGGGCATCTTCAAGTCCGGCGACCCGGCCAAGCGGGCTGCGGCGATCGTCAAGGCCACTGCCCTGTACACCGACGCGTCCGTCATCGCGGAGGTGTCCCGCGGGCTTGGCGAGGCCATGGTGGGCATCAACGTGGCGGACGTCCCGGCCCCGCACCGGCTGGCCGACCGCGGGTGGTGAGCCCCCGGGTCGGCGTCGTGGCGCTGCAGGGCGGCGTCCGCGAGCACGTCGACCTGCTCGTCTCGCTCGGGGCGAACGCGGCGCCGCTGCGCCGCCCCGAGGACCTGCTGGGCGCCGACGGTCTCCGGGTCGACGCCCTGGTGCTGCCGGGCGGCGAGTCGTCCACGATCGACCGGCTGCTGCGGCTCTTCGGGCTGGGGGAGCCGCTGCGCCAGGCCATCGAGGCGGGGCTGCCGACGCTCGGCACGTGCGCGGGCATGATCCAGCTGGCCGCCGAGATCCTCGACCCGGCACCCGGCCAGGGCAGCCTCGGGGTGCTGGACGTGTCGGTGAGGCGCAACGCGTTCGGCCGGCAGCTCGACTCGGCCGAGGTGCACCTCGACACCGCGTGGGGACCAGCGGAGGTGGCCTTCATCCGGGCCCCCGCCGTCGAGCGCCAAGGCCCGGAGGTCGAGGTGCTGGCTCGCCATCAAGGGCGCGTGGTGGCCGTCCGTCAGGGCGCGATCGTGGCGCTGTCGTGCCACCCGGAGCTGACCGGGGAGACGCTCTTCCACCGGCGGCTGCTTGCTGCAACGCGGCCGTCCGGCTGAGCGTGTTGGGGGTATGAGCTTCCCGCTGCCCCGCAGAGACCTGCTTCGTTTCGCCGCCCTGATCGCCGGTGGCTCGCTCCTGACCCGGGTCACGGGCTGTGCCGCCGCGCCGACCGAGGCCCTGGCCCGGTCCGGGGTGCCCCGGCAGCGCCCCGGGACGGCGATCCGCTCCTCGCTCGACCCGTTCGGGGCGGCCCTGCTCGACGGCGTCGCGGGCGCCAATCGGGTGCTGTCGCCCTTCTCGGTGGCCGCGGTCCTGGCGATGCTCGCCAACGGCGCGTCGGGCCCGACCCGCGCGGAGTTCGAGGCGGTCCTGGGCAGCCGGGTGGAGGCGCTCAACGCCGAGCTGAACGCGACGCTCCAGGCGCTGGCGGCCTCCGGGACCCGCAACGGCCTCGATCTGACGCCCGCCAACGCCGTCTGGGCGCAGCAGGGGCCGGCCTGGAAGCCGCCGTTCCTGGACGCGCTCGCGAGCTTCTACGGTGCCGGGATCCGGCAGACCGACTTCGCCGGCGACCCGGGTGCCGCGGTCCGGGCGATCAACGCGTGGGCCGACCAGGCCACCAAGGGGCTGATCCCCACCATCGTCGACGACTCGATGATCTCCACCGACACCCGGCTGGCCGTCGGGAACGCGATCCACTTCAAGGGGTCGTGGGAGGATCAGTTCGACGAGCGGGACACCACCCCGATGGCGTTCACCACGGGCAGCGGGACGACGGTCAGCGCCCCGATGATGGCCGGCGACCGGACGCTTCCCTGGCTGGAGACCCCGTCCTGGACCGGCGCCGCGCTCCCGTTCTCGGGCGGCGAGCTCGCGATGGCGCTGTTGTTGCCGGCCCCGGACGCGCCCGCGAGCCTGACGGAGCTGACCTCGTCCGTCGGCCTCGCCGACCTCCTCGCGGCGCCGGCCGCCCCGCTGATGCTCGTGATGCCGCGCTGGAAGGCGCGAACCAACGCGCGGCTGGAGGGACCGTTGCAGGCGCTCGGGCTCCGCCGGGCGTTCGACTCCCTCAACGCCGACTTCTCGGGCATGACCGACTCGCTGCGGCTCGCCCTGCAGTTCGTGGTGCACGAGGCGACGATCACCGTGGACGAGACGGGCGCCGAAGCGGCGGCCGTGACCGTGGGCGGGGTCGGCGTCGAGTCCGCGCCCCTGCCGCACCGGGTGCTGCGGCTGGATCGCCCGTTCTACTGGTCGATCATGCACGTCCCCACGCGCACAGCGCTCTTCCTGGGGCGGGTGGACGACCCCACGCGCTGATCGCCAGATCGCGGCCCGCCGCTTCTTCGGGCAGTCGCAGCGAAATCTCTGCCACAGTGATGGGCGACATGTGTCGATTCCGGCACCCGTCAGGCGACAACCCAAGTGAAGGCCGTCAACCGGACGGCCCACACCAAGGAGGCAGACATGCCGCGATACCTGCTGTTGCTCAACGAAAGCGAAGCGGCCTACACCGCCGATCCCGAGCTGAGTCTCGAACGCGTCATGGCGATGCACAAGGACTTCCAGGCCGAGGTCGTCGCCCGGGGCGGATCGGTCCTCGGCGGCGAGGCGCTGGAGCCGGTCGCCACCGCGACGTTCCTGCGCAACACCCGGACGGACCGGGTGGTGGCCATCGACAACCCCAGCCCCGACGTCAAGGAGGCCCTCGGCGGCTTCTACCTCATCGAGGCACGCGACGCGGCCCACGCCCGGGAGCTCGCCGAGCTCTGCCCGGCGCCCGCCGGCCACGTCGAGCTGCGCCCCTGCTGGGACATCCCCAGTTAGGCCCGAGGGAGCGAACAGTGGGCCTGTGGTGAACGAGCCGGTCGAGGGCGGTGGCGTCGAGGCGGTCATAGCCGAGGCTCACCGGCGGCACTGGGGCGGCGTGCTGGCGGCCACGGCGCGCTACACCAGGGACCTCCACCTGGCCGAGGACGCGGTGGCCGACGCCTTCGCGGTGGCCCTGGAGGTTTGGCGGAGCGACGGGGTGCCGGCCTCGGTCGAGGCCTGGCTGCTCAGCGTGGCCCGCCGACGGGCGATCGACCGGATGCGTCGCCTGGGCACGGCGCGACGACACCTGGCCCAGGTCAGACTGGACGTCCAGCGGGGCGCCGCGACGCTGGACTCCCCGCTGGACGACGATGAGCTGCGCCTGGTCGTGTTGTGTGTTCATCCGGCCCTGAACCTGCAACTGCAGACCGCCCTGACCCTGAGGTTGGCGTGCGGTGTCGACACCGAGGCCGTCGCGGCCGCTTTCCTGGTCTCGAGGTCGACGATGGCCGCCCGGCTGACGAGGGCGAAGCGGACCGTCGTCGGCTCGGGCGTGCCCCTGCGCCTGCCCGAGGAGGCGGACGTGACCTCTCGGCTCCCCGCCGTCCGATCGGTCGTGCTCCACCTCTGGTCCCTCGGCCACACGACCGGCTCCGGTGAGACCCTGCGCGACCCGCGGCTGGTGCGCCACGCCTTCCATCTGGCGAGGCTGCTGCACCGACTGGCGCCGCGGGATCCCGAGTCGAGGGCGTTGCTGGCGGTCCTGTTGCTCCACGAGGCCCGGTCCCCGGGGCGCTTTCGGGGCGGCGACCAGGTCCTGCTGGAGGAGGCCGACCGGACGACCTGGGATCACGCGGCCATGGCGGAAGGGCTGGGGCTGCTGGAGCCCCCGGTCCGCCACCCGTCCCCGCTGTGGTGTCGTGCGGCGATCGCCGCCGAGCATGCCCGCGCGCCCGCCTGGGCCGACACGAACTGGCCGGGGGTCCTGCGGTGGTACGACACCTGGCTGGCCGCCGAGCCCAGCGCGACGATCGCGCTCGGGCGGGTGCTTGCCCTGGCCGAGGTGTGCGGCCCCGAGCGCGGGCTCGCCGACCTGGACGACCTGTGGTCGGTGGCCGGGGTCGAGCTCGAGGGATACCCGTACGCCCACGCCGCGCGGGCTCGGTTGCTCACGCGGCTGGGTCGCCGGGACGAGGCACTCCTGGCCTGTCGCCGGGCCGAGGCAACGGCGCGCAGCGACGAGGAGCGCGCCTACTTCGCCGCCCGATCGCGAGCGTGAGGGCCGGGTCCAGGCTCCGGCATCACCAGATCTTGACGCGCTGGTCCTCGGGCAGCCAGAGCGCGTCGGCGTCGGTGAGCCCGAACGCCTCGTAGAAGGCGGGCACGTTGCGGACCACCTGGTTGCAGCGGAACTCCGACGGCGAGTGCGGGTCGGTGGCCACCTGCTGCCGCAGCGCCTCGTCGCGGTGCTTGCCCTGCCAGGCCTTCGCCCAGGAGAGGAACAGCCGCTGCGCCCCGGTGGCGCCGTCGATCGGCGCCGGCTCGCTGCCGGCCGTGGCCAGCTGCCAGGCGAGGAACGCGATGGCCAGCCCGCCCAGGTCGCCGATGTTCTCGCCGATGGTCAGCTCGCCGTTGACGCGCACGTCGGGCAGCTGCGCCGGCGACAGCGCGGAGTACTGGTCCTTCAGGGCGCGGGTGCGCTCCTCGAAGGCCTCGCGGTCGGCCTGCGTCCACCAGTCGCGCAGCGCGCCGTCGCCGTCGCAGGTGGCGCCCTGGTCGTCGAAGCCGTGGCCGATCTCGTGGCCGATGACGGCACCGATCGCGCCGTAGTTGACGGCGTCGTCCGCGAGCTCGTCGAAGAACGGCGGCTGCAGGATGGCCGCGGGGAAGACGATCTCGTTGCGGAGCGGGTGATAGTAGGCGTTGACCGTCTGCGGGGTCATCAGCCACTCGTGGGTACGGATCGGCCCGCCCAGCTTGCTCCACTCGTCCGCGTGCGCCCACTGGGTGGCCCGGAGCCGGTTTCCGACCAGGTCGCCGGCGTCGGTGCGCAGGGACGAGTAGTCCTTCCACTGGTCCGGGTAGCCGATTTTGGCGGTGAACTTCGTCAGCTTGGTGAGCGCCTCGGCCCGCGTCGGCTCGGTCATCCAGTCCAGGGCGACGATGGAGCGCCGGTAGGCCTCGATCAGGTTGGCGACCAGGACGTCCATCCGCTCCTTGGCGCGCGGGGAGAAGTGCCGCTCCACGTACAGCTTGCCGACGGCCTCGCCGACGGTGTCCTCGACCAGCGCGATGCCGCGCTTCCACCTGGCGCGCAGCGTCGGGATGCCCTGCAGCGTGGTGCCGTAGAAGGCGAACCGCTCGGCGACGAACGTGCTCGACAGGTAGGGCGAGAGCGACGTGATCGCGTGCCAGCGGGCCCAGGCGCGCCAGTCGTCCAGGCGCTCGGGGACGAGCAGCTCGGCCATCCCGCTCGCGAACGACGGCTGCATGTCGACCAGCTCGGTGACCTCGGCCAGCCCGGCGGCGGCCAGCAGCACCGACCAGTCGACCGCCTCGGAGAATGCGGCGACGCCCGTCGGGTTGTACATGGCCCGCAGGTCCCGGGTCCGGACCTTGTCCCAGTGGTGGCCGGCGATGGCGGTCTCCAGGGCGAGGATGCGGTCGGCGTCGCCGGCGTCCAGCCCGGCCAGCGTCAGGCTGCGGGCGATGTGCGCCCGGTACTCCTCGCGGATCGCGGCGTGCTCGTCCAGGCGGTAATACTCCTCGTCCGGCAGCCCCAGGCCCCCCTGGCCCGCGAAGAGGACGTACCGGGTGGGGTCGCCCGGGTCGCTGTCGACCCCGAGCCCCAGCAGGGCGCCGGTGCCGCGGGTGAGCGAACCCCCGAGGTAGGCCAGCAGGTCCGGCACGGTGGCGATGCGGTCGATCTCGGCCAGCAGCGGGGCGAGCGGGGTGGCGCCGAGCTCCTCGACGCGGGCCTCGTCCATGAACGACCGGTAGAGGTTCTCCACCAGGGCGGCCTCCGTGCCCGGCTCGGCCCCCGACAGCCCCGTCACGATGTCGCGGACGGCCTCCTCCGAGGCGTCCCGCAGGTCGTAGAAGGCGCCGGCGGCGTGCTTGTCGGCGGGGATCTCGGCGGAGTCCAGCCACCGCTGGTTGACGTGGCGGAAGAGGTCGTCCTGCGGACGGACGGTGGGGTCAAGGTCGAAACTGCTCATTGGGTCAGGATAGTGGCCGACCCGTTGGGCGCCCGGCGGGCTACGTCGCGCCGCCGGCCACCAGCCGCGCCAGGTCGAACCCGGGCGCGAGCTGGGACCGCAGCATTGCCCGGGTCAGCCGGTCGGGGATCGCCCGCAGCAGCCAATCCCGGGGGGCCCGCAGGGGCACCGGCCAGTGGCCGGCGTCGCCGAGCCGCCGCGAGGCCAGCTGCATCCGGCGCACGCGGTGGTGCCGCAGGGCGCGGTAGCGCTCCAGCGGGCGAGCCGGATCGACGCGCAACGCCAGGACGAGGGCCGCCGCGTCCTCGATGGCCATGGCCGCCCCCTGGCCCTGGTTGGGGGTCATGGCGTGGGCGGCGTCGCCCAGCAGGATGACGCGGTCGGTGCCCCAGACGGGGCGCTCCACCTCCAGCAGGTCGTGGTGCAGGGCCGGGGCGCCGGCGGCCCCGGTGACGAAGCGCCGGGCCTCGGCGGGGAAGGCGGCCACGAGCCGGGCGAAACCGTCGGGCCAGCCGGGGGCGGGGGCGCCGGCCGCCGCCGAGACGACCAGGTAGTGGTAGACGACGTCCGGGGCCACCTGCACCAGGCCGAGCCGCACCCGGTCACCCCAGAACTCGACGGCCTCCTGCCCCCAGTGACCCTCGGCGAGCCCGCGCCAGCACGTCTGGCCCGAGTAGCGCAGCCGCACCCGGGGAGCCACGAGCCGACGCAACGACGAGTGGAGTCCGTCCGCGGCCACGATCAGGTCGTACTCGTCGGAGCGCTGCAGCTCCGTCGGCTCGATGCGGGCGCCGAGCCGGAGCTCGACGTCGCCGGGGAGGGCCGCAGCGAGGCGCTCGTGCAGGGCCGGTCGGGTCATGGCCCGGGCTGGGCCCAGCTCGGCCAGGTGCCGCTCGGCGAGCGAGGCGTTGAGTGGTCGTCCGGCCGCGGTGCGGACGGCGAACGCGGACAGCGGCTCACCCAACCCGGTGACCGGGATGCCGAGCGCGGCCAGGATGGCCAGCGCCTGGGGTCCCAGGACGATCCCCGCGCCCACCGCCTCGAAGCCGGGGGCCTGCTCGGCCAGGGTCACCGCGTGCCCCTCGGTGGCCAGCGCGTGGGCGGTGACCAGGCCACCGATGCCCGCGCCGACGACCAGCACCCGCAGGGGCCCCGCGGCCGGCCGGCCGCCGCCCACGCGAAACCCGAGCCGTTCGCGGGTCACGCGGTCAGACCGTCCAGGTGTCCGGACCGTTCAGCAGGCGCTGCAGGGCCGCGGTGCGGTCGGCCGGCTGGGACACCTGGTCGCGGGCCAGGTCGTCGTAGGCGGGGCGATCGACGTCGCGGAAGATGCCGATCGGCGCCTGGTTCAGCACGCCGGAGTCGGTCAGGCGCGACAGCGAGAACGCCAGCGAGGGGTCGGCGGCGTGGGCATCGTGGCGCACGATGGCGTCCAGCCCGACGTCGGCGACCGCCGCGACCTCCAGGGAGCCGGTCGCCGGATTGCGGATCACGCCCGAGGCCTTGTCGGTGCCGAACAGGATCGGCTCGCCGTGCACCAGCGGGATGACGCCCGGGTCGCTGCCCTTCATCTGGTCGAACGCGCCGTCGTTGAAGATGGGGCAGTTCTGGTAGATCTCCACCAGCGAGGTGCCGCGGTGCGCGGCGGCCGCCGTGAGCACCTCCGTCAGGTGCGCCCGGTTGGAGTCGACCGTCCGGGCCACGAAGCTGGCCTCGGCGCCCAGCGCCAGCGAGATCGGGTTGAACGGGGTGTCCAGCGACCCGGCGGGGGTCGACTTGGTCACCTTGCCGACCTCGGAGGTCGGTGAGTACTGGCCCTTGGTGAGGCCGTAGATCCGGTTGTTGAACAGCAGGATCGTCAGGTTCACGTTGCG
>CAZBMH010000114.1:0-7615 GCA_964492685.1 uncultured Micropruina sp.
TGAACCGGAAGAAGCTGCTGAAGGCCGTCGAATCGACCGCCGGTACAGCCGCCGAGAAGGGTCAGGCCGCCTTCGACGAGGCGGTGCACAGGATCACCCCCTACGTCGAGCAGGCCGCCGACTACGTCACCCCCATCGCCCGCGATGCCACCAAACGAGGCGTGGAGCTGGCCAACGAGGCCTACGACCGCGTCCAGCCGGCGCTGGCGGAGGCCCAACAGCGCGGCTTCGATCTCGCCATGGAGGCGCAGCAGCGCGGCATGAGCCTCGCCGCCGACGCCTACGAGCGCATCCATCCCCGGCTTCACGAGGCAAAGCGCCGCGGCGCCCGCCTGGCGGCCGAGACCTTTGACCGGATCCATCCGGCGCTGGACGAGGCGCTCAATCGCGTGACCCCCGCCGTCGAGGGCACCGTGGGTCGAGTTCAGCCGGTCGTCGATGACGCCATGGCCCGGATCCCACCGGCCGTCGACGTGGCCCGCGACCGGGTGCAGCGCGATCTGCTCCCCCGTTTCGCGGCCGCGCTGCACGACGCCGCCGAACTCCCGCTGGCCCTGGAGGCGAGCGAGCGGCTCGCGGCGGCAACCGCCGTCCTGGTCAGCGCCGCGGCGCCCCCGGCCAAGCCCAAGCGCGGCATCGGCCGCACGATCGCCAAGATCGCCCTCGCGGGGGCCGTCCTGGCGGGCGTCATGGTCGCGGTGAAGAAGCTGCTGGGCCCGAGCGACACCGGCTGGGAGGCTCATGAGCCGAGCGCCCCGTACGTGGCCGATCCCGTGGCCGACGTGGTGGACGACCTCACCGACAAGGCCGCGGCCGCTGCGGAGTCGGTGGCCGAGGCCACCGGGGAGGCTGTGGCCGCCGTCGCCGAGGCCGCCGAGGACGCCACCGAGACGGTCGGCGAGGCCGTGGAGACCGTGGCCGAGGAGGCGGCCGAGTCCGTCGAGGATGCCGGCGACGCCGTCGCGGACGCCGGTGAGGATGATGCCGCCCCTTTAGCCGGTAGCCCCTTCGGGGAGGGCTCCTACGTGGGGGCGAATCCGCCGGAGGGGTTCGCGATCAAGGGCAACGAGCGCTCCCGCAAGTACCACGTGCAGGGCACGGGCGGCTACGAGCGGACCATCACCGACATCTGGTTCGCCTCACCCGAGGCGGCCGAGCGGGCGGGGTTCGTCAAGGCGCAGCGCTGATCGGCGCGAGACCGGGGAGAGGGGGGACGGAGCTGAGGCGCCGTCCCCCCTCTCCGTTTCCGTATCCCCGTCTCTCCGTACCCCCGTCTTTCCGTAGCCCCCTCCTTCCGTAGCCCCGCCTGCGCCACACCCCTGCGCCGGGAGCCGCGTCACAAGAAGGTTCGCCGCGAATCCGGCGACACCTTCACAAACGACCCCCCGCCGTGGGCCTTCCAGGTATGCACGTGCTCTCGCCCCCACCGCCCGCCCCGACCGCCCCCTCCCCCGACTCCCCCCGCGGCGAGCCGCTCGACGACGAGGGGTTCCCGTCGATGGATCGCCCGATCCCCTACGAACCACGCCTGCACGACTGGGTCGACGCCACCCCGTTTCGAGCCCACCTGATGCACCTCACGTTCAGCACCGGCCTGCCGTGGCCCGCGGTGGCCGTCGCGTCCGGGCTGTCGCTGAGGTTGGCCGACCGTCTGCTCCACGCGCGCCAGGGCCGCCGGTTGCGGCGGATCCCGCCGCTGGCGGCGATCGGGCTGATGGCCTGGTCGCCGGTGGCGTTGGACGCCTCGGCGCGCAGCTGGCTCCCGGCGTACCACTCCGGCCGCCTGGCGCGGCAGTTGGTCGGCGACGGCTGGGACCCGGGGAGGCTCGCCCGCTTCTGTCAGCTCGAGGAGACGGAGCTGCTCGCGCTGCTGACGGGGCGCAGCCACGGCTGCCGGCTCGGCACAACCTGGTCGCTCGAGGCCGCGGAGCGAGTCCTGGAGGCGCGACGGCCCGCCCGGGCCGCCGCGGCCTAGGCTGTCGGCGTGGATCCCCTCGTCGCCGGCCTCGCCCTGCTCCAGTCCGTGGGCGTGGCGGCCGTGACCGGTCCGATCCTCCGCCGGCTGCCCGCGCCGGTGGACGAGCCCGAGAGCGACCCGTACCGACCGCTGGCCACGCCGCGGTTCGCGCTCGTCGCCGCCGCGCTCAGCCTCATCGCCGCCCTGCTGACCGGGTTCCTGCTCGCCCCGGGGCTGCTGCCGGCCTGGGTGGCGCTCAACACCGTGGGGGTCCTGCTCGGCTGCATCGACGCCCGCACCACGTTCCTGCCCGCCGTCCTCACGTGGGCGGCCGGGCTGCTGGCCGTGCTCGGCGTCGGGGTCTCGTCCTGGTGGCTCCGGAACCCGTGGCTCGCGGCCCAGGCGGCGCTGGGCGCGCTGTTCGGCTGGGGGCTGTTCTGGCTGTTCTGGCGCTTTGGCCGGGGGTTCGGCTTCGGAGACGTGCGGCTGGCGGCCGTTATCGGCGCGACGGCCGGGGTCGTGGCGCCCACGTTTCCGCTGCTGGCCCTGCTGGCGGGCGCGATCGCCGGCGGCATCTGGGGCGTGGTGGCGCTCATCGGCGGACGCCGGGGCTACCCGTACGGCCCGTCGCTGGTGATGGGGCCCTACCTGGCCATGCTGGCGCTCAGCTGGTCGGGCGGCTAGGCCCGCTTCGCCTCCTGCGTCGCGGCGATCCAGCGGTCCAGGGTGGCGGTGGCCGCGCCCGAGTCGACAGCCTGCCCGGCCTGGACGAGATGATCGGCAAGCTGCTCCGCGAGGTCCCGCGTCGGATCCGGCTGGGCGTGGGCCAGTAGCGCGGCCGCCGCGTTCAGCAGCACGATGTCCCGGATCGGGCCGCCGCCGCCGGCGAGCACCTGCCGAACCACGGCCGCGTTGTGGGCGGGGTCGCCGCCGACCAGGTCCTGCGGGCGGGCCGGGGCGAGGCCCAGGTCGGCCGGATCCAGGGAGGTCGTGGTCACCTGGCCGCCGCTGATCACGTGCACCTGCGAGGTGGTCGTGGTGGTCAGCTCGTCCAGGCCGTCGGCGCCGTGGAAGACGAGCCCGTGGCTGCCGCGCCCGGCGAGCACGCCGGCCATCAGCCGCGCCATCCGGGGATCGGCGACGCCCACCGCCTGCCCGCGGGGGCGGGCGGGGTTGGCCAGCGGGCCGAGGAAGTTGAACACCGTCCGGATGCCCAGCTCCCGCCGGGTGGAGGCGGCGTGCCGCAGCGAGGGGTGATACAGCGGCGCGAACAGGAACACGATGCCCGACTCGGCGAGCACCCGCGCCTGCCGCTCGGGGGCGACGTCCAGGGCCACCCCCAGCTGTTCGAGGCAGTCCGCCGTCCCGCATGCGGACGAGGCCGCCCGGTTGCCGTGCTTCACGACCCGGGCGCCGGCACCCGCGGCGACGATGGCCGCCATGGTCGACACGTTCACGGTGTTGGCCCGGTCGCCGCCCGACCCGACGATGTCGACCGAGGCGGTGTCCAGCGTGATCGGGGTGGCCCGGGCCAGCATCGCCTCCGCAAGCCCAGCCACCTCGGCGACCGACTCGCCCTTGGCGCGCAGCGCCACGACGAAGCCGGCGATCTGGCTCGGGGTCGCGTCCCCGGCGAGGATCTGATCCATCGCCCAGGAGGCGGCGGCCGCGTCGACGTCCCGGCCCTCGATCAGGCCGGTCAGCACGTCCGGCCAGGTCACCGCCACTAGACGGCCTCGACCAGCCTGGCGCGCAGCAGCTCCGCGGCCAGCGCGGGCAGCCGCTGCGGATCCACCGGGTAGGCCGAGACGCCGTCGGCGCGCGACCAGGTGGCGAGCCAGCCGTCGGCCACGCGCGCCACCAGCAGCAGCACCGGCGGGCAGTTCGGGATCTCGTCCTTCAGTTGCTTGCACAGCCCCATGCCGCCCGAGGGCGTCGCCTCGCCGTCCAAGATCACCAGGTCGAAGCCGCCGGCGTCCATCGCCTTCAGCACCGCGGGCTGGGTCGCGGTCTCGAAGACCTCCAGCGCCGGCAGGTCGCCCGCCACCTTGGAGCCGAGCGTCAGCCGCACCTGCTCGCGCACGGTCCGATCGTCGGAGTAGAGCAGCACCTTCGCCGTCTGGTCACTCATCGGTCTTCCTCATCTGGTGGCGGGCCCGGGGTCTGGACTGCATGGTACTCCGAATGCACCCTCGGCTCGGGGCGCTGGACCGCCGCCGCGGCGGCCGCGGCGGCCAGCCGCTCCTCGCGATCCAGCTGCCGATCCACCCGGATCGCCTCGCGCTTGGAGTCGGTGTACCACTGGTAGAAGAAGACGCCCATGATGACGCCCATCGTGAGGTCGCCGGTGGCCCACATGATCGCCCCCGCGAGGTACTGGTCGTCGATCGGGCTGGGCGGCCAGGCGCGGTTGAACGCCAGATACCAGTCCTCCGCGATCAGGCTCTGAGCGCCCATGATCGTGACGCCGAGGAACGCGTGGGAGGGCATGGTGATCATGATGAGCAGCATCCGCAGCGCGTGCGGGATCCGGTTGGGCATGGGGTCGGTCCCGAGCAGCGGCCAGAAGTAGATGCACCCGACGAAGACCAGCCACACATGGACGAGGTTGTGCACCAGGTCGTCGCGCAGGCTGAGCGGGTAGAGCGGGGTCATGTAGAGCACGTACGGGTATGCGAGCATCAGCGCGGTCCCGAACGGCGGGAACATGAGGACCTTCAGGGGCCACGAGTGCAGCACGGTGACCACGCGGCGCTTGCCGACGGCGCCCAGGTTCCGAAGCAGCAGCGTGATCGGCGCCCCCACCGCCATCATCACCGGCGCGATCATCGTCAGCAGCATGTGCTGGACCATGTGGACGCTGAACAACACCGTGTCGTAGGTCCCCAGCACCGACAGCGTGGCCACCGCGATGGACCCGCCGCCGCCCAGACACCAAGCGGTGGTCTTGCCCACCGACCAGTGGTCGCCGCGGACGGCCAGCCGCCGAACCCCCCATAGATAGAGGCCCACCATGAGCGCCAACGGCACCACGACCCACCAGTCCCACGTCCAGCCGGTGAGGAACTGAATCCCCGTGAGGGGGGGCGGCTGGTCGGTGGGGTCGGCATGCAGCGGAAGCGGAAAGGCCGAGGGTCCCATGCCCGCATTATCCCAACCTCCGGAAGCGAAGGTTCGCCCCTTGTCGCGGGGATTTCAACATCGGTGAGATTTCGAGCCCCGGAGGGTGACCAAACCCTGCCCAGCAGCCATAATGACCGGGTGGCACATACTCCCTCGAGCGGCGCGGCGTCCGTGATCCCTCACGGCGCGGTGCATCCGATCGCGAACGTCCGGCTTCATGGCATCAAGAACCGACCCGACATGGTCGCGGTCGGCACCTGGATCTGGCTCGCCTCCGACCTGATGTTCTTCGCTGCGCTGTTCGCGGCCTACTTCAACCTGCGCGGCATCACCAACGCCCAGGCCGCGGCGGCCGGCACGCAGAGCATGTGGGAGTGGGGTGCCGCGCACTTCAACATGCCGTTCGCGGCCACCAACACCCTGATCTTGGTACTGTCCTCAGTCACCTGCCAGCTCGGTGTCCACCAGGCCGAACAGGGACGCGTGGGCCGCACCGGCTCGCTGCTTCAGGTCAACAAGTGGGGCCTGCGCGAGTGGTACATCCTGACCTTCGTCATGGGCGCGGTCTTCATCGGCGGCCAGCTCTTCGAGTACTCCAACCTGGTCGCGGAGGGTTTCACCCTGCAGACCAACGCATACACCTCGGCCTTCTTCCTGGCGACCGGCTTCCACGGCCTGCACGTCACCGGCGGCCTGATCGCGTTCCTGCTGATGCTGGGCCGCACCTACATGGCCCGCAAGTTCACCCACGAGCAGGCCGTGCACGCCATCGTCACCTCGTACTACTGGCACTTCGTGGACGCCATCTGGATCATCCTGTTCTTCGCCCTGTACATCCTGCGCTGAGCCCGGCACGACCAAGGAGGAAACCCCACCGTGCGATTCCTGACATCCAAGAGACGTCACCGGGCAGCCAGGCCGATCCTGCTCGCCCTCGCCCTGCTCGCGATGGGGACGCTGTACGCGTCCGTCTCGCCCATGACGAAGGTTGCCGCCGACACCGGCAACTCCCAGCAGGTGGCCGAGGGCAAGGGTCTGTTCCAGGTCGCCTGTGCGTCCTGCCACGGCCTGAACGGTGAGGGCGGCAGCCAGGGTCCCTCCCTGATCGACGTGGGCGCCGCCAACGCCGACTTCCAGGTCAGCACCGGCCGGATGCCGATGGCCCGCCCGGGCGCCCAGGCCCCGCGCAAGACCAACACCTACACCGACGAGGAGGTGGCGGCGCTCGCCGCCTACGTCGGCAGCCTGGGCAACGGGCCGAAGATCCCGACCCAGGAGCAGTACGACCCGGAGGGGCTCGACGCGGAGGCGATCGCCCGCGGCGGCGAGATGTTCCGCACCAACTGCTCCGCGTGCCACAACTTCGAGGGCGCCGGCGGCGCGCTGCCCAACGGCAAGTACGCCCCGCCCCTGACCGGGCTGGAGGGCAAGACCATCTGGGAGGCCATGCGCATCGGTCCCCAGCAGATGCCGAAGTTCGGCCCCGGCGCCGTCACCGATGAGGACGTCCGCTCCATCGTCGGCTACCTGGAGCAGCTGCACGCCCAGCCGGCCGGCGGCGTCAGCTTCGGCGGCCTCGGCCCCGTGGCCGAGGGCTTCTGGGCCTGGATCATCGGCATCGGCAGCCTGACGCTGTTCGCCATCTGGATCGCCGCGAAGGGAGCTCGGGCGAAATGAGCCTCGAGATCAAGGATCACCCGTCCATCGAGGTCGGGCCGGTAGGCCCGATCCCCGATCCCGGGCTGGAACCGCACATCGAACGCTTCACCGACGTGAACGAGGCCGCCGCCGACCGCGCCTACCGGCAGGTCGTCGGCATGCTCGGCCTGGTGCCCGTGCTGGCCATCGCGTTCGTCGTGGTCTACTTCGCGGTCCCGCGCGACATGTACGTCCAACTGGCCGGGGTGCGGTTCCAGGGCCACACACTGCTGCTGGGGCTGACCGCTGGTCTCGCGGTGCTGCTCATCGGCGTGGCGCTGGTCCATTGGGCCCGGACGCTGATGAGCGACGAGGAGATGGTCGAGCCCCGGCATCCGGCCTCCTCGCCCGCCGCCGATCGCGAGGGCCTCGTCGCCGACGTGGCCTGGGGGGTCTCCAAGACCGGCGTCGCCCGCCGCGGCCTGATGATCAAGGGCCTCCTCGGCGGCCTGGGGATCATGGCCGTCCCGGCCGTCGTCACGCTCGCCGACCTTGGCCCCTGGCCCACGTCCGACGTGCGCAAGGAGACGATCGAGAAGACGATCTGGACCGAGGGCACGCCCCTGGTCAACGACATCACCAAGAAGAAGCTGAAGCCCGCCGACCTCGAGGTCGGTCAGTTGGTGAACGCGGAGCCCGAGAACCTCTTCGAGCTGGAGGGCACCGAGTTCCAGGTGGCCAAGGCCAAGGCCGCGATCATCATCGTCCGGATGGATCCCGCCAGCATCAAGATCCCCGAGTCCCGCCGGGACTGGCAGGTCGACGGCATCCTCGCCTACTCGAAGATCTGCACCCACGTCGGCTGCCCGATCAGCCTGTGGGAGCAGCAGACCCACC
>CAZBMH010000115.1:0-7587 GCA_964492685.1 uncultured Micropruina sp.
AGAGCAAGCGGCTCATAATCGCTGTGTCGCGGGTTCAAGTCCCGCTCCCGCTACCAGACGCAACGAAGGTACGAAAGAAGGAATCGCCATGGCCAAGAAGACATCCGAGGTTCGGCCGAAGATCACCTTGGCGTGCACGGAGTGCAAGGAGCGGAACTACATCACCAAGAAGAACCGGCGCAACGACCCGGATCGCTTGGAGTTGAAGAAGTTCTGCCCGCGCTGCCACGTGCACACCGCGCACCGCGAGACCCGCTGACTCAAGGTCCGTCTCGGCCATCCGCCCCTGGCGGATGGCCTTTTCGGCGTTCGGACGCCCCGCCGCCCATGAGCGCCGACGGCCCGTCCGCGCGCGCGTGGCCCTGCCGCGCGGGGGACCCACGCACTACCCTGACCCCATGGCGATCACCGAGGCCCACGTGGGCACGAGCTACCCCCCGACCCCGCCCTACCTGGTCACCGCGGCCAAGGTGACCGAGTTCGCGCGGGCGCTCGGCGACGACAACCCGGCCTACGCCGGCGACGAGGCGCTCGCCCCGCCGACCTTCGCCGTGGTGCTGGCCTCGGCCGCCTGGGACGCGATGTTCGCCGACCCTGCGTTGGAGCTGCAGCTGAGCCGGACGGTGCACACCGATCAACGGTTCTCCTGGGAGCGCCCGCTGCGCGTCGGGGATGTCGTGACCGCTGCCCTCACCATCGAGAAGGTCCGCGCCCGGGGGGCGACGGCGTTCCTGACCGTTGCGGTCAGGTTGGTCGATGCCGCGGGCGCGCCGGTCTGCACCGCCACCTCCACGCTGTTGCACACCTGGCCGACGGAGGTGGCCGCATGAGCCTCGTGGCCGAGGTCGGCACCCAGGTGGGGAGCCTGACGGTGGTCTTCCGCCGAGAGGATCTCGTCCGCTACGCGGGGGCGTCGGGGGACTTCAACCCGATCCACTGGTCGGATCGCAAGGCGGCCGAGCTGGGTCTCCCGGGGGTCATCGCCCACGGGATGCTCACGATGGGCCGGGCGCTGCGGGTCGTCACCGACTGGTGCGGCGACCCGGGCCGGATCGTCGGCTACTACGTGCGCTTCGTGAAGCCGGTGGTGGTTCCCGACACCGAGGACGGCATCGCCGTCCGTTTCACCGGCAGGATCACCAAGGTCGTCGACGGCGTCGCGTCGGTGACGATCGAGGCGACGTGCGAGGACGTCAAGGTGCTGGGGGCCGCGGTGGCCGAGGTGCGCCTTGACTGAGCTCCTGGCCGACCACACCACGCTGCGGGTCGGTGGGCCCGCCCGCCGCTTCGTCACCGCCCACACCACTGACGAACTGGTGCACGAGGTCCGCGCGGCCGACGCCGCTGGGGAGCCCCTCCTGATCCTCGGAGGCGGGTCGAACCTGCTCGTGGGCGACGAGGGCTTCGACGGCACCGTGATCCAGGTCGCCACCCGGGGCCGGGAGATCACCGCCGGCTCCTGCACCATCGACACCCCGGGCGCCGCCATGTGCGGCGGGGCCGTGGTGACGGTCGCGGCAGGCGAGGAATGGGACGACTTCGTGGCCCTCGCCATCGACCAGGAGTGGCGGGGGATCGAGGCGCTCTCGGGTATCCCCGGGCTGGTCGGCTCCACCCCGATCCAGAACGTGGGGGCCTACGGCCAGGACGTCAGCCAGACGATGTGGTCGGTGCGGACCTACGACCGGCAGTCGGGCGGCTATCGGACGTTCGCGGCCGGCGACTGCGGCTTCGGCTACCGCACCTCGGTCTTCAAGCAGCATCCGGGTCGCTACGTCGTCCTGGAGGTCACGTTCCAGTTCCGGCAGGGGCACCTCTCGGTGCCGCTCCGCTTCGGCGAACTGGCCCGCCGCCTGGGCATCGACCCCGGGGGCCGGGCGCCGATGGCGGAGGTGCGCGAGGCGGTTCTCGAACTCCGCGGCAGCAAGGGCATGGTGCTCGATCCCCTGGATCACGACACCTGGAGCGCCGGCTCGTTCTTCACCAACCCGGTGCTGGCGGCGGCCCAGGCGGCGGAGCTGCCGGACGACGCACCCCGCTACTCGGCCCCCGACGGCACCGTGAAGACGTCCGCGGCCTGGCTGATCGAACACGCGGGCTTCCCCAAGGGGTATGGGACCCCGCCGGTGACCCTGTCGAGCAAGCACGCGCTGGCCCTCACCAACCGCGGCGGCGCCACGGCCGCGGACGTGGTCGAGCTGGCCCGTGAGCTCCGCGACGGCGTGCGCGACCGCTTCGGGGTCGCCCTGGTCCCCGAGCCCGTGCTGGTCGGGGTTTCGCTCGACGCCCGGGCCACCGTTTAGGCTGACGGCAGCCCGACTTTGTGAAGGAAGACCCATGTCTCTGCTGTCCGCTGTGACCCTGGCCCCCCGCGACCCGATCCTCGGCCTCACCGAGGCGTTCGTCGCCGACCAGAACCCGGCCAAGGTCAACCTCGGCGTCGGGGTCTACCAGGACGGCACCGGCAAGCTGCCGCTGCTGGCCTGCGTGAAGCAGGCCGAGGCCCGGCTGGCGGACGCAGCCCGCCCGCGCGGCTACCTGCCCATCGACGGACTGGCCGCCTACGACGCCGACGTGAAGGCGCTGATCTTCGGCGCGGACTCGACCGCCGTGGCCGCCGGGCGCGTGGTCACCGTTCAGGCGCTGGGCGGCACCGGCGCGCTCAAGATCGGCGCCGACTTCCTGCGCCGGCTCGATCCGGACGCGACCGTCCTCATCTCCGACCCGTCCTGGGAGAACCACCAGGCGCTGTTCGAGCGCGCCGGGTTCACGGTGGCCAGCTACCGCTACTACGACGATCAGGCGCGCGGCATCGATGTCGAGGGCATGCTCGCCGACCTGGCCGCCGCTGCGCCGGGGACGATCGTCGTGCTGCACGCGTGCTGCCACAACCCGACCGGCTACGACCTGACCGCCGCGGACTGGGACCGCGTCATCGCCGCCGTGACCGCCGCGGGCCTGGTGCCCTTCCTCGACCTGGCCTACCAGGGCTTCTCGCAGGGGCTTGAGGCCGACGCGGCCGTCATCCGGCGCTTCGCCGAGTCCGGGCTCACCTGCTTCGTCTCCAGCTCGTTCAGCAAAAGCTTCAGCCTCTACGGCGAGCGCGTGGGCGCCCTGTCGGTCGTCTGCGCCGACGCGGACGAGGCCGCCCGGGTGCTGTCGCAGCTCAAGATCGTGGTGCGCACCAACTTCTCCAACCCGCCGACCCAGGGCGCGGCCATCGTCGCCACCGTGTTGGCGGATCCGGCACTGCGGGCCCAGTGGGAGGACGAGCTGGCCGGTATGCGCGACCGCATCAAGCAGATGCGGGGCGCGCTGGTGGCCGGGTTGGAGGCCGCCGGCATCGAGGCGGACATGTCGTTCATCACCCGCCAGGTGGGCATGTTCAGCTACTCCGGGCTCACCCGCGAGCAGATGATCGAGCTGCGGGAGAAGCATGGTGTGTACGGCACCGACAAGGGCCGGATCTGCGTGGCGGCCCTGAACGAGGGCAACGTGGCGGCGGTCTGTCGGGCCATTGCGGCCGTGCTCTGAGCGGTGGCCTCGGTTCGACTCGTTTAGGCAAAACCCGTACACTCTTGGTCTTGGTGATCTTCGCCGTCTTTGGCCATGCCCACAAGGCTCTGGTCGACGGCGTTGGTCACCACGAAGGGCAATAGCTCAATTGGCAGAGCAGCGGTCTCCAAAACCGCAGGTTGGGGGTTCAAGTCCCTCTTGCCCTGCTGGCAGGCGCAACCCGTGCGCCCGCCGATCGCCGACACAACGACCGAAGGATCACTGGTGGCCGACAAGGACAACCTGACGCCTGAGTCGGATCCGTCGACCACCGAGACCGTGGGGATCGGTGACGTCGCCGGGGAAGAGCTGGCGGATCACCACCTCGCCACCCCGGAGGAGTACGAGGTCGCCGCGGACGAGGACGAGGCCGAGGAACTGGACGCCTCCGAGGAGCCCGGCGATGAAGCGATGGCGGACGTCGAGCAGCTCAGCGACGCCGAGTTGCTGGCCGCCGCCGCCCGCGACACCCGGCCGGTCCGCAAGGCCCGGCCCCAGGTGGCGGGCCCGACGAAGAAGGATCGGGCCACCCCGAAGCGTTCGGCCAAGCCGGCGGGCCCCCTGACCAAGCGAACCACCCCCGCCCAGTTCGTCCGCGAGTCCGCGGCCGAGCTCCGCAAGGTCGTGTGGCCGACGGCCAGCCAACTGCGGCAGTACTTCATCGTGGTGCTGGTCTTTGTGCTGGTCATCATCGGCTACGTGAGTGTGCTGGACCTCGGCTTCGGCGCGGCCCTGCTGAAGCTGTTCGGAACCTAGAGACGAAAAAGACGGACGAGGACTGACGTGCCAGAGACGAACGCGACGAACAACCACGAGACTGCCGACTTCGAGATCGACCTCGGGCTCGGTGACACCTTCCCCTCCGGTGACGTCGAGATCGACCTCGGTTTCGATGGCGCCGATGAGCCGGGCGATGGGGTCTCGATCGACCTGTCGGTGCCCGAGCCCCAGGAAGAGGACGACGAGGCGGACGCCGACGACGCCGCCGTGGTGGCCGAGCTCCGCTCGATGCTCAACAGCCAGATCGGTGACTGGTACGTCATCCACACGTACTCCGGCATGGAGAATCGGGTGAAGCAGAACCTGGACTCCCGCGTGAAGACGCTGGCCATGGAGGAGTACATCTTCGAGTCCGTGGTCCCCACCGAGGAAGTCATCGAGACCCGCAACGGCACGAAGAAGACCGTCACCCGCACCGTCCTGCCCGGCTACGTGCTGGTCCGGATGGAGCTCACCGACGCCTCCTGGGCGGCGGTGCGCCACACCCCGTCCGTCACCGGCTTCGTGGCGCACGCCAACGCGCCCGTCCCGCTCAGCCTGGACGAGGTCGAGAAGATGCTGGCCCCGGCGGCGCTGGCCCGGGCCGCCGCGGCGGCCACCGGCTCGTCCAAGCGGACCAAGCGCAAGGTCGAGGTCGCCGACTTCAAGGTTGGCGACTCCGTCATGGTGGTCAACGGGCCGTTCTCCGGCGTGCATGCGACCATCACCGAGATCAATGTGAACAGCCAACGGCTCAAGGCCCTGGTCGAGATCCTGGGCCGCGAGACCCCGGTCGACCTGACCTTCAGCCAGATTCAGAAGGTCTGATTCACATTCGGCGGGCCAGCCAGGCCCGTCGAACCTCACCATCCGGCGGGTTCGCCCGCCATAACAACGAAGGACCCACAACCACATGCCTCCGAAGAAGAAAGTTGCGGCCATTGTCAAGGTCGCGCTGAACGCGGGCGCAGCGACCCCGGCGCCGCCGGTCGGTACCGCGCTCGGTCCGCACGGCGTCAACATCATGGAGTTCTGCAAGCGGTACAACGCCGAGACAGAAGCCATGCGCGGCACCATCATCCCGGTCGAGATCACGATCTATGAGGATCGGACCTTCACCTTCATCACCAAGACGCCGCCCGCGGCCGAGCTCATCAAGAAGGCCATCGGCCTGAAGAGCGGGTCCGCCAAGCCGCACAAGGAGAAGGTCGGCAAGCTCACCGCCGCGCAGGTGCGTGAGATCGCCCAGACCAAGTTCCCCGACCTCAACGCCAACGACCTCGAGGCCGCCGACAAGATCATCGAGGGCACCGCGCGCTCGATGGGCGTCACGATCGACCGTTGATCCCCGGTTGGCCCCCCACGGGACCAACCCCACCACCACCCGCGGCAGGGGACACCCGCACCGCACCTGGCAGGTCGGCCACACGAGGCCGGCACGACAAGGAGACCAGAGAAATGAAGCGCAGCAAGGCCTATCGGGCGGCAGCGGATAACCGCGACGCCCTGCAGTTGTACACCGCCGAGGAAGCCCTCACCCTCGTCAAGGACAACGCCTCGGCCAAGTTCGACGAGACCGTCGAGGTCGCCATGCGCCTCGGCGTCGACCCCCGCAAGGCCGACCAGATGGTCCGCGGCACGGTCAACCTTCCCAACGGCACTGGCAAGACGGCACGGGTCCTCGTCTTCGCCACCGGTGAGAAGGCCGCCGACGCCCTGGCGGCCGGCGCGGACGAGGTGGGTGCCGATGAGCTGATCGACAAGATCGCCGGCGGGTACCTCGACTTCGACGCCGTCGTCGCCACCCCGGACATGATGGGCAAGGTCGGCCGGCTGGGCCGGGTGCTCGGCCCGCGTGGCCTGATGCCGAACCCGAAGGTCGGCACCGTCACCATGGACGTCGCCAAAGCCGTCGGCGACATCAAGGGCGGCAAGATCGAGTTCCGCGTCGACCGTCACGCCAACCTCTGCTTCATCGTGGGGAAGGCGTCCTTCACCCCGCAGCAGCTGGCGGAGAACTACTTCGCGGCGCTGGACGAGGTGCTGCGGCTCAAGCCGTCCGCGTCCAAGGGTCGGTACCTGAAGAAGGTCACCGTCAGCTCGACGATGGGACCGGGTGTGGGCGTGGATCCTTCCAAGGTGAAGCCCGCCGCCGAGTGAATCGACTCCTCGCGAGCCCCCCGCCCTCGGCGGGGGGCTCGCGTCGTCTGTGCCGGCGACGTCCCGGGCGATTTGGCCCTCGCCGGGGCTGCCGGTAAGGTTGACCACGCCGAAGACCGCTGGTGGGGTCGGGAAACCGTCCCCCTAAGGATCCTCAGATCGCCCGCGCAGGAAAACGTGAACAGCCTCACCGACGTGACGTTGCCCCGTGCCGCCTGCGCACCGGGGCTTTTCTGTCGTTCCGGGCGATCCTCGGTCCATCCGAATGAAGTGGGAAGGAACGACATGGCGAGGCCGGACAAGGCAGCAGCCGTCGCGGAGCTGAAGGACGGGTTCACCTCCTCCAACGCCGTGGTGCTGACCGAGTACCGCGGACTCACCGTCAAGAGCCTGAAGCAGCTCCGCAGGTCTCTCGGTGGGGACGCCACCTATGCCGTTGCCAAGAACACGCTGACCTCCATCGCGGCCAAGGAGGCCGGAATCGATGGGCTCGATGCCCAGCTTTCCGGTCCGACCGCGCTGACCTTCATCAGCGGCGATGTCGCTGCCGTGGCGAAGGGTCTTCGTGACTTTGCAAAGGCGAACCCGCTTCTGGTCATCAAGGGCGGTGTCATGGACGGTCGCGTCCTCGACGCCGATTCGGTCAAGAAGCTGGCCGATCTTGAGAGCCGCGAGGTACTCCTCGCCAAGCTCGCCGGTGCGATGAACGGCAACCTGGCCAAGGCGGTCGGCTTGTTCGCCGCCCCGCTGGCCCAGGCCGCTCGCGCCCTGGCCGCCCTGCAAGACCAGAAGTCCGCCGGGGATGCCCCGGCCACCGATGCAGCGCCCGCTGCTGAGGCCAACTGACGACGCGGCTTCCGCTGCATCAATCCGTAAACGAAAGGAACGCCACCATGGCGAAGCTCACCACCGACGAGCTCCTTGATGCCTTCAAGGAGATGACCCTCATCGAGCTCTCTGAGTTCGTGAAGCTGTTCGAAGACACCTTCGGCGTCACCGCCGCGGCCCCCGTGGCCGTGGCCGCCGCTGCCCCGGCCGCCGCCGGCGACGCCGCCGAGGAGGAAGAGGTCAGCAACGAGGTCGACGTGATCCTCGAGTCCGCTGGCGACAAGA
>CAZBMH010000116.1:0-7504 GCA_964492685.1 uncultured Micropruina sp.
CTTCACCAGGTCCTTGGCGTTGGTGAGCTTGACCCGCGAGTTGCCGATGGGGGAGCCGCCGTAGAGGTGCAGCAAGTGCGCCTTCTCGCGGACGGCCGGGGTCACCTCGAGGTAGTTGCCGGTGAGCAGACCCTGGTAGCCGTTCTTGTAGGCGATGATCTCCACCTCGGGGGCCAGCTCGGTGTAGCGCTGGATGAGGCCGCCGACGGCGGACGACAGACAGGGGGCGAACCCACCGGCGGTGAGCAGTGCGACTTTATGAACCATCTACGGGCCTTCCTTGAAGCTGTTGACCGACAGCCTAGGGCGTGGCCTGGGCGGGCGCGGGAGGTCTGGCGTTGTGGACAACGCGGAACGCGGCGGCGCCGGCTGGGGCACACTGGGTCCACGATCACCCCCGATCGAAGGACACCCCCATGAGAAGTGAACGCGGGCAGGCCGTGTCGCTGTTCCTCGTCGTCGTCACCACCGCGCTGCTCGCCGTCGCCGGCCTGGTCATCGACGGTGGGCAGCAGAGCGCCGCCACCCGGCGAGCCCACCTGGCCGCCGCGGCGGCCGCCCGGGCCGGCGTCGACGCCACCGCCAGTCAGCGCCTCGCCGGGTCCCACGTCGATGCCGAGCTCGCCGTCCGGGCCGCGCGGGCGTCGTTGGCGAGCGATCCGACCCTGGAGGCCGACATCTCGCTGGAGAGCGGGGGGCGGCTGCGGGTCACCACCCGCACCAGCGTCCCCACGATCTTCCTGGGCCTGATCGGCATCCCCCGGCTGAACTCGTCGGGGACGGCGGAGGCGCAGCTCTTCCGTCCCTGAGGCGGGGAGCGCTCAGCCGCGCACCCGGACGGCCCGCACCATGCGCTGGACCGCCTCGGTGATGATCTCCGGCGAGGTCGCCAGGTTGACGCGCACCCACTGGGCGTGGGCGGGGCCGAAGTTCGTTCCGGGGCTGAACGCGACCCGGCCGTGCTCGAGGAACCAGCCGGCGGGATCGGCCAACCCCAGATCGGTGCAGTCGACCCAGGCCAGGTAGGTGCCCGGCGCGGGCTCGTAGCGGGCCGCGGGCAGCATCGCGGTGAGCAGCTCGGCGAGCAATTCCTTGTTGGCGGCCACTTCGACGCCCACCTCGTCGACCCAGGGCTGGCAGTGGGTCAGCGCGGCGGTGTGCGCGATCGCCCCCAGGTGACCGGTGGACTGTGACCACAGCGGCGGCATCCGGTCCAGCTCGTCGGCCGCCTCGTCGCCGAAGACGTAGAGGCCCGCCTTGAAACCGGCCAGGTTCCACGCCTTGCCCGCCGACGTGATCGACACGGCCCGCTCGCTGCCGGGGACGCTCAGCAGCGGCACGAACTCCGTCCCTGGATCGATCAGGCACTCGTGGATCTCGTCAACGATCAGCCGCACGTCGAAGCGGTTGCACAGCTCGACCACGGCGGTCAGCTCGTCGCGGGTGTGCACCGTGCCGGTCGGGTTGTGGGGCGAGCACAGCAGGTAGGCGCGCGGCCGTTGGGTGGCGAAGGCCGCCTCCAGCCCGGCCAGGTCGAGGCGCCCGGCATCGGAAAGCGGCACCTCGACAATGCGGCGCCGGTAGCCGCCGGCCACCTGCCGGAACGGCGGATAGACCGGGGGATTGATGACGATGCCGTCGCCCGGGTCGGTGAACGCCTCCAGCGAGCAGAGCACGGCGTTCATCACGTCGCCGCCGCGGCGCACCTGGCGGGCGACGTCCACCTCCCAGCCCCAGCGGTCGCCCGCCAGGGCAGCGAAGGCCTCGGGGTAGCTCGTGCCGGACGGGTAGCCGGTGTCGCCGAGGTCGAGGGCCGCATCGAGGGCCGCGCGCACCGGAGGTGCCATGGCGACGTCCATCTCCGCGACCCACAGCGGCAGCACGTCCGGCGCGTAGGTTTGCCACTTGAGGCTGCGTCGCTGCCGAAGTTCCTGTAGGTCCAGCGAGAAGATGGTCATGAAGGCATTGTGGTGGGTGCCGACGATGTGATGCGAACCGATCCCGGAAGGTGACTGGCGTGGCCCGCTATTTCGATGTTCACCCCGCCAACCCGCAGCCGCGGGCCATCGCCCAGGTGGCCCAGATCGTGCGGGACGGCGGCCTGGTCGCCTACCCGACCGACTCGGGGTACGCCCTCGGCTGCGGCATGGGCAACCGGGACGGGCTGGAACGGATCCGGCGCATCCGAGACCTGGACGCCAAACACAATTTCACGCTCGTCTGCAGCGATTTCGCCCAGTTCGGGCAGTACGTCCAGATGGACAACGACGTCTTCCGGGCGGTCAAGGCGGCGACGCCCGGGGCCTACACGTTCATCCTGAAGGCGACCCGCGAGGCGCCCAAGGTGATGCTGTCCCCGAAGAAGAAGACCGTCGGGGTGCGGATCCCGCACAACGCCACCGCCCTGGCGCTGCTGGCCGAGCTGGGCCAGCCGATGATGTCGAGCACGCTGCTGCTCAGGGACGCGACCGAACCCATGACCGATGGCTGGACGGTGAAGGAGGAGCTGGACCTGCTGGTCGACGCCGTCCTGGACTCGGGCGACTGCGGCATGGACCCCACCACCGTCGTCGACCTGTCCGACGGCGAGCCGATCGTCCTGCGGGTCGGTGTCGGCGACCCGACCCCGTTCGAGCCCCAGGAGTAACGACCCCTGGGGCGGTGTCGACGGGCTACGCCTCCGACGACTCGGGCTGGCCGGCCATGCTGGGGGCCTCCTCCGGCGACACCGGGGACGAGTCGTTTTCCTCCGGGTCGACGTAGCGCTCCGGCACCCGCTCGAGCGAGGCGGCGTAGTCGGGGACGTAGCTCTGCAGGCTGCGGTCGGTGCGCCGGTAGCCCGTCGACGGGGGCCGCTTGGGCATCTTCAGCTCGGGGCGGGGGATCTTCTGGTAGGGCACGGAATCCAACAGGTGGTGAATCATGTTGATCCGGGCGCGCTTCTTGTCCTCCGACTCGACCACGAACCAGCGGGCCTCGGGGATGTCGGTGTGGACGAACATCTCGTCCTTGGCGCGGGAGTACTCCTCCCAGCGGGTCAGCGACTCCAGGTCGGTGGGGGAGAGCTTCCAGCGCCGCATCGGGTCGGTGAGGCGGGACTTGAAGCGCTTCTCCTGCTGCTTGTCGGACACCGAGAACCAGTACTTGCGGAGCATGATGCCGTCCTCGATGAGGAGGCGCTCGAAGATCGGGCACTGGTGCAGGAAGCGGCGATGCTCGGCGGCGGTGCAGTAGCCCATGACGCGCTCGACGCCCGCGCGGTTGTACCAGGAGCGGTCGAGGAGCTTGATCTGGCCGGCCGAGGGCAGGTGCTGGGTGTAGCGCTGGAAGTACCACTGGCTCTGCTCGCGCTCGGTGGGCGCCGGCAGCGCGACGACCTGGGCGACGCGGGGGTTGAGGTACTCGGTGATGCGCTTGATGGCACCGCCCTTGCCGGCGGCGTCGCGCCCCTCGAAGACGATGAGCAGCCGCTGACCGGAGGTGCGGATCCACTCCTGCATCTCGACCAGTTCGGCCTGGAGGCGCAGCAGTTCGGCCTCGTACATCACGTTGTCCAGCTTCGGCGGCTTTGTCGGCATGGCGCTATCGTGCCGCATTCGGCAGGCCGCCGCCGGAAATCGCGCAGGCTCGCGGCAACATCGTGAGGGCTGGGGGGACGCCCCTTGCCTAACGGTGGTGAAAGCTCTTAGCTTCCCCGCTCGCGCCGCGCCGCCTGGAGGGCTTCGTCGCCGGCTTCTCGATCGGACGGGCGGCGGGTCCTGAACTGCAGGAACCCCCGTGATGGCGTAGAAAGGACGCATGATGGACCCGTCCCCCGGCCTGACGCGCGCGGATCTGCCCGCCCGGTTCACGCCCGACACCATCCGTGGGCTGACGATCTCGGTGCTGCGCCAGCTGAGCCAGCGGGACAACGGGGTGCTGAGTCAGGCGGATCAGGCCGAGTTCGACGCCGCCCTGCGCGAGGTCATGAGCCTGGCGGCCCAGCGGGTCACCAGCCAGATCGACCGCGAGGAATGGGGGCGCGTCCGCGGCATCACGCGCGGGCTCGACCGGGGCCGCTTCCAGGGGCGCAATCGCTCGCGCGAGCAGGACGTCCGGCGCCTCGCCGACCGCATCGACCGCTCCGTCCTCCAGGCCGAACAGCTCGCCCCGGGAGTGGACTGGTCGGCCCTGCAGGTGTCCGGCGCGCCCGCCACGACTCCATCGCCCGCCACCTCGTCCGACCCTGCGAGCGGCACCGGATCCGCCGGGAGTTCGGTGGTCGCCGCGACCGCGTCGAACGACAACCAGACCATCGCCGAGTTGGAGGATCGTCTGGCTGAGCAGGTGGAGCTGGTCCAGGTGATGTCGGAGATCGCGGACATGAGCCGCCGCACCTATGCGCTCGAACGCCAACGCGACCTGGAGAACACCCGGAACGTGTTCTTCGGGTTCATCGTCTCGGTGGCGGTGATCGCGGCCGGTTGGGCGCCTCTCGTGGCCGACCACGACTGGGACGACCGCTGGCAGATCGTCGGCCTCACCTTCGCGACCCTGACGATCGCCGGAGTGGTCTACTACCTCGTCCGGGTCTTCCAAAAGCGGCAGGACGCGCGCGAGGAGGCATCCGAGGAGTCCGCACCCGGCTGAGGCTCGTCTTCGCCCGGCGGTGGCGTTGGGTCCCTCAGCTGCCGAGGTGGCGTGGTGGCGTGGTGGTTCTTCCGGAGACGGCCAGGGCGTGCAGCTCGGCGCCGAGGTTCGCCCGGGCAGAAGCCTCCCGCAGGGCGCGGCCGCGGGGGGTGTGGAAGAGGGTGGGCAGCGCCAGCAATTGGGTAATGCGGACGGTACGGCTCCGGTCCCACTGCTCGTCGTCGAGGTGGGCGTGCTCCTCGCGGAGGGCGGCGACCGAGTTCCGATAGTGCAGCGGCGGCGCCCCCAGGATCCAGAGGTCGGCATCGCTGACGCGCCGGCCCAGGGGATCGTCGGCGGCGGGGGAGTGGTGCGCGGTGACCAGGACGAGCCGCGCCACCTCGTCCGCGTCGCCCTCGGCCACCCCGACGCCGGCGAGTTCGCGGCGGGCGAGGACCGCGGAGGCCGCCTCGTCCGTGCCGGGGGAGTCGGCGTGGACGGCGTCGTGAAACCACAGGGCGAGCCGCTCGAGGCGGCCGGCGTGGCGCTCCTCGGGGCGGCCGGCCAGGAGCAGGGGGAGCGCGCGCAGGGTCGCCAGCAGGTGGCTCAGGTCGTGGTAGCGGCGGTGGGGTTCCGTCCAACGCCGGATGAGGTCGGCCCCGAGACCCTCGTCCAGCCCGGTCTCGGCCCAGGCGCGTCTGGCCCGGTCGATCGCCTCGCTCACCTCAGGAACCCGAGCAGCCACCCGGCCAGCCCGGCGCACGCCGCCGCCACCAGCGCGCTGACGAACGTGCCGATGATGAAGCGTTCCGCCGCCCCGCTGGTGGTGGCCTTCAGCTCCGGATAGCGGGCCAGCCCCTTGAGGCCCAGGACCATCGCCATCACCTCGGGGTGGCCGGCGATCAGCGCCGCGTAGATGGCCAGCCGCTCCAAGCGTCCGATCCAGGCGCCGCCGCGCAGCACCTGGGCCGCGTCGGTCACGCCGGGCTGGGGCTCGGCCGGGGGCGGCGCCTTGCGATCCACGAGGGCGAACACTCGGACGACGATCGGCCCGCCGGCCAGGGTGGCGACCAGCGCTCCGACGGCGACGACGACGGCCTGCGCCACCGCGAGCCCCACCGGGTTCATGCCGTGTCCCCCGGCAGCAGCAGGCGACCGAGCAGCCGGGTGGCGAGCTCGGCGCCGCGCTGCCCCTCGACGCGGGCCGCCCGGGAGAGCCGCTGGCTGACCGCCGACGGGCTGATGCCGAGCGTGGCCGCGGCGTGCCGGCTGCTCGGGTCGGCGTCCAGCAGATCCATCAATTCCCATCCTTCCTGGGTGCGGCGGGCCAGCAGGGAGCGAAGCAGCATCAGCGCTGTCTCGGCGTCCCGGCTGGCAGTCTCACGGTAGTGGTCGGCTCCGACAGTCGCGGCCAGCGTGAGCGCGAGGTCCGTGGGTTGCTTCCGCGCCAGGGTGATGGCCTCCCGGGCGGCGATGTAGGCCGAGCCGCGGGCCTCCCGCGTGGACGAGGGGAGCGGCGTCTCCACGTCCCCGATGCCGATGCCGATCCGCCACCCGCCCAGGCGGGTCAGGGTGACCGTCGCCGCCACGAGGGTGGCTGGGTCGGTGGTCAGCCCCTGGATCTCGTCGCCGACCGTCCGCTCGAAGCCGAGCAGGGTGACGCCGGGGGAAGCGAGCGCGGCGAGGGCCTCGGGAACCCGATCGTGGCTCGCTCGGCTGTCCACCTGGTCGGCCGTCAGCACCGCCAGAGGCGGTAAGTCATCAGGCTTCATGTCAGCAAGATTAGACTAGACCCTTCATCTGCGCCAGAGGCCGGGGGAGGGCCGGCTGAGCCAACTGAAGACAGACCCAGCATTCTTGCCGGTGGGTCTGACCACCCGGGCACGCTGAGTTCGCGGAACAACCTCGGCAGCGCCTATTGGGTCTCAGGGCGCCACCCTGAGGCCGTCAGGCTGTTCGCGGAGGCCGCAGGGCAGGCGCTGAGACTGTTTGGACCGGAGCATGAGGTCACGCGTGCACTGGTAGCCAATCGAGATGCGGCGCGGCGTCTCGGACACAACCAGTTCCGAGTGATGACCAGATGAGATTGACCCCTGACGAGACGACTGGCACGCAGTGACAAGTTGACGGCAGCGGACATCAACCAACGTCCCCGGCCAGTACATCTACGGGGTCGGATTCGGGGTGACGTGACATAATGTTACTTATCGGACAAGCGGGCTACGCGTCATCACAGGGTGCCCGCCTGCACCCAGTCGGTGCCCACCATCAGCGGCAGGCGCCGCCGGCCGTCGACGATCGCGCCGATGACAAGGCCGAAGACGAGATACGGCAGCCAGCGGGCGGCATTCAGCCAGCCCACGTCGGCGGCCGAGCCGTCGAGGGTCAGGACCACCAGCGTCTGGAGCGCGAACAGCGTGACGTAGGTGCCCAGCCCCGACACCGCCTCGGCGCGCCAGTACCGCCGGAAGGCACCACCCGGGAAGCTCTCGTCGCGCGTCATCGGATCAACCAGCCTTCACAACCGAAAATGAAGGACGCGACCTGAACGGGTGTTCGGGTCGCGTCCTTCGAGGCTTGCGTTCAGAAGTTGATCATGTGGCCGGCGATGCCCTCGACGGCCTCCTTGATCGCCTCGGAGAGCGTCGGGTGCGCGTGGATGTTGCGGCCGACCTCGTCCGCGGTGAGGTCCCACATCTGCGCCAGGGTCAGCTCGGGCAGCAGCTCGGTGACGTCCGGGCCGACCATGTGCGCCCCGAGGATCTCGTTGTGGGTGGCGTCGGCGACGATCTTGACGAAGCCGACCGCGTCCCCCAGGCCGTGGGCCTTGCCGTTGGCGGAGAACGGGAACTTCGACACCTTGACGTCGTAGCCCTTCTCCTTGGCCTGGGCCTCG
>CAZBMH010000117.1:0-7495 GCA_964492685.1 uncultured Micropruina sp.
GGACGAGGGCGCCGAAAGCTCCCTGTCCACCGACCCCACCGCCTGATCCACCCCCGATCGTGTCGCCGGCCCCGGCCAGGCCCGGCCAGGGCCGGCGACACCCCTCAACCCCTCAGTAAGAAAGTGAAGTGAAATGGAAGTCATCATCTGCCCGAACGCCCAGCGCGTCGGCGAGGTCGCCGCGGCCAAGGCCGCCCGGATCGCCGGCTCCATCGGCCCCAAGGTGGTGCTCGGCGTGGCCACCGGGTCGTCCCCGGTGCAGACCTTTGTGGAGCTCGCCCGCCTGGTCGCCAGCGGCGAGGTGGACCTGTCCGAGGCGTCGGCGTTCGCGCTCGACGAGTACGTCGGCATCCCCGAGGGCCATCCGGAGAGCTACCACGAGGTGATTCGGCAGACCGTCACCGAGCCCATGGGCCTGGATCCGGCCCGGGTGCACGTCCCCAACGGCTTCGCCGAGGATCTCGCCGCCGCCTGCCAGGCCTACGAGGACGCCATCAAGGCCGCCGGTGGGGTCGACATCCAGTTCCTCGGCGTGGGTTCGAACGGGCACATCGGCTTCAACGAGCCGACGTCCTCGCTGTCGTCCCGCACCCGGATCAAGACCCTGGCGGCCGCCACGCTGGCCGACAACGCCCGCTTCTTCGACTCGATCGACGACGTCCCCAAGCACTGCCTGACCCAGGGGCTCGGCACGATCATGGACGCGCGCAACGTCGTCCTGGTCGCCACCGGCACCAACAAGGCGCACGCGATCGCCCAGGTCGTCGAGGGCCCGATCACCGCCATGTACCCGGGTTCGGTGCTGCAACTGCACCAGCACGCCACCATCGTGGTGGACGAGGATGCGGCGTCCGAGCTCTCCCTGGCGGACTACTACAAGCAGACCTACGCCAACCTTCCCGACTGGCAGCGGCTGGACGTCTGATGCTGCTCACTGCGGATCGGATCTACTTCCCCGAGGCCGATGCCCTGGTGGCGGGCTACCTGGAGATCGAGGGGGAGCGGCTGATTGCGGCCGCCCCCGGCGATGCCCCCCGGCCCGCCGATGAACACCTCACCGGGATCGTGATCCCGGGCTATGTGGACGTGCACTCCCACGGCGGCGGCGGCGCGTCGTTCGTCACCGAGGACCCGGACGTGGCCCGGCAGGCCCTGGCCGCCCACCGGCGCCACGGCGTGACGACGATGGTCGCCTCCCTGGTGACCGGCTCGATCCCCGACCTGGAACGGCAGATCGTGTGCCTGGCGGGGCTGTACGAGACCGGGGAACTGGCCGGCATCCACCTGGAAGGGCCGTGGCTCGCCCTGAAGTACAAGGGCGCCCACGACCCGCTGCTGCTCGTCGACCCGCAGCTCGCCGACCTCGAGCGGTTGTTCGACGCCGGCCGCGGGGCCGTCCGGATGGTCACCATCGCCCCGGAGCGCGAGGGCGCCCTGGACGCCATCAGGCTGATGGCCGAGCGGGGGATCGTCGCGGCGATCGGGCACACCGACGCCGACTTCGACACCTGCCGGAAGGGCATCGACGTGGGCGCCACCGGTGCCACCCACCTGTTCAACGCGATGGCGCCGCTGAAGCACCGCCAGCCGGGACCCGTCCTGGCGCTGTGGCGGGACGAGCGGGTGTACCTCGAGCTGATCATGGACGGGGTGCACGTGCGCCCCGAACTGGTCGCGTTCGTGGCGGCCACCGAGGCCGATCGGGTCGTGTTGGTGACCGACGCGATGGCGGCCGCCGCGTCCGAGGACGGGGACTACGTGCTCGGGGACCTGCCCGTGGAGGTGCGTGACGGGGTGGCTCGCATCGCGGGCACCGACACCATCGCCGGCTCCACGCTCACCCTCGACCTGGCCGTCCGCAACGCCGTGGCGGCGGGGGTGCCGTTCACCCAGGCCCTCCGGGCAGCCACCTCGCTGCCGGCCGACTACCTGTCGATCCCGGACGTGGGTCGCCTGGTGGCCGGGCATCGGGCCGACGTCGTCGTCCTGGACGACGATCTGGTCGCCACCCGGGTGATGCAGCGGGGCCGCTGGGTCTGACCGACCCGCCCGCCGTCCCCATGGTGACGAAAGTGACTGTCTTACGGCCCCGTCGTCACCATGGGAACCGGCGCGCCGGACCATGCCGCGCTCGGCGGCCGCTGAGCTATCGCGTGATGGGCTGCTGCAGCTCCGTCACCCACGTGGACTGGTCGTCGCCCTCGGCGCTCAGATAGTGCTCCCGGCACGGGCCCGCGAAGGCGTAACCGTTGTCGACGATCCAGCGGTGGAGGCCCTGCCACGACTCGTGGATGGTGGCCATCGTGCCCAGGTGCACGCCGCAGACCGCCTCCATCGCCGGCAGCTCGACGACCTCGGTGCCGGCGGGCGCGTCGCCGCCGAAGGCGTAGCCGACGGCCACGTCCATCCCGGACTCGGTCTCGGCGTAGGTGGCGATCGGGGTCGCGAGCGCGCCGGGGAGGTGGCCCAAGGTGGCGGCCACGGCGTCGAACATCGGACCGATGTGCTCGCCGAGCCGCTCGGGGTCGAGCGTGGCCGTGTGTGCCACCAGCCGGACGGCGGGGAGGGACTTGAGGACGTAGTCGGCGGACATGTGATTCTCCTTCTGGATCATGCGGAGCCTCGACTCGACCGCCGTCAACCGGGTGTCGATGGCGCGCGCCTCGTCCTCAAGCTCGATCCGCCGCAGGCGGAGCATGCCGCGCAGCTCGTCCGGGCCGATCTCGTCGAGCAGGATGCGGCGCACCTGGTCGAGCGAGAATCCCAGTTCCTTGAGCGCCACGAGGCGATTGAGGACGTGCAGCTGCTCGGGGGAGTAGGAGCGGTAGCCGGACCACGGGTCGACGTGATCGGGCCGCAGCAGGCCCAGCTCGTCGTAGTGGCGCAGCATCCGCACCGACACCTGCCCGAGTCGGGCGAAGTCCGAGATGTACATGAGACCCTTCTCCCTCCTCACACAGTGTGAGGGTCAAGGCTCCGGTGCGAGGGGACGTCGCGCGCTGCCGGGGGTGCCGGGTCGCCCAGCCCGGGGTCGTCCCAGCCCGGGGTGATTCCAGGGCCGGAACGTCCGCTCAGCCGAGCAGGGCGGCGGCCACCAAGGTGGCCGTCTCCTTGGCGGAGCCGGGGTTCTGGCCGGTGACCAGGCGGCCGGCCACGACCGCGTTGGAGACGAACGGAAGCAAGGCCTTGGAGTAGTGGGCGCCGCGCTCCTGGATGCGCTCCTCGACGTTGTATGGGACGAGCTTGTCGACGCCGGCGAGCACCTCCTCGCGCCACGAGAAGCCGGTGAGGTTGCGGCCGGCGACCAGGTAGCTGCCGTCGGACAGCGTCGTGTCGAGCAGCCCGCAGTAGCCGTGGCAGACCGCGCCGACGACGCCGCCGCGCTCGAAGATCCCGCGGGTGATCCGCTGCAGGCCCTCGCTGGCGGGGAAGTCGAACATCACGGCGTGGCCGCCGGTGAAGTAGATGGCGTCGAAGTCGGCGGAGTCGATGTCCTCCGGGCTGGCCGTCGTGTCGAGCAGCGCCATCCGGGCGGGGTCGGTGTGCCAGGCCTTCGCCGAGGCGTCGTAGCTCGGGAACTTCAGCGAGCGCGGCTCCAGGGGTGAACGGCCACCGGCGGGGCTGACGATCGTCTGCTCGAAGCCGTGCTCGGCGAACACGTCCCACGCGTGGGTGAGCTCGGAGAGCCACAGCCCGGTCGGGTGCGAGGGGTCGGCCTCGTAGTGGTCGACGTTGGTGACGACGAGGAGGACGCGCTTGGTCATGCCGGCTCTACTTTCTGGGTCCGGCCGCCCGGGCCGGGGTCTGGTCGTGGTCGCGGGTCTCCGGAGTCGGTGGGAGGAGCACGGCCAGGCTGGCCCGCACCCGGTCGTCGACGGCGGCCGGGGTCGGTGTTGTCGAGCTTGCCGTCGAGGTGCAGGAACGCCAGCCCGTGCGCCAGCGCCCAGCCGGCGGTGGCCAGCGCCGCGGCGTCCGCGCCCGGGTAGAGGGTGCCCATGGCGTCCGCGAGGTAGTCGTGCAGGGCGCCGGACGCCCGGACGCGGTCTTCGTCGCGGTCGTCGCAGGGACGCCCGAACATGAGCCGGAACAGCGCCGGGCCGGCGAGGGCGAACCGGACGTACCGGACGCCCAGCTCGGCCGCCTCGCCGGACGTGGACGGCGCCCCGCCCGCGGCGAGCTCGCTCATGAGTTCCCGCAGCCCCTGGACCGCGAGCGCGGACTCCAGGGCGTCCCGGTCGGGGAAGTGGCGATACGGCGCGGTCGGGGAGACCCCGGCGCGGCGGGCCAGCGCCCGCGGCGAGAACGGCTCGCCCGCTTCCAGCATCGCCATCCCTGCGCGACGAGCGCGGCCCGCAGGTCGCCGTGGTGGTAGCCGGACCGCTCGGCGGTGCTGTTCATGGCGTCCCCCTGACCGGATGTCTCGTCGGCCACCGCGTGTGAGCGGTGCTTACATTGCTTGCCCTCCTGATGTAAGCACTGCTCACTTGTCAACGGCGGTTCGTCCGGGTTTCCGCGGTCAGCGGTACTGCCGTGGGATTGGCAGATCGAACCGGGCGCACAGGGCCCGGACGTCGGCCCGGTCGTTGTCGTCGCCGACGTAGGCGTCGTGGAAGTGCACCAGGAAGTCGGCGGGAATGCACCGGACGGGGGTGCCGCCGATCGTCCCCTTCCCGCTCAGCGACTCTGCGGGGTAGACGGAGCCATTCTCCGCCGGGCCGAGGATGCCGTTCCCGGCCTCGTCCAGGGTGATGAGGTGAAGATCGACCACGGCCCCGCGTGGATGCGCCAGGAGGAAGTTCCAGGGGGTCGCGGCGGGCTCGTGGCACCGTTCGTAGCCCAGGGCTGCGAGGGACTCCTCGAACCGCACGGCCTCCCGCGCCAGGATCGCGAGGTCGAGGTCGCCGTGGGGCCGCGTCTGCTCGCCCAGGAGCGCGTCGACGCCCCAGCCGCCGTCGATCCAGAGGGCAAGCCCGTTCGCGTCCGCCACCCGGACCACCTCAAGGACGTCCTCGAGGGTGGTGACGGAGCCGGCTGGGGTGCTGGAGGGCATGGGACGAGGCTGACATGGGTGTGCCCGCCGCGCAACTGGCGCGGGTTGAACCCGCCGGCACGGCCCGTCGGCCGGGGTCAAGGCCCGCGTGCTCGGCGCCCCACCGTCCCAGGGCGTCGATCGCCTCCCGCAGCGCCAGCCCGCGCTCGGTCAGGGCGTAGGCGCGGGTGTTGTGGTGCAGGGACAGCCGAACCAGGACGCCGGCGCCCTCGAGCTCGCGGAGCCGGGTCGCGAGGATGTTCGTCGGCACCCCGAGGTCGCGCTGCAGGTCGCCGTAGCGGCGCGGACCCTCGAGCAGTCGCTCGACGATCAGCAGGCCCAGCGAGCACCGACGACCCCGAGCGCGGCGGGCAGGCCGCTCACGCCGGTTCGGTGTCCGGCTTCATCCAGAACGGCGAGTAGTGGTAGCCATCGGGGTCGTCGAACTGGCGCTGATACATGAACGGGTAGTCGTCGGTGTCGCCGATCCGCCCGCCCGCGGCACCGGCCCGCTCAACCAGCTCGTCCACCGCCTCGCGGCTGTCGAGGTCGAACGAGACCGTGACCTTGGACGGGGTGTCGGGCCCGCCGATGAGTTCCTCGGTGGCGCCGACGCTCGCGTACATCTCCCGGCTGCCGAGCATGACGTACTGGCCGGGCGTGATGGCGAAACACGACACGTTGTGATCGGACATCTCCGGGTTGAGGGTCCACCCCAGGGCGGTGTAGAACGCGGTCGCCCGCTCGACGCTCGCAACGGGGCACGTGATGAAGAGGCTCATGGGCGGAATCCTTGCAAAGAGCAAGTGTCGTCGCGAGCTTGGCTCAAGCGGCAGCGATTCAAGGAGTTCCTCGTCGGGCGGTTCTCGCCGCGCTTCGCTCCGCGGTCGAAACTGACTGCTGAAGACCAGCGGACTTGCGCCAGGTGATGGAGGGAATCCCGGTATCGCACCAGCGAGTGGGAGGCGATGCGGCGTGCGCGTCAAGCGAACCGGCTCAAAGGTCGTGACGAGTGGCTCAGCCATCGGTGACGCGGACGCGAGTCGGTTGACCGAACTTCATGGGCACGAACGATCCGTCCCTCAGGAGCAGACCCGCAGGCCGGAGGATCTGCCCATCGGCCGAGGTTGTGAGGGGGAATCGCAGACCGACGACGGGTTTGCCAAGGACGTGCTCGGGCGGTGGGCCCAGTGCCAGGCCTGGGTGCTCGGGGACGCCCGGCAGGGGCTCCTCGCCGTTGTGCCGGTAGGCGCAGGTGTAGAAGATCGCGCCGTGGACAAGAGCCAACATCCATGCCTCGGCCAGGATGGACGCCGTATCCACGGGGAGCAGGGTTCGTTCGAAACCGGGACGAGGTTTGCCTGGAGTCTTCGGCGGCTGAGGGATGTATTCGAGAACGATGGTGTTGATGACGTCGAACGCTGAGGCCCCCGTGAGGGCCGAAAGCGGAACATTCCCGTGTTCATCGGGAGCGTGGGTTGTCAAAGTCAGCCTCAGTCTGTCCTCGGGACGCGCTGTGATGCCGTGCTTGATCTTGTTGTTGGCAGCGTTGAGATCGATTTGCCCGGAGGAGACTAGCTCTGCCGCTCTGACCACCCAGTGAAGAGCGTTCTGCACGGCCTGCAGGGCGTCGTGATCGAGTCGGCTGCCATTGGGGAGCGAGATCATGAGACCGGCCATCAGGGATGGAAACTCCTCCGCTTCCACTTGCGGCCGCAGATCCTCAACCAGCTGGTGGAGACGAGTCGGCGTCTGCACGAGTGTGAGCCACAGGCTCGTTGCTTCCTGCCTGGATCGACACGAGAGTCGCGCATGGAGAAGTCGCAACAGGGCCTCGGCGGCCTGGTGGCGCACTTGGATGGCGTCCGTTGCGACCCGTTTCTGCCTAACGTCATCAGAGGTGGGGTGACGAGCCAGCCCGGCAGGTCCCGCCAGGTTTTCGAAGTCTTGCCTGAGCTTGCTCCTGCGCGCGCCCGCGGGCAGGGAGGCCATTTCACCGTCGAGGAGCTCGTCAATGCGGGAGCGAAAGTACACCTGTCGGGTCGCTGGTGAAGTACTCCTCGTCCAACGCTCGAAGTTCGGCTTGGCTCAGCTCAGCACCACCGGGCGGCGGGTACAACGGCCATCACTCCTCCGGGCTCCGTTCTCGGCGCAGTTCACATGTAAGTCAAACTGACAACCATGTCTTGCTGGTGTCTCGGTCTAGCGGTGAGGGCGGCATTGGCTCTCAGTGCTGCATGTCGACGAAGCGGGAGTAGTGGCCCTGGAAGACGGTCTGCAGGGTCTTGGTGGGGCCGTTGCGGTGCTTGGCGATGATGAAGTCGGCCTCGCCGAGGCGCTCGGACTGGTTGTTGTAGGCGTCCTCGCGGTGCAGCAGGATCACGACGTCGGCGTCCTGCTCCAGCGAACCGGATTCACGCAGGTCGGAGAGCATCGGCTTCTTGTCGGTGCGCTGCTCGGGGCCAC
>CAZBMH010000118.1:0-7413 GCA_964492685.1 uncultured Micropruina sp.
CCAAGGCCTACACCCCGGCGGTGATGGGCAAGGACGTCAGCATCGCCGACGTGTTCAACCCCTCGCACGGCCGCTACGCCGAGGGCGGGGAGTTCCGGGCCCTGTACGAGGGCGACCCGGAGATCAAGGAGGTCGTGGACACCGCCCGCGGCATCGAGAACCTGAAGCGCCAGTGGGGCGTTCACGCCGCCGGTGTGATCATGTCCAGCGAGCCGCTGCTGGACATTATCCCGATCATGAAGCGGGAGGCCGACGGCCAGATCATCACCCAATTCGACTATCCCAGCTGCGAGGCGCTGGGCCTGGTGAAGATGGACTTCCTGGGCTTGCGGAACCTCACGATCCTGGACGACGCGATCGCCAACGTCCGGGCCAACCGCGGGGTCGAGCTGGACCTCGACGTGCTCAGCAAGGACACCACCGACCGGGCCACCTACGACCTGCTGGCCACCGGCGACACGCTGGGGATCTTCCAGCTGGACGGCACCGGCATGCGCGTCCTGCTGAAGCTGATGCAGCCGGACAATTTCGAGGACATCTCCGCGGCCCTGGCTCTGTACCGACCGGGCCCGATGGGTGCCAACAGCCACACCAACTACGCGCTGCGCAAGACGGGGAAGCAGCAGGTGGAACCCATCCACCCCGAGCTGGCCGAGCCGCTGGCCGACATCCTGGGCATCACCCACGGCCTGATCGTCTACCAGGAGCAGGTGCAGCAGATCGCGGTGAAGGTCGCGAACTACACCCTGGGGGCCGCCGACGAGCTGCGGCGCGCAATGGGCAAGAAGAAGAAGGAAGTGCTGGAGAAGGAGTACGGCAAGTTCTCCGCGGGCATGGAGTCCAACGGCTTCTCCGCCGCCGCGGTGAAGGCGCTGTGGGACATCCTCGTCCCCTTCTCCGACTACGCCTTCAACAAGGCGCACACGGCCGCCTACGGCCTGATCTCCTACTGGACGGCCTACCTGAAGGCCAACTACCCGGCCGAGTTCATGGCGGCGCTGCTGCAATCGGTCAAGGACGACAAGGCCAAGTCCGCGATCTACCTGGCGGAGTGTCGGCGGATGGGTATCAAGGTGCTCCCGCCCGACGTGAACGAGTCCGACGGCATGTTCACCCCCGTGGGGGAGGACATCCGCTACGGGCTGGGGGCGATCCGCAACGTCGGCGACAACGTGGTGCGCGGCATCGTCGAGGGGCGCACCGAGCACGGCAAGGCCACCGACTTCAACGAGTTCCTGGCCAACGTGCCGCTGGTGGTGTGCAACAAGCGCGTCATCGAGTCGCTGATCAAGGCGGGCGCCTTCGACTCGCTGGGGCACACCCGCCGCTCCCTGATGGAGTGTTTCGAGCAGAAGGTGGACGAGGTCATCGACCTCAAGCGCAACCAGGCCAATGGCCAGGACGACCTGTTCGCGGACATCGGAGGCGGGGGTGACGCGATGACCAGCTCGCCGATCCCGCAGCTGGAGGAGTGGGAGAAGCGGGTCCGGCTGGCGTTCGAGCGCGAGATGCTCGGCCTCTACGTCAGCGACCATCCACTGTTGGGGCTGGAGCACGTGCTGCACGCCAACCGGGACCTGGCCGTCGGCGAGCTGATCGCCGACGACGGCCCCCGCGACACCCAGGTCACCATCGCGGGCATGATCACCTCGGTGCAGCGCAAGCAGACCAAGAACGGCGACATCTGGGCTGTGGTTACTGTGGAGGACCTGGAGGCCTCCGTGGACGTGCTGCTGTTCCCGAAGGTGTACAACCTGGTCGGCACGAGCCTCGCCACCGACACCGTCGTCCGCATCAAGGGGCGGGTCCGCACCAAGGACGAAAGCGTCGAGATGCAGGGCAACGAGGTGTCGTTCCCGGACGTCTCCCAGGGCCCGAGCGGGCCGGTGGTGATCTCGCTGCCGGCGGCGCGCTGCACCCCGGCGGTCGTCCAGCAGTTGCGGGCCGTGCTCGGCAACCACCCAGGTGCCACGGAGGTCCGGGTTCGGTTGCTCGCGGCCAACGACCGCACCACCGTGTGGCGGCTCGGCGACCAGCTGCGGGTGCTCCCCTCGCCGCCGCTGATGGCCGACCTCAAGGCCTTGCTCGGCCCGTCCTGTGTCAACGTCTGAGCGGGCTAGGGTGTCCCCGTGAGTCAGGACCCGACGACCGACGTGGTGTCGCCAGCAGAGCCGTCGTCCCCGGCCACCCGAACGTGGGCCGTGTCGCTGGTGACTTTGGCGTTCGCCTCGCTGCTGGTGGGCGCGATCGCGGGTTGGGCCTGGTCCCGCCTGGTGACGCTGCCCGCCTACGAGGTGCGCGCCGACGGCTCCGCCCAGGTGACCGAGCGGGCGCTCACCGAGTTCTTCGTCACCGACGCCGTCTATGTGCTCTGCGGCGCGGTCGCCGGCGTCCTGCTGGGCCTGGGTGCCTGGCTGCGCTTCCGGCGCGTGGGGTGGCCGGTCGCGGTCGTCGCCGTCGGCGCCGGGACGCTCGCCGGGGTGGTGTGCTGGCAGCTTGGCCAGGTCTTTGGTCCCGGCCCGCTGGGGGAGCGTCTGGCCTCGGCCAGCGCGGGGGACGTGGTTCCCATTCCGCTGGAGCTCGGGTCGATCTCCGCCCTGGCCGTCTGGGCGTTCGCGGCCTTGGCGCCGGTGCTGCTCGGCTCGGCGCTCGGACGCGACGAGGAGGCCCCGCGCCCGACGCGTCGCCGACGCCGCCGCCCCAGCCCCGTCACCGAACACGTGGACGACCGCGGCGTGCTGACGGCGGTGGAGCCCCCGGAGGCGGCCTCGTGACGGCGATCGAGCCGATCGCCCACTACCTGGACAAGCAGCGGCTGGTCCTGGTCGAGTGCGAGGCCGAGGTGCGCCGCGACGGCCCCGACTCGGTCCACCGCTCCCGGGTGGCCACCCGCCGTGCCCGCAGCATCCTGCGCGGCTACCGGCAGCTGTTCGCGGGTCCGCGGCCCGCCCGGCTGCGGGCCGAGCTGGCCTGGCACGCCGACCTGCTCGGGGCGCCGCGCGACGCCGAGGTGCTGCTGGAGCGGTTGACCCAGACCATTGACCGGCTGGAGGGCTTCGACCCGGCGGCGGCCGAGCGGCTCGTGGCCGAGCTGACCGCCGAGCACCGGGCCGCCCACCAACGCCTGGTCGAGTCCATGGACACCGAGCGCTATCGCGCGCTTCGCCGGGCGCTGGACGACCTGCTCGCCGCGCCGCCGCTGCGCGGGCGCGGCCGCCGCCAGGCCGGGGAAGTGCTGCCCGGGCTGTTGACCAGGACGATGGGACGCGTCGACCCGCTCGTGGTGCGCGCCACGGATCTGCCCGCCAACCTGAGCCACTGGCACGAGGTGCGCAAGGCCGCGAAGGCCGCGCGCTACGGCAGCGAGGCCCTCGTCGACACGTTTGGGGAGCCCGCTGTCGCGCTGGCCGCGGCCTGGGAGGCCGTGACCGAGGCGTTGGGCGAGGTGCAGGACACCGTGGTCGCCGAGGGCGTCGTCGCCCGGTTGGCGGTGATGGCCCGCGAGGAGGGGGCGGCCGTGGACGCCTACCTGCGGTTGGAGGCGGTCGAGCTGGACAACCGGGCCGAGGCCCTGGCGCGCGGCCGGGTCGCGCTGTCTCGGGCCGCCGAGCTCGCAGCGACCTGGCGGGGCTGACTCAGCGGGCGATGTCGCCCAGTTCGCCCCCGGTGACCCGCAGCAGGTCGTCGGGTCGCAACTCCACCTGCAGGCCCCGGCGGCCCGCCGAGACCAGGATCGTGTCCCACAGGATCGCCGTCTCGTCCAGCACGGTCGGCAGGGCCGTCCGCTGGCCGATGGGGGAGATGCCGCCGACCACGTAGCCGCTGCTGCGGGCCGCGTCGGCGGGCGGCGCCATCGCGGCGCGCTTGTGGCCGAGGCAGGCGGCGAACGCCTTGAGGTCCAGCTGGGAGGCCACCGGGACGATGCCGACGGCAAGCTGGGGGCGCTCGGCCCCGACGTGGACCACCAGGGTCTTGAAGATCCGCAGCGGATCGACGCCCAGCTCGCGGGCGGCCTCGTCCCCGAAGCCGCGGACGTCGTCGTGGTGGGTGTAGGGGTGCAGCGAGAACGCGACACCGGCCGCGGTCAGCGCCTCGGTGGCGGGGGTCCCGCCGCTCGCTTTGCCGGCCATGCCGCCTAACCTACGCGACGTCTCGCGCCCCGAGACGTGACGCTCACCGCTGGGTAGCGTGAGGCCGTGCAACCCGAGGAGTTCCGCGCCCACGCCCACCAGCTGATCGACTGGATCGTCGACTACCAGGAGACCATCGGCTCCCGGCCGGTCGCCGCGGCCGTCGCCCCCGGTGACATCCTGGCCCGGTTGCCCGAGCACCCGCCCGCCGAGCCGGATGGCTTCGAGGCCCTCCTGGCCGACCTGGACGACATCGTCCTGCCCGGCCTGACGCATTGGCAGCACCCGAGCTTCTTCGCCTACTTCCCGGCCAACGCCGCCTACCCGTCAATCCTCGCCGAACTGCTGACCGCGGGGCTGGGCGTGCAGGGCATGAGCTGGGTGACCAGCCCCGCGGTCACCGAGGTCGAGACCCGGATGCTGGACTGGATGGCCGAGCTGCTCGGCCTGCCCGAGTCGATGCGCAGCACCAGCGCCAACGGCGGGGGCGTGATCCACGGGTCCGCCTCCGAGGCCACCCTGGCGTCGGTCCTCGCCGCCCGGTGGCGGATCACCGGCGGCGCGGTCAACCGCGACGGCGACACCTCGCGCCTCGTGGCCTACGCCACCAGCCAGGCCCACTCGAGCATCGAGAAGGGGCTCCGGATTGCCGGCATCGGCACCGATCAGCTTCGGGTGGTGCCGCACGACGCCGGCTACGCGATGGTGCCGGCCGAGCTCGAGCGCCTCATCGCCGCGGACCGGGCCGCCGGGCTGCGGCCGTTCTGGCTGTGCGCCACCCGGGGAACGACCTCGTCGCTGGCCTTCGACCCGGTCGCCCCGATGGCCGCGATCGCGCGCCGCGAGGGGCTGTGGCTGCACGTGGACGCCGCCATGGCGGGCATCGCCGGCCTGGCCGAGGAGCAACGCTGGGTCAACGAGGGGCTCGAGGGGGCCGACAGCTACTGCACCAACCCCCACAAGTGGATGGGTGTCGTCTTCGACTGCGACCTGTTCTACACCGCAGACCGGCGCGCGCTGCTCGGGGCGCTGAGCATCCTGCCGGAGTACCTGCGCTCGGCGGCCGCCGAGACCGGGGCCGCGGTGGACTATCGCGACTGGCAGGTGCCGCTGGGCCGCCGCTTCCGCGCGCTGAAGCTGTGGTTCACGCTGCGCACCGACGGCGCCGAGGCCAGCCGGGCGATGATCCGCAAGCACGTCGCCCTCACCCAGGAGCTGGCCGGCTGGATTGCAGCGGACGCGCGGTTCGACATCGTCGCACCGCACCCGCTGTCGATGGTGTGCCTGGCCCTGGCCGACGACGACCCCGAGCGCGGCAACGCCCGGACCGACGCCCTGATCACGGCCGCCAACGCCACCGGCAAGGCCCTGTTCACCCGCACCGTGCTCGACGGACGAACGGTGCTGCGATTCAGCGTGGGCGGCCTGCGCACCGAACGCGCCCACGTCCGCGCCGGCTGGGAGTTGCTGCGACGCCTGGCCGGCTGAGGGCGCTCGACCGGCACCCGCATCCGCGTCCCGGCCGGTCCACGCTCGGGGACCGGCGGCGGCTCGACGGGAGCCCCGGCATAGGATGACCGCTGTGTTAAGGACCCTCGATCTGCGCGGCCGACGCGGCGACTACCGCGCGCTGCTGCCGCGCGCGGAGCTGGACGTGGAGGCCGCCGCCGCGGCCGTCGCCCCCATCGTTGCGGCGGTCGCCGAGCGCGGCGCCGACGCGCTGCGGGAGTTCTCGCAGCGCTTCGATCGCTGCGTGCCCGCGGACTTCCGGGTGCCCGCCGAGGCCCTTGCCGACGCGTTGGTCGGGATTGGCCCCGAGCTGCGGCACGCCTTCGAGGAGTCGATCCGGCGCCGCCGCGCGGTCGCGCTGGCCGAGCTGGGCGAGGAGCGCGTGGTCGTCGAGGTCGCGCCCGGCGCGCGGGTGTCGCAGCGGATGATCCCGGTGCGGCGGGTCGGGCTCTACGTGCCCGGCGGGCTCGCCCCGCTGGCCTCCTCGGTGCTGATGAACGTGATCCCCGCCCAGGTGGCCGGCGTCGCCTCCATCGCCGTCACCTCGCCGCCCCAGGCCGAGTTCGGCGGCCTGCCGCACCCGAGCATCCTCGCCGTGTGCGCCCTGCTCGGGATCGACGAGGTGTACGCCGTCGGTGGCGCCCAGGCGATCGCCATGTTCGCCCACGGGGTGCCGGGGGTGTGCGAGCCGGTCGACATGGTGACCGGGCCCGGCAACATCTACGTGGTGGCCGCCAAGCGCCTGCTGCGCGGCCGGGTCGGCATCGATTCCGAGGCCGGGCCCACCGAGATCGCCATCCTGGCCGACGACGACGCCGATCCGCGTTTCGTGGCCGCCGACCTCATCTCTCAGGCCGAGCACGACCCGATGGCGGGCTCGGTGCTGGTCACCGACTCCCCGGCGCTGGCCGCGGCCGTAGCCGACGAGTTGGCGCCCCAGGTGGCCGCCACGCTGCACGCGGAGCGGGTCCGGACCGCGCTGGGCGGGCCGCAGTCGGCCATCGTCCTGGTCGACGACCTGGAGCAGGGGCTGGCGGTCGTGGACGCCTACGCCGCCGAGCACCTGGAGATCCAGACCCGGAACGCGGCCGCCATCGCCGAGCGGGTCAGCAACGCCGGCGCGATCTTCGTCGGACCCTGGTCGCCGGTCTCGCTGGGCGACTACAGCGCGGGCAGCACCCATGTCCTGCCAACGGCCGGCTGCGCCTGCCACTCCTCGGGCCTGAACGTGAAGAGCTTCCTCAAGGCCGTGCATGTGATCGACTACAGCCGCGAGGCGCTGCTGGAGGTAGCAGGCGTCGTCGAGACGTTCGCCGCGGCCGAGAACCTGCCCGCGCACGGGGCCGCGGTCACCGTCCGACGATCGGAGAGCGACGCATGAGGCCCGATCCCAGCCTGGACGACCTCCCGCTGCGGCCCGAGCTCGTGGGGGAGGAGCCCTACGGCGCCCCCCAGCTGGACGTACCCGTGTGCCTCAACGTGAACGAGAACCCGTACCCGCCGACGCCGCCCATCGCCGAGGAGATGGCCCGCGCCGTGGCTGCCGCTGCAACCCGTGTGAACCGGTACCCAGACCGGGAGGCTGGCCGGCTGCGCGCCGCGCTGGCGTCCTACCTGGGGCACGGGCTCACGACGGCGAACATCTGGGCGGCCAACGGGTCCAACGAGGTGATGACGCACCTGTTGGGCGCCTTCGGCGGCCCGGGACGGACGGCGCTGTCGTTCAGCCCCACCTACTCGATGTACCCCGAGTACGCCCGCAACACCCACACCG
>CAZBMH010000119.1:0-7398 GCA_964492685.1 uncultured Micropruina sp.
GGGTGATCATCCCCGCCTGGCAGAACCGGCAGCCGCGGGTGCAGCCGCGGAAGATCTCGACGGAGTAGCGCTCGTGGACGGTCTCGGCCAGCGGCACCAGCGGCTTCTTCGGGTACGGCCAGGCGTCGAGGTCCATCAGGGTGTGCTTGCTCACCCGGAACGGCACGCCGGGGCGGTTGGGCACCACGCGCTGGATCCGCCCGTCGGGCAGGTAGCTGACGTCGTAGAAGCGCGGGATGTAGACCACCCCGGACTCGGCCAGCCGCAGCAGCAGCCCGTCGCGTCCACCCGGACTGCCGTCGGCCTTCCACGCCCGGACGAGCTCCGAGATCGCGAGCACGGCCTCCTCGCCGTCGCCCAGGACGGCGGCATCGATGAAGTCGGCGATCGGCTCGGGGTTGAAGGCCGCATGCCCACCGGCCACGACGACCGGATGCGATTCGTCCCGGTCCGCGGCGTGCAGCGGGATGCCGGCCAGATCGAGCGCCGCCAGCAGGTTGGTGTAGCCGAGCTCGGTGGAGAAGCTGACGCCGAACAGGTCGAAGTCCCCCACCGGGCGGTGGTTGTCGAGCGTGAACTGCGGGACGCCGTGCTCGCGCAGCAGCGCGGCCAGGTCGGGCCACACCGAGTAGGTCCGCTCGGCGAGGATCCAGTCGCGCTCGTTGAGGATCTCATACAGGATCGCGACGCCCTGGTTGGGCTGCCCCACCTCGTAGGCGTCCGGGTACATCAGGCACCAGCGGACGTCGACGGCGGCCCAGTCCTTGGTGACGGAGTTCACCTCGCCACCCACGTACTGGATGGGTTTGCTCACCCGCGCGAGCAACGGCTCCAGGCGGGCGAAAAGCGATGGCGGCACGGTCTGAGTCGTCATGATCGGGTAAGCGTAACTCAGCCCCCCGCAGGCGCAACCGCTGCGCGGAGGCCCGCCATCGGCCGGGGCGGACGATCGCCTCAGTCGGGGATCGAGCGCTCCCCCGTGTTGTCCACGACCACGTCCGCGCGCGACGCCGGGTCGCAGCGCTCCACGTACAGCTTCTGCCCCCCGACGTAGCGGTGGTTGGCGATGTGCCCCGGGTCGGCCGGGGTGCCGTCGCGCTTGGCCATCCGGGGAACCGAGACCTCGAAGGGCACGTCCAGCCAGACCGAGAGGTCCCATACCTTCTTGCCGCGCAGGTTGCGCAGGGTGTCGCGGTGCAGGAACATCCCGTCCACGATCACCACGGCCTGGTCCGGGGCGACCTGCCACGGCGGGCTGAGCGGGGTCTCCGTGGCCAGGTCGTAGGACGCCGGCCGGTAGCGGCCGCACCCGTCGCCGGAGAGCGGCTCGAGCACGTCGTCGGTGAACCGCTGGTAGTTGTAGGTGTCGTCGAAGAAGCCCTCCGGCGAGGTGCGGCCGCGGGCGTGCCGGACCTCGCGCGGGTTGAGGAAGTTGTCGAACGAGATCCGGATGACCTTCGTCCCGGACTCCCGGACGAGGTCGGCCAGGTCGTCGGCGAACGAGGTCTTGCCGCTGCCGTCGACGCCGTCGATGGCCATCAGCGTGCGCCCCGTGCGGGAGCGCAGGCGGGCGTTGAGCCACTTGAGCGCCTCGGGGCGGCCAAGACGCGGTTGGGTTTCAGTCATCATCAGCCTCGACGGATTCGGTCAGCCGGACTGGCTGAGGCGGTGGGGTGGGCAGGGACGGCGCGGGCGCGACGCTCTCCTGAGGGGTCTGGGTGGGGCGATAGAAGAAGTCGGATGGCGTCGGACCGTACGGCTGCGGGGCGAACGGGGGCGTAACGGCGGCGCCGGGGGCGGACCAGCCGAGCGGCGGTCGATGCGCATCGTCGACCCACCCGGGGGCGGACGGCAGCGGGAGCGGCGCGGGAGGCAGGGCCGCGGGCGCGTTCTCGGTCACGACCCCGACGACCCGGGCCCGCCACAGGACCAGCCCCACGGCGATCCCCATCAGCGCGAACTGCAGCAGCATCGAGGCGTCGCCGACGCCGGCCTGCCGGTTGAACATGTCGCTGAAGTCGACGAACGGCAGCGTCACCATGCTGGTGAGGTTGTTGACGACGTGCAGCGCCACCGCCGCCTCCAGCCCGCCGGTCCGCCACACCAGCAGCGAGGCGAGCAGCGCGAACAGGAGGTAGAACGCGTTCAGCCACACGTCCTGGGCGAGGTGCAGCGACATGAAGACCACCGCGGAGATCAGCGCGGCGGCCACCAGCCCGGCCGTCCGCGGCAACCAGCTGCCCACGATCCTGGTGGCCAGCCCCCGCAGCAGGTACTCCTCCCCCGCCGACTGCAGCGGGGTGGTGAGCAGGATGACCACGATCATGAACAGCGAGTTCTCGTTCCAGGCCAGCGCCTCGCCCCCGAAGCCGAGCGAGATGACCAGGATCACCAGGTAGGGCGGCAGCACCCACGCGAAGCAGGTAAGGAGCCAGCGCCACCGGATCCGTCCGGTCACCGAGGACAGCCAGCCCGGGCGTTGACCGACGCACGCCCACGCGGTCAGCATGGCCACCGGGATGGAGCACGCGAGGGCCAGGTTGTTGGCGGCGAAGAAGACCGGCGTCACCTTCAGGCGATTGATGTCGGTGTAGTCCTGCCACGTGGTGACCCCGTTGGCCAGGTCGATCTGGATGCCGACCAACCCGATCACCATCGTCGCGAGGAACCACGTCGCCGCGCCCATCAGGGCGGCCAGCAGGCCCTTCCACCACCGATAAGCGGGGGCCCGCCAGAACTCGTGAAACTGCCGCGGCGTCACCGGGAGCGTGGACGGCGGGACGGCCGCCCACCGTGGGAGGCCCGCGGAGGGCCCAGGTTGGGTGTGAGTCAACGAAGCCCCGGGAACCAGATGGCCATCTCCCGCTCGGCGGCCTCCGCCGAGTCGGACGCGTGCACGGCATTCTCGCGATTGGACAGCGAGAAGTCGCCGCGGATCGACCCCGGGGCGGCCACGACTCCGTCCGTGGCACCGTTGAGCACCCGCACGGCCTCGATCGCCCGGGGCCCCGACAGCACGACCGCCACCAGCGGGCCCGACACGATGTAGTCGCGCAGCGCCGGGTACCAGACCTTGGCGACGTGATCGCGGTAGTGCGTGTCGGCGAACGCCGCGTCGATGTGACGCAGTTCGAGCGCCTCGATGGCAAGGCCCTTGGCCTCGAACCGCGCCAGGATCTGGCCCACCAGGCCACGACGAACGGCATCGGGCTTGATCAGGACGAAGGTGCGCTCCGTGTGGCTCATGCGCCCGACGATACCGGGCGAACCCGCGACAGGGGCACCCAATCGATCAGCTGCCAGTTTCGGCACCCGGCTCGATCCGCCGGCCCAGCAGCAGGGTGATCACCCACAGGGCGAGGAAGATGGCGCCGACCCAGAACATCATGTCGGTGGCGAACCCGAGGGCGACCCCGGCGAGCTGCGTCAGCCAGCCGATCGCCCACCCGGCGGCGCGCGGAAGCAGGCCGGCGCCGGCGATGGCCAGCACGGCGCCGCCGAGGCCCAGCCCGACGGCCGTGGCCACACCCACGCCCGACACCTGGATCATTCCGGGGATCGCCAGCCCGAAGATCACCGCCTCGAAAGCCAGCAGCATCCGCAGCGCCCGATTCATCGGGTTTCCCGGGCCCAGCGTCATCGGCTGTCCTCCTCGGCCGCCAGCGGGTCGCGCCGATGAACCAGGAGCGAGCGGGCCTCGCCCGCCGCAATGACGGAGCCCGCGATCAGAATGCCGGCGGCCGGGCCGGCCTCGTCCGCCAACCGGATGGCCAGCTCGATGGCCTCGTCCATCCGGCCCGCGACCCGAACCCGGTCCTCCCCGAAGATCCCCGAGGCCACCTCGCCGAGCTCGGCGGCCGGCAGCCCGCGCTTCCCCGAGCCCACCTGGGTGCAGACGACGGTGCCCATGACGTCCTCGAAGACCTCCAGCACGCCGGTGACGTCCTTGTCGGCCATCAGGGCCACCACGCCGATGACCGGGGAGAAGTCGAACGACTCCGTCACGGCCGCCACGGTGGCCCGGGCGCCGTGGGGGTTGTGGCAGGTGTCCAGCAGAACCGTGGGTGAGCGGCGCACGACCTCCAGCCGCGCCGGCGCCACGACCGAGCCGAGCCCCTCCTCGATGATGTCGGGCTGCAGCGGCTTGCCGCCGAGGAAGGCCTCGACCGCGGCCACCGCCACGGCCGCGTTCTGGGCCATGTGCGCCCCGAACAGCGGCAGCACGATGTCGCCCACGGACCCGGACGCGGTGTCGAGGCGGATCACCTGGCCGCCCACGGCCAGCGTCCGCCCCAGCAGCGAGAACTCGACTCCCTCACGGAACACCCTGGCGCCGACCTCGGCGCAACGGGCCAGCAGCACCCGGGCGGCCTCGGGCTGCTGCGCCGCCAGCACCACGTGGGCTCCCGGCTTGATGATCCCGGCCTTCTCGGTGGCGATCTCGCTCAGCGAGTCGCCCAGCAGGTGTGTGTGGTCGAAGTCGACGGGGCAGATGACGGCGACCTGGGCGTCCACCACGTTCGTGGCGTCGGTGATGCCGCCCAGCCCCACCTCGACGATCGCGACGTCGACCGGCGCCTGTGCGAACGCCTCGTAGGCGAGCGCGGTCATCACCTCGAAGAAGCTCATCGGCACCCCGCCGATCGCCTGGTCGTCGACCAGCTCGACCAGCGGCAGCGTCTCGCGCACCAGGTCGTCGAAGGCCGCGCTCGGCATCGGCTCGCCGTCGAGGCAGATGCGTTCGGTGACATCGACCAGGTGCGGGCTGGCGTAGCGTCCCGTGCGCAGCCCCAGCGCGCGCAGCAGCGACTCGATCATGATCGCGGTGCTGCCCTTGCCGTTGGTGCCGGCCACCTGGATGACCGGGTAGGAGCGCTCCGGGTTGCCGAGGAGGCGGCACAGCGCCTCCACCCGCTCGGTTCCCGGGGCGATGCGGCTCTCGGGCCACCGGCTCTGCAGGCGGGCGGCGATGTCGGCGTGCGTCTGGTTCATGGTGCGCCCAGCGTATAGCTCGAATCCGGACCGCCTGACGCGGCGATGGCCCCGGCCGTCCGGCGCTCCGGCCGATGCTGATCGGGTGGCACCGGAGCCTTGGGCGGGGGCCTATACAATGGCGCGCATGTCCCCGACCGACGGCCCAACCCCGGCCGCCCTGACCCGCGTGGCGCCGTGGATCACCCTCGCGGCCCGGCTGATCCTCGGGGTGGTGCTGCTGATCGCGGGCGCCCTCAAGATCGGCTACTTCGAGGCCTCCGTCCAGGCCGTCCGCGCCTACCAACTCCTCCCCTTCGACCTCACCCGACCGATCGGCTATGCGCTGCCGATCATCGAGATCGCGGTGGGTTTGATGCTGATCACCGGCACCTTCACCCGCATCGCGGCCGTGATCGGCAGTCTGCTGATGGTCGCGTTCGTGATCGGGATCGCCTCCGTCTGGGCGCGCGGCATCTCCATCGACTGCGGCTGCTTCGGCGGCGGCGGCGAGGTCGACGCGAGCCAGACCCAATACCCGCTCGAGATCGCCCGCGATCTCGGCCTGTTGCTGTGCGGCGTCTGGGCCGCGTGGCGGCCACGCAGCCCCTGGGCCGCGGACCACTGGCTCTTCGGCGGCGGGGCCGCCCACGAGCACGACGACATGGAAGTAGAGGCAATTCGATGAGCCAGTCCCGCAGGGAAGTGTTGCGCCGCCAGCAGGAGGCGCAGGCCAAGGCCAAGCGGCTGAACCGGATCGTGGCGATGGCGGCGATCGTCGTCGGCGTGGTGCTGGTCGCCATCTTCGGCGTCATCCTGGCCCAGACCTGGGGCAGCGGCGGCACCTCGACCGCCGCCGCGCCGCCCAATGCCACCTCGAACGCCAACGGCATCATCGTGAACCCCGGCAAGGGGACGGACGCCTCCCCGACCGTCGAGCTCTTCGTCGACTACCAGTGCCCGGTGTGTAAGCAGTTCGAGACCAGACATGGGGCGATGATCAAGGAGCTGGCCGAGTCCGGCCAGATCAAGCTCATCTACCGCACCATGAACTTCCTGGACAACAACCTGCGCAATGACTCCTCCACCCGGGCCGCCGTCGCGGCCGCGTGCACGGATCGCGCCGGCGTGTACTCGGCCTACCACGACGCGATCTTCGCCAACCAGCCGGCCGTCGAGGGCGACGGGTATCCCACCGACCTGCTCCGGGTGACCCTCCCGGCCACCGTGGGCCTGAGCGGGGAGAAGCTGACCAGCTTCCAGCAGTGCTACGACACCCGCTCCACCTTGTCGTTCGTCAAGGGCACCAACGAGGCGGCCGCGCGGGACGGGATCACCGGCACGCCCGCACTGCGGATCAACGGCAAGACGATTGAATTCGAGGCGTTCTTCAACATTCCCTCCGACCAGCTCAAGGCGCTGATCCTGGCCGGCTGAGGTCCGCGGCTGCCCGCGGGGCCGGTCTCAACATGACGGCCCGCGGGCGGCTCAAATAGGATGCGCGCATGACTGAAGCGCCTGCTACCGCCCTGCCCGACGCGTCCCCATTCGCCGCGCCGGGGACGGTACGGCTCCCCGACCGTCCGGCCCTCGAGGGCCTGGAGGCCACCTGGTCTCGCCGCTGGGACGATCAGGGCACCTACGCCTTCGTCCGGCCGGAGTCCCGCGAGCAGGTCTTCAGCATTGACACGCCGCCACCCACCGTGTCGGGCTCGCTGCATGTCGGCCACGTCTTCAGCTACACCCACACCGACCTGATCGCCCGCTACCAGCGGATGCGCGGCAAGCACGTCTTCTACCCGATGGGGTGGGACGACAACGGCCTGCCGACCGAGCGCCGGGTGCAGAACTTCTACGGCGTGAAGTGCGACCCGTCCCTGCACTACGACCCCGACTTCGCTCCCCCGGCCAACCCGGACCCGAAGCGGCAGGTTCCCATCAGCCGCCGCAATTTCATCGAGCTCTGCCACGAGCTGACGGCCGTGGACGAGCAGGCCTTCGAGGGGCTGTGGCGCACCCTGGGGCTGTCGGTGGACTGGAACCAGCTGTACACCACCATCTCCGGGCAGTCGATGCTCACCTCCCAGCGCGCCTTCATCCGCAACCACGCCCGCGGCGAGGCGTACCTGTCCGAGGCGCCAACGCTGTGGGACGTCACGTTCCAGACCGCGGTGGCCCAGGCCGAGCTGGAGGCCCGTGACTACCCGGGGCACTTCTACCGGGTCGCCTTCCACCCGAGCGCGCCGGGCGCCGCCCCGATCCACATCGAGACGACCCGCCCGGAGCTGATCCCGGCGGTGTGTGCCCTGATCGCGCACCCGGACGACGCGCGCTACCAGCACCTCTTCGGCACCACGGTCACCTCGCCGATCTTCGGCGTCGAGATCCCGGTGCTGGCCCACCATGCCGCCGAGCCCGACAAGGGCG
>CAZBMH010000120.1:0-7367 GCA_964492685.1 uncultured Micropruina sp.
CGACCAAGTCCTCAAGAAAGCCAAACGCTCAACAACCTCCGAAACGCGCCACTAGAGGTCCCCGTCCCACTCCGCGGGCGGATTCGGCGGAATGCATACGGGATCGATACGCTGCGCTGAGAGTTTGCTGGGGGGAAGACCAAGAAATGATGAGAAGCACGCGCCTGCGGCGGTTCACGGTCGCGGCCTGGGACGTCCTGGCGTGGGCGGCGGCGTTCGGCGTCGTGCTGTTGCTGCGCTACGACCTGCGCCTGTCGGATCACCAGTCCAACCTGGTCCTCACCTACACGCTGGTCGCGATCGCGACCCAGGTCGTGGTGGGCTACTTCGTGCAGTTCTACCGGGGTCGCCGCCGGGTGGGCTCGTTCGGCGAGGTGAACTCGCTGGTGATGCTGGTCGGGTCCGTCGCGTTGACCTGCGGGTTCGCGTTCGTGGTGGCCGAGCCGGCGTTCCCGCGCGGCGTGGCCGTGTTCGTGCCGCCGATCGCGTTCGGCATCATGGCCGCCGGCCGCTGGGCGTTCCGCACGATCGCCCGCAACGAGCTCAAGAGCAACAAGTCCGGCCAGGTGGCGGCGCTGATCTACGGCGCCGGCGACGCGGGCACCCAGGTGGCGCGGCTCGTCGACACCGCCGAGCAGCCGCCGTACCGCGTGGTGGGGTTCGTCGACGACGACCCAGCCAAGCAGTTCCTGCGCATCCGGGGTTACCGGGTGCTGGGCCGCGGCGCCGACGCGATCGAGGTGGCCGAGAAGCAGGGCGCCGAGGTCGTGATCCTGGCGATCTCGGGCGCGTCGGCCCACCTGATCCAAGACCTCAGCACCCGCTGCCGGGCCGCCGGCCTGAAGCTGGTCGTGGTGCCGCCGGTGCGCGAGATGATCGGCGGCCGGGTGGCGCTGGGGTCGTTGCGCGAGTTCGACGTGGCCGACCTGCTGGGCCGCCGCCAGATCGAGACCGACCTGTCCGAGGTCGCCGGCTACCTGAACGGCAAGGTGGTGCTGATCACCGGCGCCGGCGGCTCGATCGGCTCCGAGTTGGCCCGCCAGGTGAGCAAGCTGGGCCCGGCCAGGCTGGTGTGCCTCGACCGTGACGAGTCGGGTCTGCACGGCGTCCAGTTGTCGTTGTACGGGCACGGGCTGCTCGACACCGACGACATGGTGCTGTGCGACATCCGCGACCTGGACGCCCTGCGTGCGGTCTTCCACCGGCACCGCCCGCACGTGGTGTTCCACGCGGCGGCGCTGAAGCACCTGCCGATGCTGGAGCAGTACCCCGACGAGGGCTGGAAGACGAACGTGTTGGGCACGCTGAACGTGCTGACCTGCGCCGAGGAGGTGCACGTCGACCACTTCGTGAACATCTCCACCGACAAGGCGGCGGACGCCACGGCCGTCCTGGGGCAGACGAAGCGGCTGGCCGAGCGGTTGACGGCCGATTTCGCCGAGCGCACCGGGCGGGCGTACCTGTCGGTGCGGTTCGGCAACGTGCTGGGTTCGCGCGGGTCGGTGCTGCATTCGTTCCGGGCGCAGATCGAGCGGGGCGGCCCGGTGACGGTCACCCACCCCGACGTGACCCGGTACTTCATGACGATCCCCGAGGCCTGCCAGCTGGTGCTGCAGGCGGGGGCGATCGGGCGTCCGGGGGACGTGTTGGTGCTCGACATGGGCGAGCCGGTGCGCATCGTCGACGTGGCGACGCGGTTGATCGAGCAGTCGGGCCGCGACATCGAGTTGCGGTACACGGGCCTGCGCCCGGGGGAGAAGCTGCACGAGGTGCTGTTGAGCGGCGCCGAGGCCGGCGAGCCGAGCGAGCACCCGCTGATCACCCAGGTGTCGGTGCCCCCGATCGCCCCGGACGAGGTCGTCGAGGCCAGCTCCTGGAGCGACCTGGTGCTGGAGGACTTCAACGACCTCGAGGACTCCACGGTCTGATGGCGTCCCGCATCTTCCTCTCTTCTCCCGACGTCGGCCCCGCTGAGGCGGACGCCGTCGCGCGGGCGATGGCGTCCGGCTGGATCGCCCCCCTGGGGCCCGAGGTGGACGCCTTCGAGGCCGAGTTGGCCGCCTTCTGTGGACGCCGCCACGCCGTCGCGCTGTCGTCGGGGACGGCGGCGCTGCACCTGGGGCTGCTGACGCTGGGCATCGGCCCGGGTGACCTGGTGGCCACCTCGACGATGACGTTCGCAGCCACGGCCAACGCGATCGCCTACACGGGCGCGGAGCCGGTGTTCGTGGACGCCGATGTGTCCGGGAACATGAACCCCGACCTGCTGGCCCAGGCGCTGGACGATTACGGCGACCGGGTCAAGGCCGTCGTCCCGGTGGACCTGTTGGGCAAGGTCGTCGACCACGGCCGGATCGACGCGATCGCGGCGCGCTTCGGCGTCCCGGTGTTCTCGGACGCCGCGGAGTCGCTGGGCGCGACGTTCGAGGGCCGGCCGGCGGCGTCCTACGGGGTGGCGGCGGCGGTGTCGTTCAACGGCAACAAGATCATGACCACGTCGGGCGGGGGAGCGCTGCTCACCGACGACGAGGCGCTGGCCGCCCGGGTGCGCTACCTGGCGACGCAGGCCCGGCAGCCGGTGGTGCACTACGAACACACCGACATCGGCTACAACTACCGGCTCTCCAACGTGCTGGCGGCGCTGGGCCGCGCCCAGTTGGAGAGGCTGCCCGCGATGATGGAGCGCCGCCGGCAGCTGCGGCTGCACTACGGCGAACTGTTCGCTGGCGTCTCGGGGGTGTCGCTGTTCGGCGAGCCGTCGGGCGCCGACGATCAGGACGCCGCGACATTCGACAACTTCTGGCTGACGTCGATCCTGGTCGACCCGGACGCCGCCGGGTTCACCGCCGACGACCTGCGCGTCGCCCTGGCGAAGTCCGACATCGAGGCCCGGCCGCTGTGGAAGCCGATGCACCTGCAGCCGGTGTTCGCCGGCGCGCGGGCGGTCGTGGACGGCACGTCGGAGCGGCTGTTCCGCACGGGGCTGTCGCTGCCGTCGGGGTCGGTGCTAGCGCCGGAGCAGGTGGCCCGCGTCGACGCGGCCATCGGGGCGTTCCTGGGCGGTGTCCGTGGCTGAGCGGCGCTACGACACGGTGAAGCGCGGCGTCGACGTGCTGGCGTCCGCCCTCGGGCTGGCGGTTACGGCGCCGGTTCAGTTGGCGACGGCCGGGCTGGTGCTGGCCACCATGGGCAGTCCGGTGCTGTTCCGGCAGCCGCGGCCGGGCAAGGACGGGGTGGTGTTCGAGTTGGTGAAGTTCCGCACGATGCGGCACCCGGACGCCACCCGCACCTCGGACGCCGACCGGCTGACCGCGGTGGGCCGGTTCCTGCGGGCGACGAGCCTGGACGAGCTGCCGACCCTCCTCAACGTCCTCAAGGGCGAGATGAGCCTGGTGGGTCCGCGGCCGCTGCTGGTGGAGTACCTCGACCGGTACACCCCCGAGCAGGCCCGCCGCCACGAGGTGCGTCCGGGCGTCACGGGGCTGGCCCAGGTCAGCGGCCGCAACGGCCTGTCGTGGGAGCAGAAGTTCGCCCTCGACGTCCGCTACGTCGACACCCGCTCGTTCGCCGGCGACGTGGCCATCCTGGCCAAGACGCTGCTGCAGGTCGTGCGCCGCGCGGGCGTTTCGGCCCCGGGCCACGCCACGATGGCCGAGTTCGTCGGGCAAGACGCGTCCCCGAGCGCAGGGGCGGTGACCGGATGAAGATCCTGATCATCTCCCAGTACTACCCGCCGGAGAGTGCGTTCGTCCCGGCGACCATCGCGCGCACGCTGGCCGCCCAGGGCCACCAGGTCAAGGTGCTCACCGGCTACCCGAACTACCCCGAGGGCCGCCTCTACGACGGGCACACCCAGCGGTGGCGCACGCGCGAGAACGACGGCCCCATCGACGTCCTGCGCGTCCCGCTGTGGATCGACCACTCGCAGAGCGCCGTGCGACGCACTCTGAACTACGTGTCGTTCGGGCTGTCGGCGAGCACGGCGTTCGACTTCGCCCGGGACGCCGACGTCATCTACGTCTACGCGACCCAGATGACCCCCGCGCTGGCTCCGTGGTGTTGGCGCATCCTGGGTGGCGCGCCGTACGTGCTGCACGTCCAGGATCTGTGGCCCGACTCGATCACCGGCTCCTCTCTCGTCGCAGGCGGGCGCGGCGCCGGGGTCGTGGACGCCCTTCTGACGCCGTGGCTGACGAGTGTGTACCGGCATGCCGCCGCCGTGATCGGCATCGCGCCGACGATGGTCGACACCCTCGTCGAGCGGGGCGTCGACCCGGGCAAGGCACACCTGGTCTACAACTGGGCCGACGAACAACCCCCGCATCCAGCCGACGCCTACGACACCGAGCCCGGCACCGAAGGCACGAACGTCCTGTACGCAGGCAACGTCGGCGACATGCAAGATCTGGAGACCGCGGTCCACGCCGCGCACCACGCCCGGGACGCCGGCGTGCGGCTCACGATCGTCGGCGACGGGGTGGCCCTGCCGCGCGTCCGATCGCTCGCGGAGCAACTGGGCGCCACGAACGTCGCGTTCGAGGGACGGGTGCCCATCGGACGTATGGGGGAGTACTACCGGACCACCGATTTCGCCCTGGTCAGCCTGAAAGACCTGCCGGTGTTCCGCGGCACGATCCCGTCCAAGCTCCAGGCGTCGCTCGCCCACGGCCTGCCGGTCGTCACGACCGTCCAGGGCGACGTGCGGGCGTTCGTCGACGAGCACCGCGTCGGGTTCACGGCGGACGCCGAGGCTCCGACGTCCCTGGAGTCGGCGTTCCGCGGGGCCGCCGCCCTCGGCGCGCAGGCCCGCCACGAGATGGCCGCGCGCGCCCGCGGCGCGTACCTCGACCACTTCTCACTCGACGCCGGCATCGCCGCGGTCGAGGCGATCCTGACCAGCGCGGCACGGTCGCGCTCCTCCCAGGTGCCCCAAAAGACCACGAAAGGAACAGCCCATGCAGCCTCTTGAGGGGGCCCTGGTGGCGATCACCGGGGGCACCGGCTCCTTCGGCTCCACCATGGCCATCGACCTGCTCGGCAAGGGCGTCGCCGGCGTCAACATCTTCAGCCGTGACGAGGCAAAGCAGGACGCTCTGCGCCGCCGGATCGACGACGCCCGGGTGCGGTACTTCATCGGTGACGTGCGGGACGCCGACAGCGTTCGCCGCGCGGTGCGGGGCGCCGACTTCGTCTTTCACGCCGCCGCGCTCAAGCAGGTGCCGTCGTGCGAGTTCTTCCCCGAGCAGGCGGTCGCGACCAACGTGCGGGGCAGCTACAACGTGATCGAGGCGGCCGCCAGCGAGGGGGTCCGCTCGGTGGTCTGCCTGAGCACCGACAAGGCCGTCTACCCGGTCAACGCGATGGGCATGACCAAGGCGCTGATGGAGAAGACGGTCCAGGCCTTCGCGCGCAATAACCCGAACTCGGCGACCACCGTCTCCCTCACCCGCTACGGCAACGTCATGTACTCGCGCGGCTCCGTGATCCCCCTGTTCATCCAGCAGTTGCAGGCCGGCAAGCCGCTCACGCTGACCGAACCCCGGATGACGCGCTTCCTCATGTCGCTCGAGCAGTCGGTCGACCTCGTCTACCACGCGTTCTTCAACGCAGCGCCGGGCGACCTCTTCGTGCGCAAGGCCCCCGCGAGCACCGTCGAGACGCTGGCCCGCGCGGTCGCGTCCCTGCTGGGGGACGACGACCCCGAACTCCGGGTGATCGGCTCCCGCCACGGCGAGAAGATGCACGAGTCGCTGTTGGGCACCGAAGAGATGGCGATGGCCGTCGACGAGGGGGCCTTCTTCCGGGTCCCGTTGGACGCCCGCGGCCTGGACTACGGGCTCTACTTCGACCAGGGTGCACCCGCCCGCGCCGAGGGTGACGGGTTCCGCTCCGACAACACCACCCAGCTTGACGTTCAACAGACCCGAGAACTGCTGTTGACCCTCCCCGAGTTCAAGCACTTGAAAGGCGAATCATGAGAGTTCTGCTCACCGGGGCCGACGGCTTTCTGGGCTGGCACACCCGCAATCGTCTGGCCATCAAGGGCGGTTACGACGTCGTCGCTGTCGACCGTCCGGACTGGCACCGACTCCCTGAACTCGCCGCCGACGTGGACGCGGTCATTCACCTGGCGGCGGTGAATGATCACACCGAGTCGTCGGCCAACGCGCGGCTGGCCTCGGATCTCGCCCGGGCGGTCGAGCAGTCGCCCACGTGCCGGCGGATCGTCTTCTCCAACACGATCCACACGGGTAGCGGCACGCCCTACGGCCAAGACAAGGCGCACGCTGCCGAGATCCTGGGCGAGGTGGCGCGGCGCGTCGACGGCGCGTTCGTCAACGTCCGCCTGCCGAACCTGTTCGGCGAGCACGCGCGACCGCACTACAACACGTTCGTGGCGACCTTCATCGACGCCATCCTCAAAGACGAGCAGCCGCAGGTCTTCGACCGCGCCATCACGCTGCTGCACGCGCAGGAGGCGGCCGAGACCCTCATCGAGAGTCTGCACGCGGAGGCCACTCTGCTCTCTCCCGTGGGCACGCCCACGTCGGTGGCGACCGTCTATCAGCGGTTGACGGACTTCAACGACTGCTACCGAACCCGCGGCGAGATCCCTCAGCTGGAGTCGCGCTTCGAGGTGTCGCTGTTCAACTCGTTCCGGGCGGCCATGTTCCCCGCGCACTACCCGCTGCCGTTGACGCGCCACACGGACGCCCGCGGCTCGTTCGTCGAGACGGTGAGGGTGCAGGGAAGCTCCGGCCAGACCTCGTACAGCACGACGTTCCCCGACATCACCCGCGGGAACCACTACCACACGCGCAAAATCGAGCGCTTCGTGGTGCTGTCGGGCGAAGCCAGAATTAGCCTGCGGCGCACCTTCACCGACGAGATGGTGCACTTCGACGTGAGCGGCGAGAACCCGTGCATCGTCGACATGCCCACCATGTGGACCCACAACATCACCAACACCGGCAGCGGCGTCCTGACGACGTTGTTCTGGGTGAACGAGCTCTTCGACCCGGCCGATCCCGACACCTTCGCCGAGGCGGTGCAGTGATGGCGGCCCGATCACGACTGCGCGGAAGCGGGGAGGCCCGATGACCAAGGTGATGACGGTCGTCGGCACCCGCCCCGAGATCATCCGGCTCTCCGAGGTGATCAAGCGCCTGGACGCTACCGTTGACCATGTTCTCGTGCACACGGGCCAGAACTACGACTACGAGCTGAACGAGATCTTCTTCGAGGAGTTGGGGCTGCGCAAGCCCGACCATTTCCTCGAGGTGGACACCTCCAGTCTGGGCCGGGTGCTGGGCGAGGTGCTGATCAAGACCGAGCAGGTGCTGCTGGCCGAGAAGCCGGACGCCTTC
>CAZBMH010000121.1:0-7291 GCA_964492685.1 uncultured Micropruina sp.
ATTTAAATTTATCTCCGAGCCTCGGGGAAAGGCCCCGAGGACAGCAGCGCCTGGGAGTAGGGGTGCATCGGAGCCTGGTAGAGGGTGTTCCGATCGGCGACCTCCATGACCCTGCCCAGGTACATGACCATCACCCGGTCGGAGATGTGCCGGACGACGGACAGGTCGTGGGCGATGAAGATGTAAGCGAGGTTCTGCTCGGCCTGGATGTCCTCGAGCAGGTTGATCACCTGGGCCTGGATCGAGACGTCGAGCGCCGAGACCGGCTCGTCGCAGACAACCAGTTTGGGGCGCAGCGCCACGGCGCGCGCCACGCCGATGCGCTGTCGCTGCCCCCCGGAGAACTCGTGCGGGTAGCGGTTGTAGTGCTCGGGGTTGAGCCCCACCCGTTCCATGAGCTCCTGGACGGACCGCCTCACGCCGCCGGGAGGGGTGACGCGCTGGATCTGGAAGGGGGCGGCGATGATGGCCCCGACCGGGTGCCGTGGGTTGAGCGAGCCGAAGGGGTCCTGAAAGACCATCTGCATCTCCCGCCGGAGCTTGCGGAGATCTTCGCCCTGGAGGCGGGTGATGTCGCGGCCGTCGAACTCGATGGTCCCGGACGTCGGCTCCAGCAGCTTCAGCATGGTGCGGCCCGCGGTGGACTTGCCGCAGCCGGACTCGCCGACCAGGCCGAGGGTCTCACCTGGCTCGAGCCGCAGGCTCAGCCCGTCCACGGCCTTGACCGGGGGTCCCTCGGTACGGACCAACTTCTGGTGATAGGTGGGGAAGTGCTTCTTGAGATCGGTAACGACCAGCAGGCTCACGGCATTCTCCTACAGCCTCGGGGCGACGCGCTCGGTGAACAACTCGGCGCGCCTGGCGGCGGGGATGTGGCAGCGAGCCTCGTGGTTCGGGTGACCCTCCAGGAGGGCCGGAACGTCGACATCGCACGGCAGGGGAGCGAACTCCCGGAACGCGCACCGTGGATGGAAGGCGCATCCCGGAGGAACGTTGATGAGCGAGGGAGGGCTGCCCGGAACCGGGATGAGGCGGCCCCGGCGGTGCCGGTCCAGCCTGGGCATGGACGAGAGCAGGCCCCAGGTGTAGGGGTGGTCCGGTCGGTGGAAGAGCTCGTCCACCTCGGCGTACTCGACGGCCCTGCCGCCGTACATCACGAGGACGTCGTCGGCGATCTCGGCGACCACGCCCAGATCGTGGGTGATCATGATGATCGCCGAGCCGAACTCCCGTTGCAGGTCCCGCATCAAGTCGAGGATCTGTGCCTGAACGGTGACGTCCAGGGCCGTCGTCGGTTCGTCGGCGATCAGCAACTCGGGGCTGTTGATCAGCGACATCGCGATCATCGCCCGCTGGCGCATGCCGCCGGAGAACTCGTGGGGGTACTGGTCCACGCGGGTCGCGGGGTTCGGGATGCCGACTCGCTCGAGCATGTCGATGGCGGTGACGCGGGCGGCCTTGGCCGACACCCGCTGATGCACGCGCATGGCCTCGATGAGTTGCTGTCCCACCGTGTAGTAGGGGTGCATCGCCGAGAGCGGATCCTGGAAGATCATCGCCATCTTCCGGCCCCGCAGCCCCCGCAGTTCCTCGTGGCCCAGCTTCGTCAGGTCCTGGCCGTCGAGCCAGATCTCGCCGTCGAGCCGGGCCCTGGTGCCGCGGTGGAGACCCATGATGGCCAGCGAGGCGACGGACTTGCCCGAGCCGGATTCCCCCACGATGCCGAGTGTCTTGCCCTTCTCCAGGTTGAAGCTGAGCCCGTCGACGGCCCTGACCAGACCGTCGTCGGTGGGGAAATGCACCGTCAGGTCTGACACCTGGAGAAAGGGGCGTGCGGCGCTGTCGGTGCTCATGAGGCGAGCTTCACTCTCGGGTCGATGAAGCCGTAGGCGATGTCGACGAGCATGTTGGCGACGACGATGAACGACGAGACGATCAGCACCATGGCGACGATCGTTGGAAGGTCCATGTTGGTCACCGAGCGCACCGCGAGGAACCCAAGGCCATGCATGGAGAACACGCTTTCGGTGATGATGGCTCCACCCAGGAGCGTGCCCAGATCCAGGCCGGCGGCGGTCACGATCGGCGTGAGGGCCGCCCGCAGGCCGTGGCGGACGATGATCGACCAGGTGCCGACTCCCTTGGCCCGGGCGGTCCGGATGTAGTCCTCGCTCAGGGACTCGATCATGTAGGCCCGCGTCAGCCGCACGTAGCTCGCGGCGAAGAAGAAGGCGAGGGTGATCCAGGGAAGGATCAGGTTCGACGCCCAGCCGAGGGGGTCCTCGGTGAACGGCACGTAGTCAGGGATCGGGACCAGACCCCATTTGATCGCGGGAAAGGTCAGCAGGACGAGCCCGACGAAGAAGGTGGGCAGCGAGAAGCCCACCAGGGCAGACCCCACGATGGTCCGGTCCTGCCATTTCCCCTTGTTGAGGGCGGCGATCACCCCGCCCCCCACCCCCAGCGCCATCCACAGGACGAAGGCGCCGATCGCGATGGACAGGGTGATCGGCCACGCCTCCGCGACCATGTCGTTGATCGTTCTGTGCTGGGCGGGGGAGTAGCCCAGGCACGGCGCGGGGCAGGAGACGTTCTGTTCGGGATGCTCGGACTGCAACTGCGCGTTGTCGGGGAAGGTGCGTCCGACGAACAGGCCGGCGACGAACTTCCCGTACTGAACTGCCACGGGTTGGTCATAGCCAAGCGCCTTCCGGTTGCCCTCGAGGATGATCGAGGTGCAGTTCTTCCCGCAGGTGTAGCGCGCGGGATCGATCGGGGAGGCGAAGAAGAGCGCGAACGTGGTGGCCGTGATGAGAAACAGCATCACGACGACCGACAGGAGCCTTCGCAGGACGTAGTAGAACACACCGTCTCCTTGCACGGCTGGGGGGTGCGCCGTGGCGCACCCCCCAGCCCTCGCGGACTACTTCTTGAGCCAGACTGTTGCGATGTCGTAGTAGCCGGTGAACGTGCCGTTCACGAAGGCTCCCTGAACGTTGCTGCCGTGGACGAAGACGAACTTGTCCACGATCAGCGGGATGACCGCGAAGTACTTGGTGGATGCGGCGGTGTCCAGCGCCCCCCAGGCCTTCTCGCGGGCGGCGCCGTCGCTGATCTTGTACGCGGCGTCGATGCCGGCGTTGAACTCGGCGTTGTCGAAGTAGCCGTAGTCCTGGCCGGGGCCGCCGGCGGAGATCTGGCTACGCGAGTCGAGCAACTGCGGGATCACCGTGGAGGCCGACGGGTAGTCCGACCCCCAACCGGCCCAGTAGGCGTCGTACTTCGGCGCCGACTCGGGCGACTGCAGGGTGCCGTAGTACTGCTCGGCCGGGATGCCGATCAGGTTGGTCTCGAAGCCGGCGGCGTCCCACCCGGCCTTCAGGCCTGCGAACACCTTGTCCATCGTGTCGTTCTTGCGGTAGGCCACGTTGATCTTGACCGGCAGGGTCAGCCCCGCGCCCTCCAGGAGCGTCTTGGCCTTGGCGGGGTCGCCCTTGTCGCCCGCGGGAAGCGGGGTGTTGGGGAACGCCGGCAGGGCCGGGTTGATCAGCGAGTTGACCGCCTGGGCAACGGACGAGCCGCCGGCCGCGGTGACGTACGCACTGCGGTCGGTGGACAGGGCCAGGGCCTCGCGGGCCTTGTCGTTGCTGAACACCTTCGACTTGAAGTTGGGCACCAGGTACCGGGTGTAGGGGGAGGCGACGGCCACGAAGCGACCGGCGGCGCCGGCCTCGACGTTGGACAGAGCGGTGACCGGGGCCTGATCGAAGGTGAGCGCGTTCATGTCGTCGCCCTTGTTGGCGATGAGGCGCTCGTAGAGCGTCTCCTGCGTCAGGGACTCGTTCCAGACGATCTCGTCGGGGTACGCCTTGCGGATGTCGTCGGTCGCCGGATCCCAGTTGGTGTTGCGGACGAAGGTGCCGCCGCTGTTGGGCGACCAGGTGCCCTTCAGCTTGTAGGGGCCGTCGGAGAAGATCTGGAAGTTGGACTTGTCGCCCTGATCCTTGTCGGCGCGGAACGCCGCGAAGGCCGTCATGGTGACCGTGTTGTTGAAGTCCATCACCGGCTGGTTCAGCTGGAAGGTGATGGTGCTGCCCGAGCAGCTGACCGCCTTGTCGTAGAGGGCCTGGCCGGTCTTCTTGTACGGGCCCGCGTAGGCCGACGAACCGTCCTTGTTCTTCGGGATGTCGAGGAACTGGATGGCGTAGTTGGGTCCGCCCGTCAGGACGTCGACGGCGTAGGTGCGGGAGACGCCGTACTTCACGTCCTCGCAGGTGACGGCCTTGCCGTCCTCCCACTTGATCCCGTCCTTGAGCGTGAAGCTCCAGGTCTTCCCGTCGGCGGACACGGTGCCGGTGTCGGTCGCCATGTCGGGGACCAGCTTGGCCTGCTCGGTGTCGGAGGTGACCGGGCTCCACGTGGTCAGGGTGCGGGCGAACGCGCGGTTGCCGAACTCGATGGCGACCCCCACGTAGGTCCGCTGCGGATCCCAGTGCTCGGTGGCGGTGCCGATCAGCAGCTGCAGCGTGCCGCCCGGCGTCGGGTCCCCGACGGGGGAGCTGCTGGCGCTGCCGGCCGTCGAGGGTGTGGAGGTGCCCGTGCTGCAGGCACTTGAGAGGCCGACGGCTAGAACGGTCGCGGCGGCGGCGACGATGTGTGATCGTCTCATCGGGGGAACTCCTTCATCTGTGGTGGTGATGGGTAGAGGCGCTGGGGTGGGCTATTGCCGATCGGCCTTCGGGTCCAGGGCGTCGCGAAGCCCATCGCCCAGGAGGTTGAAGGCCAGGACAACCAGGAACAGCGTCGTCCCGGGGAAGATGAAGTAGGCCGGATCGGACGTCGCGTAGTGGACCGAGTCGTTGAGGATCGACCCGAACGACGGCGTAGGCGCCTGAATGCCGACCCCGAGGAAACCGAGCGCGGCTTCGGTCGCGATGTTCTGCGGCATGATCAGCGTCGTGTAGACGAGGATCGGCGCCCACAAGTGGGGCAGCAGCTCCTTGAGGTAGATCCGGCCGCGTCGCGCCCCCAGCGAGTGGGCGGCCTCGATGAACTCACGCTCCTTGAGCGACAGGACCTGGCCCCGGATGATGCGGGCGAAGACGGGCCACCCGAAGAACCCCATGACCAAGATCATGAACAGCATGGAGGCCGGGGTTCGGTCAGTGCCGAGGGCCTTCTGGATTACGTCGATCACGATCGTCGACAGCGCGATCAACATGAGTGTCTGGGGGAAGCTGAGGACGAAGTCGGTGGCCCGCGAGAGCAGCCAGTCGATTCGGCCGCCGGTGGTCCCGGCCACGATGCCGATGATGACCCCGATGATGAGCGAGACGAGAACCGCCAGGGTGGCCACCACGAGCGAGACCGTGAGGCCGGCGATGACCCGCGAGAACAGGTCGCGGCCGGTGCCGGGCTCGACGCCCATCCAGTGCGTGGGGGACACCCCGCCCAGGGGACCCAGGGGCATCGAGCCGAGGCCGCCGAGCAGCTCGCTGTTCGCCTAGTACGGGTTGATCAGGCCCAGCTGGGTGAGCAGCGGGGCCGACAGCGCCAGCACGATGAAGAAGATCGCCGCCCCCAGCGCCACCATCGTCACGGTGTCGCGGCGCAGCCTGGCCCCGGTGATCTGCCACGGCGTCCGGCCCGCGATCGGGACGGCACCGTCCCGGGCGTCCACGGTGGCGGTGTCAGCCATCCAGTGATCCCCTTTACGTCGACGGCAAGCAAATCGCGAGGGTGGGCCCACCTTTGGGCCGCTTGTGGGGCAACGTAGCACGCGGAAACGGTTCTGCGGACTACCCCGAGGGGCGCGAAGAGCGCCGAGAACCAAGTTGTTACGCAATCGTTTCTTGCCCGGTTCCGCCTCCACGCGGTCGGCTCGGGTCCCCGCGGTGAGTGTCGGGGCGATGGGCCGCAACGCCGGCCCGTGTCGGCCGGCGATTCATCAAGGCGCCCCCGAGAGGATTCGAACCTCTGCTCCCGCCTCCGGAGGGCGGTGCTCTATCCCCTGAGCTACGGGGGCCGTGGCCGCATGGGCCGAAGGACACTGTAGCGCATGGGGCGGCGCTATCCTCACCGGGTGCGCAGCGTGCTGGTGGTGGTGGCGATGCTGCTGGCGGGGTGCGTGGCGCAGGCGCCGCCCGGGCCCGCGGTGCTGCGGACGGCACCCCCACCCTGGCCCGCCCCCCGCGATGGGGTCTCGCAATTCGAGCTCGCCGGGGTGCCCGCGTCCACGCTGGACGACCGGTCCAACCAGCGCACCCTCGTCCTACGGATCGCGATCGACGGCGAGGACGTCCCCGTCGTGGCCGGCATCGGCGTGGATCGTCCGCGGGCGCTCCAGGGGCCGGCTCACACCCACGACGCGTCCGGGACCCTCTGGTTGGAGGGGAGGGGCGCGGAGGAGGTGACGCTGGACCAGTTCTTCCGCCTCTGGGGGGTGCGGTTTGACGCCCATTGCCTGGGGGCGACGTGCGGCACGCTGATCGTGGCGGCGGACGGCCACACCATCCCCGACCCGGGCGCGCTTCGGCTGGCCTCGGTTGCCCGCACGCTGACCATCACCGTCAACTCGGGCTGATGTTCGAGGCCTGGGAGTGACCCGGGCCGCGGGCGTTGTTCTGGCAAGGTGGCGCCCATGACCCACATGCATGTCGCCGGCGCGTTGCACGCCGACGCGAGTTCGCCGGCACCGCAGTGGTTGGTCAAGCCGCAGGACCCCAACGAGCTGGATCGCCGGCTGTGGAGCGACTCGGTGTCGCGCCACGAGGACGGGGAGCTGCGCATCGGCGGCCTGGGCGCGAGCGCGATCCTGGCCGAGATCGGCTCGCCGGCCTACGTCGTCGACGAGGTCGACTTCCGCGGCCGGGCCCTGTCCTGGAAGCAGGCCTTCGAGGGCTGGAGCGTCTACTACGCCGGGAAGAGCTTCCTGTGCGGCACGGTCGTCCGCTGGCTCGCGGAGGAGGGCCTCAACCTGGACGTGGCGTCGCTGGGGGAGATGACGGTCGCGCTGCGAGCGGGCTTCGACCCGGCCCGGATGGCGCTGCACGGCAACAACAAGAGCGACACCGAGTTGCGGATCGCGCTGGTGCGCGGCATCGGGCGCATCGTGGTCGATTCCTCCGACGAGATCGCCCGGATCGAGCGGCTGACCGCGGAGCTCGGCGTGCGGGCCCAGGTGCTGATCCGCGTGACGACCGGCGTCGAGGCGCACACCCACGAGTACATCGCCACGGCCCACGAGGACCAGAAGTTCGGGTTCTCGATCGCCGGCGGGCAGGCCCTGGTG
>CAZBMH010000122.1:0-7241 GCA_964492685.1 uncultured Micropruina sp.
GCGACGGATGGGCGGCCCGGTAGGCGTCGCTGAGGGTGTGCTGGTCGCGGACGACCACGTTCCAGCCGTCGGTGGGGGCGAAGCTGCCGGCCGCGGCCAGATCGCCGGCGGTCTTCCCGTGGCCGCGGTGGTCGTCGGCGTAGACGGCCCAGCCCCGCCCCGTCAGGGCCTCGGCGAGCCGGGCGTAGCGGGCGGCGTGCTCGGCCATCCCGTGCACCACCTGCACAATGGCGACCGGGTCGCCCTCGGGGAGCCAACGCTCGACGCTGAGGGGCGTGCCGTCCGCGGCGGCGACCGTGATGGTGTCATGACGCATGCCCCCATCCAACCGGTCGTTCCGGCCGCGGTCCAGCGGTGATAGGCATAGCCCGTGAGCAGACAACTGATCGGCAGCGGATCGAGGTTCGAGGCGGCCATCGGGTACTCGCGGGCGGTGGCCCAGGGCCCGTGGGTATGGGTCTCCGGCACCACCGGCTACGACTACGCGACGATGACCATCGAGGACGACGTCGTCGCCCAGGCGCGCCAGGCGCTGCGCAGCATCGAGGCCGCCCTCGCCGAGGCGGGTGCCTCGCTGGCCGACGTCGTTCGGGTGCGCTACCTGCTCGCCGACCGGGACGACTTCGAGCCCTGCTGGCCGGTGCTGCGGGCGGCCTTCGGCAAGGTCCGGCCGGCGGCGACGATGCAGGTCTGCGGCCTGGCCGAGGCCGCCATGCGGATCGAGATCGAGGTCACCGCCTACCGCGGCTGACGGGCGAGCCGGTCAGCGCCCGTCCAGGCCGACGAAGTCGCGGCGCGCGTAGCCGGTGTAGATCTGCTTGGGACGGACGATCTTGGTGTCGGGGTCGACCATCGACTCCTCCCACTGAGCGGCCCAGCCGGCCGTCCGCGGCACGGCGAACAGCACGGTGAACATCTCGGGCGGGAAGTTCAGCGCCTCGTAGATCAGCCCGGAGTAGAAGTCGACGTTGGGGTAGAGCTTGCGGCTGACGAAGTACTCGTCGTTGAGGGCGATCTTCTCCAGCTCCACCGCGATCTGCAGCAGCGGGCTGACCCCCTTGACCGCGAACACGTCGTCGACGGCCCGCTTGATCACGGTGGCGCGCGGGTCGTAGTTCTTGTAGACCCGGTGGCCGAAGCCCATCAGCCGGCCGCGGCCGTTCTTGATGCCCTCGATGAACTCGCCGACCCGCTCGACGCTGCCGATCTCGCGCAGCATCGCGAGCACCGCCTCGTTCGCGCCGCCGTGCAGCGGCCCGTAGAGCGCGCCGATCCCGGCGCCGCAGGAGGTGTAGATGTCGTTACCTGCCGACGCCACCGCCCGGACCGCCGTCGTGGAGCAGTTCTGCTCGTGATCGGCGTGCAGGATGAACAGCACCTCCAGGGCGCGGATCAGCCTGGGGTCGGCCCGGTAGAGCCGCTGTTGCCCCTGGAACAGCATCGCCAGGAAGTTCTCCGCGTAGCCCAGCTCGTCGTTGGGGTAGACCGGGTGGCGGCCGATCGAATGCCGGTAGGCGAACGCGGCCAGCGTGGGCATCTTGCCGAGCAGCCGCTGGATGTTCTTGATCCGCGCCGCCGGGTCGGTGAGGGTGCGGGCGCTGGGGTAGAAGGTCTGCAGCGACGCGACCCCCGCCATCAGCTTGGCCATCGGGTGGGCGTCGTAGCGGAAGGAGTCCAGGATCTCCCGGACGTTCTCGTGGACGAGCCGGTGCCGGTTGACCTGGTACTCCCAGTCGGCCAGCTGCGCGGCGTTCGGCAGCTCGCCGACCAGCAGCAGGTAGGCCACCTCGAGGAAGGACGAGTGCTCGGCCAGCTGCTCGATGGGGTAGCCGCGGTGTTCGAGGATGCCGGCCTCGCCGTCGATGTAGGTGATGGCGCTGCGGCAGGCCGCGGTGTTGACCAGGCCGGGGTCGTAGGTGGCCAGCGGGCCGCGCGTGGTGGTCAGCCGGCCGAGCTCGGTGGCGCGGATGGTGCCGTCGGTGACGGCGAGCTCCACCGAGTGGACGCCGGAGGTGAGGCGTACGGGGTTGTCCATGACGAGAACCTAGGCAGCCGCGGGCTCAGGCGCCCTCGGCTCTCGCGTGGTGAGACCCCGGGAGAACGACCCCCGGTGTGTTGCCGCCCGTCCCCGCAGACGCCGAAAGGGCCGCCACGCAGTGTGCGGCGACCCTCTCGGGACGTTGCTCTGGCTCAGCCACCCAGCGGGGGGCAGCCACAGTCGGGCGGGGTCTGGGCCACCACGAAGTTGACGACCTGAGACGAGTGCTCGGTGTCGACGCCGGGGGTGGCGTTGTGGCCCCAGGGGACGGTCATCTGGACGGCGAACGTCTGCTGGGCGCTGTTGTCGCCGACGGCGCTGACCACGACGGTGACGCAGCCGTTGGCCGGCACCTTGAGCGGCAGCACAGGCTTGTTGTAGACCAGCGTCAACTGCGGCCCGGTCTCGTCGGTGACGACGAACGTCGGCGTGGGGTAGATCCAGATGTCGAGCGCCGAGGTGTTACACACCTCGAACTTGAAGGAGTAGCCCTTGGGGTACCCGGTACACGAGCTGCCCGGCGACTTGCAGGCCGCGAGGTAGGTCCACGCCGGCGGGGGGCCAGACGTGGCGAACGCCGGCGCGGCGGCCGACAGGGAAATGGCCGGCACGGCCCAGGCGGCGCCCGCCGCCAGCACGCGCCTACTGACCTTATGGGTGGATACTTCGTTGCTCAGCGAATCGCTCATTATAGGACGGCCTCCCAACCGTACAGGGTGATGACAGGAGTGGTGTCGCTTTGGAGACTAACAGCCGGAGGCGACCCGCCACAATCGGATCCCGGCCCGTGGCCCGGTTCTCGGTGAATTTGTACGCAAGAATGCTACCGTCCCGTTCGCCTACCGGGCGGTCGGTAAGGCGGGGGTGGTTGTGGTTTCAACCGGGCGGTGGTGAATTCGACCCGCCCCCGGCGGGTTGACTCCGGCAATTGGATCGCGACGCCCGTCGGCGCCGGCGCGCGGGGTGGGTCCGGCGCGACCGAAGCGACCGGCTCCGCCCGCGCCCGGTGTGTCGCAGGCGGCCACTAGTAGCTTCTTGAGGAGGAGATTCGATGACCGAGGCGCCCCATCGCGGCGAGGAGCGCGGCCCGCAGCGGGTCGATCCGGCCGATCGGGCCCAATTGGCGGCCTCACCCGTGCGGCTGTCGCGGGTCATCGAGCTGTTCGCGCCGTTCCGGTGGCGACTTGTGGTCGTGACAGCCACGATCGTGGGGGTCTCGCTGGTCTCCCTGGCGCAGCCGTTCCTAATTCGCCTGGTCGTCGACGAATCGTTACCTCAGCGAAACACCACCCAGCTGGCGCTGGCGGTGGCCGCCATGATCCTGGTGGCGGTGGTCTCGGGTGCCCTCGGCGTGGTGCAGACCCTGCTCGCCACGGCGATGGGGCAGGAGGTGATGCACTCGCTGCGCACCCGGGTGTTCGCGCACCTGCAGCGCCAATCGCTGGACTTCTTCAAGCGGACCCGCTCCGGCGAGGTCCACTCCCGCCTGACCGGCGACATCGCCGGCCTGCAGTCGGTGGTCACCAACACCGCGACGGCGGTCGCGTCCCAGCTGACGGTGGCCGTGGCGACCGGCGCCGCCATGGTCGTGCTCAACTGGCGGCTGTCCCTGTTCTCGCTCGTGGTGCTGCCGCCGGCCATCTGGACCACCCGCAAGGTGGCCCTCGTCCGGCGGGACGTGACCGCGCAGCGGCAGGAGGCGATGGCCGAACTGCACGGCCAGGTGGAGGAGGCGCTCTCGGTGAGCGGCGCCCTGCTCGGCAAGACCCTGGGTCTCTCGCGGGCCCGGCTCGACGGCTTCGCGGCCCGCTCCCACGAGCTGGTCGGCCTGGAGGTCCGCAGCCAGCTGGCCGGGCGCTGGCGGATGGCGACGCTGCAGCTGGTGTTCGCGATCATCCCGGCCCTGGTCTACCTGGCCGCCGGCTTCCCGTCTCTGGTGGGCGAGATCAGCATCGGCACCGTCATCGCGTTCACCACGCTGCAGCTGGCGATCTTTCGGCCCATCCTCGGGCTGCTGAACATCGGCGCCCAATGGGTCGCCTCGATGGCGCTGCTCAGCCGCATCTTCGGCTACCTGGACCTGCCGGTGGAGGTGCCGCCGCCGCGCGATCCCGTCCGACTCGACCCGGCCGCCGTGACCGGCGAGGTCCGCTTGGAGCACGTCAGCTTCCGCTACCCGGACGCGGACGACGACGTGCTGTGTGGGGTGGACCTGACGATCCCCGCCGGCGCCTCGTGGGGCGTGGTGGGAGAGACCGGGGCGGGGAAGTCGACCCTGGTCACGCTGCTGCTGCGGCTGGCCGATCCGACCGAGGGCAACGTGCTGATCGACGGCGTGGACCTGCGACGGCTGGAGCCGGACACCCTCGCCGCGCTGGTGGGCCTGGTCACCCAGGAGACCTATCTCGTCCACGACACGATCCGGGCGAACCTGCTGCTGGCCAAGCCGGACGCCACCGAGGCCGAGCTGTGGCGGGCCCTCGACAGCGCCCAGGTGGGGGCGGTCGTCCGCGGACTGTCCGAGGGATTGGAGACCGTGGTCGGCTCCCGGGGTCACCGGTTCTCCGGCGGTGAACGTCAACGACTGGCGATCGCGCGGACGCTGCTGCGGGACCCCCGGATCCTGGTGCTGGACGAGGCCACCTCCTCGCTGGACAACGAGACCGAACGGGAGCTGCAGGCGGCGCTCGACGCGCTGCGGCGCGGCCGGACGACGGTGACGATCGCGCACCGACTCAGCACCGTGGCCCACGCCGATCGCATCATCGTGCTGGACGGGGGCCGGGTGGCCGAGTCCGGCACCCACGAGGAGCTGCTGGCGGCGGGCGGGTGGTACGCCCAGGCGGCCTCCGGAACCGTCGACGCGGCCCCGGTCGGGGACCCGGGGTCGGGGGGCGTCCGCCCACGCGGCTGACCCCGCACCGGAGGCCGGGGGCAGCGTCGCCGAACGCTGTGCCGGCCCGCTCGTCCCGTGTGACAATGCCATTCAAAGGGGGCGAGGTGCGGTCGGCGGCGAACGGCGTGGAGTTGATGCTCGCGCGCGCCCACTGGCTGGACCGCGACCTGATCGCGTGGCCCGCGGACTCGCTGCCCCACGGGATGCCGGCGGCCACCCTCGAGTACCGGCTGCACTGGTCGGCCCGGGGCGGCATCAATCCGCAGGCGGCCGAGCCGGTCCCGTGGTCCACGGCCGAGCTCGCCCTCGACCCCCAGGGGCTGCCCGCGGCGCAGGCGCTCGCCAACCCGCAGCTGCGCGGCTACCACGCGCTTCGGCTCTACTCCATCGCGGCCTCGCAGGCGGAGAGCATCCTTCGGGGGCAGGTCGTGGTGAGCGCCCACCTGCCCTCGGGGCGGATGGTGTCGGCCTGCGGCGTGCAGATCCCGCGGGTGCTCGACGCGCTCTTCCCGGCGGCCGCGAACGCCCGGCTGGGGGTCAGCTGGCCCCAGGGGGTGCCCCGGCTGCGGCTCTGGGCGCCGACCGCCACCCGGGTGCGGCTGATGCTGTGGCCCGTGGGTTCCGATCTGCACCGCCCGGCGGTGGCCCTGGAGATGCATGCCGAGCCGGACGGCTGCTGGTCGCTCACCGGCGGCCGCGACTGGGCCGGGGCGCGCTTCCGCTACGAGGTGACGGTCTACTCCACCGAGGCGCAGCGGATGGTGACCAACCAGGTGACCGACCCCTACTCGGTCGCCCTGACCGTCAACTCGACGCACTCGCTGGTGGTCGACCTCGACGATCCGGCTCTGGCGCCCGAGGTCTGGGTGCGCGCGCCGCAGCCCGAACTTGGTCACGCGGTCGACCAGGTGATCTACGAGCTGCACGTCCGCGACTTCTCGATCAGCGACAAGTCGGTGCCCGCGCAGGAGCGGGGTAGTTTCCTGGCCTTCGCGAGGGACAGCACGGGCAGCCGGCATCTGCGACGGCTGGCGGACGCCGGCCTCAACACCGTGCAGCTGCTGCCGGTCTTCGACAACGCCTCGGTCGAGGAGGAGCGCGAGCGGCAGCTGCGCCCCCACAAGGACGACCTGCGGGTGCTGCCCCCCGACAGCCCCGAGCAACAGCGCCGGATCGCGGCCAGCGCCGTCCACAACGGCTTCAACTGGGGCTACGACCCCTGGCACTACCAGGCGGCGGAGGGCTCCTACTGCTCGTCGCTGGAGGTGGCCGACGGCGCCGGTCGGGTCAGCGAGTTCCGGACGATGGTCGGGTCGTTGCACGCGCACGGGCTGCGGGTGGTGCTGGACATGGTCTTCAACCACACGGCCTCGGGCGGCCAGGACACCAAGAGCGTGCTCGACCGGATCGTCCCGGGCTACTACCACCGGCTGTCCGCGTCCGGGGAGATCGAGACGTCCACGTGCTGCCCCAACGTCGCCACCGAGCACCGGATGTCGGAGAAGCTGATGGTCGACTCGGTGGTGCTGTGGGCCAAGCACTACAAGGTGGACGGCTTCCGCTTCGACCTGATGGGTCATCACTCCCGGGACAACATGCTCGCGATCCGGCGGGCCCTGGACGCGCTGCGGCCCGAGGCCGACGGCGTGGACGGACGGCGGGTCACGCTGTACGGCGAGGGGTGGAGCTTCGGCGAGGTGGCCGGCAACGCCCGCTTCGTCCAGGCCCGACAAGGTCAGCTCGGCGGCACGGGGATCGCGACGTTCTCCGACCGGCTCCGCGACGCGGTGCGCGGCGGGCAGCCCTTCGACGAGGACCCCCGGGTGCAGGGCTTCGGCAGTGGCCTGATGACCGCGACCAACGGGGTGGCCGCCAACGGCAACGGCTACGAGCAGCGCGACCGGCTGCTGTACTACTCGGATTTGATCTCGCTGGGGCTCGTGGGCAACCTGCGCGACTTCTGGCTCCCCTCGGCGATCCGGCGGCGATGGTTGCGGGGCGACGAGCTGGACTATCAGGGCGGCCCGGCCGGCTACGCCGACCATCCGGACGAGGTGGTCAGCTACGTCGACGCGCACGACAACGAGACGCTGTTCGACTCCCTGACGCTCAAGCTCCACCCCGCAACCACCATGGACGAGCGGGTGCGGATGAACACGTTGTCGCTGGCGTGCGCCACGCTGGGCCAGAGCCCGGTGATGTGGCACGCCGGAACCGACATCCTGCGCAGCAAGAGCCTGGACCGGAACTCGTACAACTCCGGGGACTGGTTCAACTATCTCGACTGGACGATGACGGACAACGGCT
>CAZBMH010000123.1:0-7127 GCA_964492685.1 uncultured Micropruina sp.
AGCGGGAGCTGCCGGCCCAGCTCGTCCTGCTGGCCATGGGCTTCGTCGGGCCGCAGCGGGCCGGCGTGGTCGAGCAGCTCGGGGTGGATCTCGATCCGCGGGGCAACATCGCCCGCAACGAGAACTTCGCCACCTCGGTGCCCGGCGTCTTCGTCTGCGGTGACGCGGGCCGCGGGCAGTCGCTCATCGTGTGGGCGATCGCCGAGGGACGCTCGTGCGCCAACGGGGTCGACGCCTTCCTGCAGGGCTCCTCGCGGCTGCCCAAGCCGATCCTTCCCACTGACAGGCCGTTGGTTGTCTAAGAAGAAGCTCAAGAAGCTGCTGCGGCTGGCCGAGCTGAGCGAGCGGCTGCCGCTGCCCGGATCGGCGCCGCGGCGATTGGAGGAGCCGCTCGACTTCGTCACGGCGTTCGCCGAGACGTGGAACGACGGCGACGCCGACGCGCTGGCGGACCTGTTCGCCGAGGACGCCGACTTCGTCAACGTTGTCGGCCTGTGGTGGACCAGCCGGCTGTCGATCCGGCGGGCGCACGCACAGGGCTTCGAGCGAATCTTCCCGGGTTCGGAGCTGCGGGTGGAACGGGTGACGTTGCGCCGCGTCGGCGACGACGTCGCCCTCGTCCACTGCCGCTGGGGCCTCACCGGGCAGGTGGATCCCGAGGGGGAGCTCAGCGGTCCCCGTCGGGGCGTGTACAGCGCCGTCCTGCAGCGGGTGGCGGACGGTGGCTGGCTCTGCGTCGGCCTCCAGAACACGGACCTGGCTCCGGACGCCGACACCTACGTCGCCACCCCGGCCGGCCTCGTGGCCACCAGCTACATCCCGGTCCCCCCGGCGGCCGAGATCGCCGGCGAGGACCAGCCCACCTCCTGAGCCGCCCCTGCCCCCCAGGCGGGTCAGGCCGTCGACGGGACGACCACGACCGGAACCGGCGAGTGCTGGACGATCTTCGTCGCGCTGGAGCCCAGGAACACCTGGGCTAGCCGGTGCGTGGCCGAGGATCCGACCGCCATCACGTCGCCCGGCAGCCACGTCAGGCTGTCCACGGCCGCGGCCCACGTCGCCCCCTCGGCCAGGGCCAGTTCCACCTCGTTCTCGGCGAACCCGCTGTCTAACAGATGCTGGTGGGCCTCCTGCTGGGCCGTCAGGGCCTGGCGGCACCACTGGTCGTAGACCTGGCTCTCGGCCAGGCTGACGGTGGCCGTCACCATCGGTCGCGGCCGGACCGCGAACGTCACCAGGCGCAGCCGCGCCCCGACCCGGCGCGTGATCGCCGCCACCCGCTCCAGTAGGGACCAGGTGACGTCGTCGTCGCGGAAGCCGACCGTCACCCGGTCCACCCGGCTGCCGCCCGCCCGGTAGTCCTGCGGGGCGATCGCCACCGGCAACGTCGAAGAGTGGACCAGCCGGCTGGTCTTGGAGGTCAGCGTGATGCGCCCGGGGGTGCCGGCGTCGCCGGAGCCGACGACGAGGATGGACGCGTCCAACGCGGCGGCCCGCTCCAGCAGGGCCGCGGGCACGGAGCGTCCCGTGACCCAGGTGGCGGCCGCGGTGACGTCGCCGTGGACGGCGAGCCGCTCCAGGGCCAGGGCCGCGCTGGCCTCGCCCACCTCCGCCGCCCAGGCCTCGAACTCGCGATCGGTATCGCCGGCGACCGGGGTGGCCCAGCCTCGCGGCACGACGGTGACCGCGTGCACCGTGTCGGACTCGGAGCGGGCGAACTGGCAGGCCAGTTCGAGGGGTCCCTGGTCGTCCTTGTGCGGGCTGAAACCGACGACGTAGCTCACTGGTCCTCCTCCGTGCGGCCCCGAGGCTCGGCGATCTCCTCGTCGCTGGTGTAGTGATTGAGCGTGGCGTGGTGGCGCCCGTAGAACCAGTAGTAGGTGAACACCACGATCAGCCAGGTGAGGAAGATGAGCCACGTGCTCCAGTGCAGGCCGTACAGGATCACGGCGCACGCCAGCACGGTCAGGATCGGCACCGCCGGGTACCCGGGCACCTTGAACGGGCGTTCGAGGTCGGGGTGGGTGCGCCTCATCACGATCACCGAGATCGCGACCACCGAGAAGGCGGTGAGCGTGCCGATCGACACCGTGTCCCACAGGTAGTCGTCGGGCACGAAGCCCGCGATGACCGCCACGATCAGCGACACCACCACGGTGTTGTAGGTGGGCGCCATGGTCTTGGGGTTCACGTCGAGGAACCGGCGCGGGATCATCCCGTCGCGGGCGATCGAGAACAGCACCCGGGTTTGGCCGTAGAGGCTGACCAGGGTGACCGAGAAGATGGAGATGACGGCGCCCGCGGCCAGCACGGTGCCCCACAGGTTGTTCCCGGTGATGTCCTCCAGGATCTTCGACAGCCCGGCCTCGCCGGCCGCCTCGGTGGAGAAGAAGTCGACCGGCTTGGCGGCGATGCCCGCCCCGGCCACCGCCATGTAGGCGATCGTCACGATGATCAGCGCGCCGATGATGGCCCGGGGCAGGGCCTTCTGCGGATCCTTGACCTCCTCGCCCGCGGTGGCCACCGCGTCCAGGCCGATGAACGAGAAGAAGATCGTCCCCGCCGCGGCGCTGATCCCCGCCACCCCGGCCCCCCAGAAATTGGCGAAGTGGTCGGCGTTGAAGGCGCTGAACCCGATCCCGGAGAAGAGCACGAGCACGCCGAGCTTGATCAACACCATGACGGCGTTGATGGTGGCCGACTCGGAGGCGCCGCGGATCAGCAAGAGCATGCACAGCAGGACGAGCACGACCGCGGGCAGGTTCACCAGACCGCCGGTGGCGACCCCGTCCAGGCCGGGGATCGGCGACACCGAGAGGGCCTCCGGGAGGCGGAAGCCGACGGTGTTGGCCAGCAGCTCGTTGAAGTACCCGCTCCAGCCGACCGCGACCGCCCCGGTCGCCACGCCGTACTCGAGCAGCACGCAGGCCGCGATCATCACCGCGAAGCCCTCGCCGAGCGCGTGGTAGGCGTAGGAGTAGGTGGAGCCGCTCACGGGCACCGCGGAGGCCAGTTCGGCGTAGCACAGCGCCGACAGGCCCGCGGCGAACGCGGCCAGAAGGAACGAGATCAGCACCGCGGGGCCCGCCTTGGGGACCGCCTCGCTGAGCACGAAGAAGATGCCGGTGCCGACGGTGGCGCCGACGCCGAACATCATGAGCTGGAACGTGGAGAGGTTGCGGGCGAGTTCCTCGCCCACGTGGTGCTGGTGCTGGAAGACCAGCGGCTTGCGGCGGAGAAGCTGTTCCTTGAGCGGAGGTCTCATCGTCGGCCTTCCGTAGGGGGTCCGGGTGGGCCGACGGTAACCGATCGCTCACACCCCCGGGCCGAAACCGCTGAAACGTCACCGGACGATGGAGGCCGACGTCGCGCGCGCTCCCGGGCGATGCACCCCTCCGGCGGCCCCTCCCGCGGGGTAGCCTGCGATCACCGCCGGGACATCGTCGTCCCGGGCGCGGAAGGAGTCTGCATCATGACCGAAGCGTACGAGGAGCTCCACCTGGGGCATGCGTCGGGCTACGACGAGCACCTGATGGCCGGTCGATTCGCCGGCAAGACCATCATCGTGACCGGCGCCGGCTCGGGGATCGGCCGGGCGACCGCCCTGCGGGTGGCTCGGGAGGGCGGCCGGGTCGTCGCCGCCGACTGGTCGGCGGCACGCCTGGAAGAGCTGGCCGCGGAGTTCCCGCAGCTCAACGTCGTCACCGTCGCCGGTGACATCTCGGTGGAGGAGGACGTGGCGGCGATCGTGGCCGCCGCGGGCGACGTCATCGACGGCCTGGTGAACAACGCCGGGATCATGGACGAGTTCCAGGGCGTCCACGAGGTCACCGACGAGGTCTGGGACCGGGTCTTCCGGGTCAACGTGACCGGCCTGATGCGGATGTCCCGGGCCGTGATCGGCAAGATGCTGGAACGCGGTCAGGGCACCGTGGTGAACCTCGCCTCCGAGGCGGGTCTGCGCGGTTCGGCGGCGGGCGTGGCCTACACGGCGTCCAAGCACGCCGTCGTCGGCATCACCAAGCAGTCGTCGGTGTTCTACCGGCCGAAGGGCATCCGCATCAACGCGGTCGCCCCCGGGGCGGTGGCCACCAACATCGAGGCGAAGTTCTCCTCCCAGATGGCGATGGAGCGGCTCGGCCCCCTGATGCAGCTGGTGATCCCGCCGCTGGCCCAGCCCGAGGAGCTGGCCGCGCTCATCACCTTCCTGCTGTCGGGGAACTCCTCCAACATCAGCGGCGCGATCATCGCCTGCGACGGCGGCTGGTCCGCCATCTGAGGCCGCGGGGCTGCGGGCCTACGTGGCGCCGTCCGCGTGGACCCGCAGCAGCGTGCTCTTGCCGAACAGCGACTCGACGAGATCGACGGCGAGCTCGGCCGTGGCGTTGCGGACGTCGAGCGCCGGGTTGAGCTCCACCAGATCCGCCGAGCCGAGGCGGCCGGTGTCGGCCAGCATCTCCATGCACAGGTGCGCCTCGCGGTAGGTCGGCCCGCCCTGAACGGGGGTGCCGACGCCCGGGGCGATCCCGGGGTCGACGAAGTCGAGGTCCAGCGACAGGTGCACGTGGGTGTTCTCGTCCACGCCCGCCAGCGCCCGGACCATCGCGCGGCGCATGCCGATCTCGTCCAGGAAACGCATGTCGAAGACCTCGATGCCTGCCTCGTGCAGGAACCGCTTCTCGCCCTCGTCGACGCTCCGCAGGCCGATCTGGCGGATCGCGTCGTGCCGCATCGCCGGCACCTCGCCCGAGAGCCCGGTGAGCTCGTCGGGGCCGTGGCCGGTGAGGCAGGCCACCGGCATGCCGTGGATGTTGCCCGAGGGGGTGAGCTCGGCGGTGTTGAAGTCGGCGTGCGCGTCGACCCAGATCACGCGCAGCTTCTTGCCGGTGTCGCGGCAGTGCTTCGCCACGGCGCTGATCGACCCGATCGCCAGGCAGTGGTCGCCGCCCAGCACCAGCGGGAACTGGCCCGCCTCCAGCTCGGTCAGCACGGCGTCGTAGAGGATCGTGTTCCACTCGATCACCTGATCGAGGTGCCGGTAGCCGTCCACGGGGGGCAGCTCGGGGTTCTCCGGTCCGCTGAGGTCCCCGGTGTCGCGGACCCGGCAGCCGTAGTGCTCCAGCGCCCGGCGAATCCCGGCGACGCGCAGCGCCTGCGGCCCGAGGCGGCACCCAACGCGGGAGGCGCCGATGTCGGTCGGAACCCCGATAAGGCTGACGTCCTGCATGAGTTGTCCTTTCGCCGTGAACCCCTAAGGATGCAACCATGTCGATCCCCGCCGGGCAAGCCCGCCACGTCGCGCTGCTGCGCGGAGTCAACCTCGGGCCGACGCGCAAGGTCCCGATGGCGGAGTTGCGGGGCCTCGCCGAGGGCCTCGGCTGGACGGGTGTGAGTACGTACGTGAACTCGGGGAACCTGCTGTTCTCCGCGACCGGTTCCGAGGATGCCCTGGCCGCCGCGCTGGGTGCCGCCCTCGCCGACCGCTTCGGTTTCGCGGTGCCGGTGGCGATCCGCTCCGCGGACGAGCTGCGGGCGGCCGTCGCGGCCACGCCGTTCGGCGACGGGGACCCGAAGCGGGTCTGCGTGTGCTTCCTGCGGGAGGCGCCGGACGACGGCGCCCGGGAGCGGTTGCTGGCCGTGGCCCGCGGCGGGGAGCGGGTCGAGGTCATCGGCCGCGAGTTGCACCTGCACTTCCCGGACGGTCAGGCCGACTCGGTGCTGGCGTCCCGGCTGATCGCCCTCGTCGGGCAGGAGGTGGCCACCACGCGCAACCTGTCCACCGGGCTGGCGCTCGTCCGGCTGCTCGGCTGAACCCCGGTCAGACCAAGCCCGCATCGGAGTGGCTGGCCGAGGTTGTCGGCCCGGGGGGTTACGGTGGTGCTCCGCTGATCTTCCCCCGGCGGTTTCCCACCTCGCGACGACCACGCGCTGACTGGAGGCGACCTCAATGCCGGACGGGTTCGTGCATCTGCACTGCCATTCGGAGTACTCGATGCTCGACGGTGCCGCACGCCTGAAGGACCTCGTCAAGGGGTGCGAGGAGATGGGGATGCCAGCCCTGGCCGTCACCGATCACGGCAACCTCTTCGGCGCCTACGAGTGGTACAAGGTGGCCAAGGGGTCGGCGGTGAAGCCGATCATCGGCCTGGAGGCCTACCTCACGCCCAAGACCCACCGCAGCGAGCGCAAGCGGGTGCAGTTCGGCGACGGCACCGGCGACGATGTCGCGTCCAAGGGCGCCTACACCCACATGACGATCTGGGCCGAGAACAACGCCGGCATGCACAACCTGTTCCGGCTCTCGTCCCGCAGCTCGCTGGAGGGGTTCTTCTACAAGCCCCGCGCCGACCGGGAGCTGCTCAACCAGTACCGGGGCGGCCTCCTGGCCACCACCGGCTGCCCGTCCGGGGAGGTGCAGACCTACCTGCGCCTCGGCCAGTACGAGCAGGCGCTGGCCTCGGCCGCCGAATTCCGCGACATCTTCGGCGCCGGGAACTTCTACGTGGAGCTCATGGATCACGGCCTCGACATCGAGCGCCGGGTCCGCACCGACCTGCTGCGCATCGCCAAGGACCTGAGCCTGCCGCTGGTGGCCACCAACGACCTGCACTACGTCCACGCCGCCGACGCCGCGGCCCACGACACGCTGCTGTGCGTCTCGTCCGGGTCGAATCGGGACACGCCGAACCGGTTCAAGTTCGACGGCAACGGCTACTACCTGAAGTCGCCTGCGGAGATGCGCGCGCTGTGGTCGGAGCTGCCGGAGGCCTGCGACACCACGCTGGCCATTGCCGAGCGCTGCGAGACCCACTACGACGAGGGCGTCGGCACCTACATGGCCCGCTTCGACGTGCCGCCCGGCGAGACAGAGACCACCTGGTTCATCAAGGAGGTCGAGCGCGGCCTGCGCGTCCGGTTCCCCGAAGGGGTGCCCTCCTACGCCTCGGATCAGGCGCGCTTCGAGCAGGACGTCATCATCAACAAGGGCTACGCCGGGTACTTCCTGGTGGTGGCCGACTTCATCAACTGGGCCAAGAACAACGGCATCCGGGTCGGTCCGGGCCGTGGGTCCGGCGCCGGCTCGATGTGCGCCTACGCGCTGCGGATCACCGACCTCGACCCGGTGC
>CAZBMH010000124.1:0-7045 GCA_964492685.1 uncultured Micropruina sp.
GTGATGACGTACTGGAACCTCGTCGACCGCTACGGGGTGGACGCGTTCGCCCGCGACCTGGCCGCGGCCGGCGGCGCCGGCCTGATCACCCCGGATCTGGTCCCCGACGAGGCCGGCGACTGGTATGCCGCCTCCGATGCCCACGGGCTGGACCGGATCTTCCTGGTGTCGCCCTCGTCAACCGACGAGCGGATCACCAGCACCACCAACGCCTGCCGCGGGTGGGTCTACGCCACGGCGGTGATGGGGGTGACCGGCACCCGCAGCACGTCGTCCTCGGCCGCGCCGGAGCTCGTGGCGCGGATCCGCTCGCTCAACCCGGACGTGCTGATCGGTGTCGGCCTCGGCGTCTCCGACGGCGATCAGGCGGCCGCGGTCGCCGAGTTCGCCGACGGCGTCATCGTCGGCTCGGCGCTCATCAAGCCCCTGTTGGCAGCGGACGAGGCCGGGCGCCCCGACGACTTCTCCGGCCTGCGGGCGGTGGTGGCCGACCTGACCGACGGGGTGCGTCGCTGATGCGGCGCCCCGACTCGGCGCGGGGGATCGCGGCGCTGCTCTGTGCGCTCCTCCTGCCGCTGGCGGGGTGTGCCGGGCCGGTGGCCCAGGTCGTTCCGGTCGGTGCGAGCCCCACGGCGGGCTACGGCGGGGTTTTCCTGGACCAGCCGTACACGCTGCCGGACGCCACCCTGACCGATCAGGACGGCCGCAGCTTTGCATTACGGACCGGCAGCCCGGCTCCCGTCCTGGTGCTGTTCTTCGGCTATACCAACTGCCCCGACATCTGCAAGAGCACGCTGGCCGACCTCGCCGGGGCGGTGAACCGCCTCGGCCCGGCGGCCCGGGGCAAGGTGCAGGTGGTGCTCATCACGGTGGACCCCGAGCGCGACGACCCGGCGACGCTCAAGTCGTACCTGGCGCGCTTCGATCCGTCCTTCATCGGTCTGACCGCCTCCGCGGCCGAGATCAAGGCCGTCGCGGCGACCATGGGCGTGGCGATCGAGGGGACCACCAAGACCGCCACCGGCTACGACGTCACCCACTCGGATCAGCTCCTCGGCTTCGACGCCGAGCGCCGGGGGAGGCTGGTGTGGACCCAGGGGACGTCCATCGGGGTGCTGCGCGCCGACCTGGAGCGGCTGGCGGCGGCGCAGCCGTAGACGGGGACTGGATCGTCCCCCGGACATGCGTGAAGGCCCGGCCCCACCAGGGGACCGGGCCTTCAGCGAGGAATCAGCTCAGAGAACGGTGATGTTCGCCGCCTGCGGGCCCTTGGGGCCCTGCTGGGTCTCGAACGAGACGCGGTCGCCCTCGTTGAGCGAGCGGAAACCGCCCGAGTTGATCGCCGAGAAGTGGGCGAAGACGTCAGCGGAGCCGTCCTCGGGAGCGATGAAGCCGAAGCCCTTGTCGCTGTTGAACCACTTAACAGTGCCAGTAGCCATGTAAATCTCCTTGTGAGGCAGGAAGCCGAGCACCACGGTCGCGGTACTCAGTTGATGTAGCTGGAACGAACGCTTCCGGAATGGACTACCAACACTGGAAAACCAGCGGTTCAACCAACAGGCAAACGCAGAACACAAACAACAACTCGTTCAGACTACCAGCCGCAGGCCAACCGCACGAGTGGACGTGCCGAAACGCGCCGGGGCGTGTCGCCCGGCCGGGGGACCGGCTCAGCTCGCGAAGTGGAACGTCACCTCACCCTCGGGGTCGGTCGCCTCGATCGAGACGCTCAGCGCGGCGAGGTCGGCGTCCAGCACCGCCGTGTGCCCGCCGTGGCGCCAGGTGATCCGCAGGCGTGAGGGGTCGGTGTCGGCCACTTCGCACTCGGCGTCGAAGCCGAAGGCCGGGCACTGGTTGCGGAACCGGAGCAGCTCCAACTGCCGGGCGACGACATCGGTGGCCAGGCCGGCGCGGACGTCGTCCAGCGTCAGGTTGGTGCGGTTGATCTCCTTGTGGCCGCCCTCGCCGGCGCGCGCGACCGCCGCGTGATCGTTGCGGCCGGCGAACAGGTCCAGGTACCAGACCTGCGGCTTGCCGGGGATGAAGAGCTGAATGGCCCGGGCCAGCAGCAGCGCGGCCTCGGACTCACCCAGGGCCGAGAAGTAGGTGGCGTTCACCTGATAGTAGAGCTTCTTCTCGCCGTGGAGGTCCTTCACGTAGCCGCCGCGTGACTTGACGGTCTGGATCACCTCGTCGATCTCGTCGTCGCTCAGCAGCCCCTTGAGGTCCAGCAGCGGGATGCCGTCGTGGCAGCCCAGCATGGTGACCGTGCGGATCTTCTTGGCGAGCACGTCGCCGATCCACGCCTTGACGACGGTCGCGTCCCGCCGGGCGAGGGCGTGGATAAGGAGCCCGGGGAGGAAGAAGTCGTAGGTCATGAAGCCCTTGGCGGCGATGACCTCGTGGATCCGCTCCTCGTAGCGGGAGTGGATCTCGGGCAGCAACCGCACCCCGTGCGTCTCTGCCAGCTGCCGCACCCGCTCCAGCAGCTCCCAGGTCCCGGGGTCGTTGAGGAAGTTCTTGGCGCCCGGCTCCTTGGGGGCGTAGGCGAAGGCGTCCAGCCGAACGATGCCCGCGCCGTAGCCTGCCAGGGTGCGCAGCGTCTCGGCATAGAACTCCCACACGCGCGGCGAGGCGATGTTGAGGTCCATCTGGCCGAGGTACTTGCGCTGCCCCTCCAGGAGGTCGACGACGCCGTCGCGGTGGCGCTCCACGCCCGCGAAGTCGATCTCGGCGGGGCGCCGGCCCGCGTCCAGGGCCGCGGAGATGCGGCCGGCGAGCAGGTCGGCAGTGGCGTACTGGACGCCGAGGGCGCGCATCAGGTCCTGGGCGTCGGGGCGCGGGTAGCGCACCTCTTGGTAGAAGGTGTTCCAGTACGGCCGGTCGGTGCCGTCCGGCATCCGCACCATCAGGATCGGCAGCCCCGGCTTGCGGAAGAACATGTCCCGGATCAGCGCGGAGTCGGGTTGGATGTAACCCGCCTCGGTGAGCTCGCCGTGCCCGGCCCAGAACGCGTTCCAGTCGATGAAGAAGTCGGCGTAGGGAGAGTCGTCGCCGCGGGCCAGCAGGTCCTGGAACTGGGGCGAGAGCACCGAGGCGTGATTGAGGATGAAGTCGAACTTGAAGTCCAGGCCCGCCGCGGCCAGCGCGGCCAGGTCCTCGGCGCGGGCGTAGCGCTCGCTGAGTCCGTAGTCGATGACGGAGAAGCCCCGGTCGAGGTCGGTGTTGAAGACGCTGGGCAGCAGGTAGGCGGACTCGAAGACGCCGGTCAGTTCGGGCAGCCGGACGAACTCGACCAGGTCGGCCAGGGTGCCGCCGATGCTGTCGGGGTAGACGTTGAGCATCGGACCCGCCCCGGGGCGGCGCGGACCCTGGGCCGCGAGATAGGCGGCGTGGTCGAGCAGGGTCCCGGCCTTGCTCACGATGATCGCGGCCCGTTCCGCCTGGGAGTGGAGCAGCCGCTGCTCGAGGTCGAGCACGGTGGAGGTGAAGGGGCTGTCGACGGCGCCGTCGCGGGCTCGGGAGCGCCGGTGCGCCAGCGTCTCCTCGGGCGTGCTGGTGAGCAGGATCGGAAGGTCGACCCCGCGCAGGTTGGCGTTGTTCCCGTGGGTCCATTCGATGACCAGCACCGCCAGGTCGCGGGCGTCGACGTCCTCGTACCACAGCTGGTCGGGGGTGCGGCCCATGCGCTTGAGGTGCAGCGTCGGCGCGCCGGCGTGGAAGGCGGCGATGATCGCGTTGAGCTGCTCGAAGTCGATCTCGTCCGGGGAACCCAGGTAGCCGGCGAGCGCGCGGCGACCGGCCTCCTGGTAGGCGGCCAGCCACGGGTGGCCCGCGATGGCCGCCGGATCGCTGTCCGCGCCCCGCTGTTGGAGCGTCGCCAGCTCGGCCCGGACCCCCTCCTGGTCCGTCCCTTGGGTCAGCGCGGCCTCGCCGGCCTCGCGGTAGACCCGCAGCCGCTCGGCGTCGTTGGCCTGGGGGATCCGGTGGGGGTAGTTGTCGCCCGACAGGACGTAGCTGCGGGTGCCGCGGGCGTTGAGGTAGGCGGCCAGCACGCTGCCGATCTCGGACTTGCCGACGCCGGAGCCGCCGTGCACCGAGACCACGGCGCGGTGGTGCGGGCTGGTCGCCAGCAACGGATCGAGGAGCTCGACGAGCCGGGGCGCGATCGCGCGCGCCTTGGCCCGATGCGACTCGGTGATCACGACCTTGTCGCCCGGCATGTCCCCCGTGGGGATCCCGTCGAGGGGAAGGGTCCAGAAGGCGTCCATGGAGGTCTCCTTTGTCGCTCACGTGCCGCGGGCTAGCCTACTCGTCCCGCTCGGGTCTGCCTAGGTGAAATCCCTAGCCATATCGATTCATCACCCAGGTCCTTCGGGACGGGTGCCCGGCGGCCGACCCGCCAGCGGTTGACCGCCGCCCCGGGCCGTGGGGGAGGATGGCCCGGTGACCTTCTCCATTCCGAGTCCGCCCATCAGCGGCTGGCAGCTCGGCCCGTTCTTCCTCCACATCTACGCGCTGTGCCTGTTGACCGGCATCGCGCTCGCCTGGTGGCTGGGGTCCAGGCGCTGGCAGTCGCGGGGCGGCTCCGCCACCACGTTCGAGGACATTCTGATCTGGGCGATCCCGATCGGCATCGTGGGGGCGCGGTTCTACCACGTGATGACGCACCTGGGCGACTATTTTGCCGAGGGGGCGACCCAGCACTGGTGGGCCATTTGGGAGGGGGGCATCGCCATCTACGGGGCCATCGGCTTCGGCGCCGCGGGAGCGTGGCTGCTGTGCCGCCGCCGCGGCGTCCGGTTCTCGTCGCTGGCCGACAGCCTGGCGCCCGGCATCGCCATCGGGCAGGCGTTCGGACGCTTCGGCAACTGGTTCAACCAGGAGCTCTACGGCTGGCCCACGGATCTACCCTGGGGCCTGGAGATCGACGCCGCCCACCGGGTGGAGGGGTACGAGCAGTACGCCACGTTCCACCCGACGTTCGCCTACGAGGCGATCTGGAACCTCGGGGTCGCCGGGGTGCTGCTGTGGGCCGATCGCCGCTTCGCCCTGGGGCGCGGCAAGCTCTTCAGCCTTTACGTCGCGCTCTACGGCTTCGGCCGGTTCTTCACCGAGGGGATCCGGCTGGACTTCTCCTACGACACCTTCGGCCCCATCCGCTTCAACCAGGCCGTCGCCGCCCTGATCTGCCTGGCGGGCCTGGCGGTGTTCGCGTGGCTGAGCAGGAATCGCCCCGGCCGCGAGGACACAGTCTTCTTCGACGGCGCCCGCACGAGCGACCCGTCCAACGACGAGGCGGCCGACGCCTCGCCGCAGGAGACGGTCGAGGCGTCGCGGGACGAGCCGGCTGAGGCGTCGCAGGGCGAGATTTCCACCTCCGCGCCTGACGACGGTTCCCCGCCTCGGGCCTAGGCGCCTGGTCGCCGAGGGTCGTCGGCGGCGAGACCTCCGTTCCACGATGCAAGCACGGTGTCTCGGTGGACCCCGGTTGCTCAGGTAGAGTGCCCCCGCGTGCAGCGTCGGCATGCGGGTGGCCGGCATGCGGCGCATCCCGCGGCCACGCCTCCAGCGAGTGCACGCAGATGAAGGAGAACCTCTCCATGGCTACGTTGTCCATGCCCGCCCGGCCCTCCCAGGGTCTTTACGACCCCTCCTTCGAGCACGACGCCTGCGGCGTCGCGTTCGTGGCGCAGCTGAGCGGCACCCCCAGCCACGAGATCGTCGCCATGGGCCTGACCGCCCTGGAGAACCTCGACCATCGCGGGGCCACCGGCGCCGATGCCGCGGCGGGCGACGGTGCCGGCATGCTGCTCCAGGTGCCGGACGCGTTCCTGCGCGCCGTGGTCGACTTCGAGCTGCCGGCCGCCGGTTCCTACGCGATGGGTATGGCCTTCCTGCCCACGTCGCCGGTGAAGCGCGCCTCCGCCAAGCGCACCATCGAGTACATCTGCGTCGAGGAGGGGCTGGAGGTCCTCGGCTGGCGGGTCGTGCCGGTCGAGTCCGGGACGCTGAGCCCGGTCTCGCGCGAGGTGATGCCGCACTTCGAGCAGCTCTTCGTGGCCTCGACCGCCGGCGAGTCGGGCATCGCCCTCGACCGCCTCGCCTACCCGGCCAGGCAGCGGGCCCGCAACGAGGCCGGGGTGTACTTCGCCTCGCTGTCGGCGCGGACCACCGTGTACAAGGGCATGCTCACCACGCAGCAACTCGCGGAGGTGTTCCCGGATCTGCTCGACCCGCGGGCCGAGTCCGCGCTGGTGCTGGTGCACTCGCGGTTCTCGACCAACACGTTCCCCGCCTGGGAGCTCGCGCACCCGTACCGGCTGCTGGCTCACAACGGCGAGATCAACACGGTCAAGGGCAACCGCAACTGGATGCGGGCCCGCGAGGCGCTCCTGGCCACGGATAAGTTCGGCGACAACCTGGAGCGGATCTTCCCGATCTGCAGCCAGGGCGGCTCCGACTCGATGTCCTTCGACGAGGTGCTGGAGCTCCTGCACCTCGGCGGCCGCTCGCTGCCGCACGCGGTGCTGATGATGATCCCCGAGGCGTGGGAGAACCACGCGGAGATGGATCAGGCGCGACGCGACTTCTACAGCTTCCACTCCTCGGTGATGGAGCCCTGGGACGGCCCGGCCGCGGTGACGTTCACCGACGGCAGCCTGATCGGCGCCACCCTGGACCGCAATGGCCTGCGCCCCGGGCGCTACTGGGTCACCGACGACGGCCTGGTGGTCTTCGCCTCCGAGGCCGGCGTCCTGGACATCCCGCAGGGCAAGGTCGTCCGCAAGGGGCGGCTGCAGCCCGGCCGGATGCTGCTCGCCGACCTCAACGAGCATCGCCTGATCAACGACGACGAGATCAAGGCGGGCCTGGCGGCCGAGCACCCCTACGGCGAGTGGTTGCGGGCCGGTCGCGTCGACCTGCACGAGCTGCCGGAGCGGCAGCACGTCGTCCACAGCCACGCCTCGGTGACCCGCCGGCAGCAGATGTTCGGCTACACCCACGAGGAGCTCAAGCTGATCCTGGCGCCGATGGCCAACTC
>CAZBMH010000125.1:0-6994 GCA_964492685.1 uncultured Micropruina sp.
CCGCGAGACGCTCGAGGTGCACTACAAGGGGCACACCATCGCGGAGGTCCTCGACATGCCGATCGAGGAGGCCGTGGAGTTCTTCGCGGCGATCCCGGCGATCGCCCGGCACCTCCGCACGCTGGTCGACGTGGGACTGGGCTACGTGCGCCTGGGGCAGCCGGCGACGACGCTGTCCGGCGGCGAGGCGCAGCGGGTCAAGCTGGCCTCCGAACTCCAGAAGCGCTCCACGGGGCGGACGATCTACGTGCTGGACGAGCCCACGACGGGCCTGCACTTCGAGGACATCCGCAAGCTGCTGGGGGTACTGGGGCGCCTGGTCGACGCGGGCAACACTGTGGTGGTCATCGAGCACAACCTGGACGTCATCAAGACCGCGGACTGGGTCATCGACATGGGGCCCGAGGGCGGGTCGCGGGGCGGCCAGGTGATCGCCGAGGGCACCCCGGAGCATGTGGCCGCCACCACCGAGTCGTTCACCGGCCAGTTCCTGGCCCCGCTGCTCGCGGGGACGCGCGTGCCGGTGGCGACGCCGGAGCCGGAGCCGTTGCCGGTGGCGGCCGCCCCGGCCCGCCGCCGCGCCCGGTCGGCGCGATGACGCGCGCGCCGCTCCCGGTGGGGGTGGGCCATGGCTGATCCGGCGAACTACCGGCCCCGCCCCGGGAGCATCCCGCTGGAGCCGGGGGTCTACCGGTTCACCGATGGCCAGGGCCGGGTGCTCTACGTCGGCAAGGCCAAGAGTCTGCGCAGCCGGCTGAACTCGTACTTCGCCGACCCGGCCGGTCTTCACTTCCGCACCCAAACGATGCTGCGCACGGCCACCGCGGTGGACTGGACCGTGGTGCAGAACGAGCTGGAGGCGCTGCAGCTCGAGTACACCTGGATCAAGCAGTTCGATCCGCGGTTCAACGTGAAGTACCGCGACGACAAGTCCTACCCCTGGGTGGCCGTCACCTGGGACGAGGAGTTCCCGCGGGTGTTCGTCGGCCGGGGCGCCAAGCGGCGGGGGACCCGCTACTTCGGCCCTTACGCCCACGCCTGGGCGATCAGGGAGACCCTGGACTCGGTGCTGCAGGCGTTCCCGATGCGCAGCTGCACCGCCGGGGTGTTCCGCAGCGCCCGCGCGGCCGGCCGGCCATGCCTGCTCGGCTACATCGGCAAGTGCGCCGCGCCGTGCACCGGCCGGATCGACGCCGAGATGCACCGCGAGCTCGTCCAGGACGTGTGCGACTTCCTCGCCGGCCGGACCGGCCAGCTCACCCGCCGGCTGGAGGCCACCATGCGCCAGGCCGCCGCCGACCTCGAGTTCGAGAAGGCGGCGGTGATCCGCGACCAGCTGGCGGCCCTGGCCCAGGCCACCGACCGCAACGCCATCGTCCTGGGCGACCAGCTGGACGCCGACGTCATCGCGCTGGCCGAGGACCCGCTCGAGGTGGCGTTGCAGGTGTTCCACGTCCGTGGCGGACGGGTCCGCGGTCAGCGGGGCTGGGTGGCCGACCGGACCGACGACGCGGACGTGCCGGCGCTGCTGGAGGCCTTCCTGCTGCAGCTGTACGCCACGGCGGAGCCCGAGGACATCCCGCCGCTCGTCCTGGTGCCCGAGCGCCCCAGCAGCGCTGCGCTGCTCACCGAGCTGCTGGCCGGCGAGCGGGGCGCCCGGATCGACATCAAGGTGCCCCAGCGCGGCGACAAGCGCACGCTGCTGGACACGGTGGCCCGCAACGCCGCCGAGGTGCTGGTCAACCACAAGACCCGGCGCGCCAGCGACCTATCCACCCGTAACCGCGCGCTGGAGGAGATCCAGGAGGCGCTCGGCCTCCCGAGCGTGCCGCTGCGCATCGAGTGCGTGGACGTCTCGCACCTGCAGGGCAGCGAGGTGGTGGCCTCGCTGGTGGTGTTCGAGGACGGGCTGGCGCGCAAGGGCGAGTATCGCCGGTTCATCATCCGCGGGGTCGAGGGCTCCAACGACGTGGCCGCCATCCACGAGGTGGTCCGTCGCCGCTTCCTGCGCTACCTGGACGACCGGCGCTCGCTGGCCGAGGACGCGGACGAGGGCCCGGCGCTGGTCGATCCGACCACCGGCACCGCGCGCCGGTTCGCCTACGCCCCGTCGCTGCTGATCGTCGACGGGGGCGCCCCGCAGGTCGCCGCCGCCGCGCGGGCCATGGCCGAGCTGGGCATCACCGACGTCGCGCTCTGCGGTCTGGCGAAGCGGCTGGAGGAGGTGTGGCTCCCCGAGGAGGAGTTCCCCGTCATCCTGCCGCGCACCAGCGAGGGCCTGTACCTGCTGCAGCGCATCCGCGACGAGGCGCACCGGTTCGCCATCACCCACCACCGGGGCCGACGCAGCGCCACCATGGTCGAGTCGCTGCTCGACGGCGTGCCGGGCCTGGGCGAGGTTCGGCGCAAGACGCTGCTGCGCCACTTCGGCTCGCTGAAGAAGCTGCGCGCCGCCGGCGTGGAGGACATCGCGCTGGCCCCCGGGATCGGGCCGAAGCTGGCGCGCGCGATCAAGGACGCGCTGGAGGCGTCCGTGGCCGGTGAGGCGATCAACACCGCGACCGGCGAGATCGTGTGAGTCCATAATGGGTGTCATGTCAGCCGAGTCCAGCGTGCGTTTCCTCGTGATCACCGGAATGTCCGGAGCGGGTCGCCGCAGCGCCGGCCACACCCTGGAGGACTTGGGCTGGTATCTGGTGGACAACCTGCCGCCCGTGCTGTTGCCCAGCCTGGTGGACGTGGCCGCCGAGCGGGGGTTCGACAAGGTCGCGGTCATCCTCGACGTCCGGACCCGGTCGGCCTTCGAGCAGATCCCCTCCGCGTTCGATGCGCTGGGCCGCCTCGGCGTGGTGCCCCAGATCCTGTTCCTTGAGGCGACCGATCAGGTGATCGTTCGCCGCCAGGAGTCGGTCCGCAGGCCGCTGCCGCTGCAAGGCGAGGGGCGGATCCTGGACGGTATTCAGCGGGAGCGGCTGATGTTGGCCTCCCTGCGCGCGGTCGCCGACGTGGTGATCGACACCTCGGCGCTCAACGTGCACCAGATGGCGGATCGGGTGCTGGTGGCCTTCGGCGGCGACGCCGGCCACGAGCTACACCTCACGCTGATGTCCTTCGGCTTCAAGAACGGCCTGCCGATCGATGCCGACATGGTCTTCGACCTCCGGTTCCTGCCGAACCCCCACTGGGTTCCCGACCTCAGGCCGCAGAACGGGCTCTCGCAGGCGGTCTCCGGCTACGTGCTGGGCCACGACGAGGCCCAAGCGTTCGTCGATCAGGTGGTCGCGCTGCTGGAGCTGGTCTTCCCCGGGTATCTGCGCGAGGGCAAGCGCCTGGCCACCATCGCCTTCGGCTGCACCGGGGGCAAGCACCGCAGCACGGCGATCACCGAGGAGGTGGCGCGGCGGCTGCGGCTGTTGGACAGGTCGGCGCACGTCCTCCACCGTGACCTGGGTCTGGAGTGAGGCGCCCGCCCGGAGCGCTTCCCGCCGTCGTCGCGTTCGGCGGCGGGCACGGATTGGCCGCCTCGCTGAGCGCCCTGCGCCAGGTGACCACCCGACTGACCGCCGTGGTGACGGTCGCCGACGACGGCGGGTCGTCGGGGCGGCTCCGCGAGGAGTTCGACATCCTTCCCCCCGGCGACCTGCGGATGGCGCTCGCCGCCCTGTGCGGTGACGACGAGTCCGGGCGGCTGTGGGCCGATGTCCTGCAGTCGCGGTTCGGCGGCGACGGGCCGCTCGCGGGGCACGCCATCGGGAACCTGCTGATCGCGGGGCTGTGGCAGCAGCTGCCCGATGCGGTGGCGGGACTCGACATGGTCGGCCAGCTGCTGCACGTCCGCGGCCGGGTGCTGCCGATGGCCGCGGTGCCGCTCACCATCGAGGCGGACGTCCTCGGCCTCGACGACGCCCGCCCGGACGAACCGGCCGTGATCCGCGGCCAGGCCAACGTGGCCAAGACCCGCGCCGAGGTCCGGGCCGTCCGGCTGGTACCCACCGCGCCCCCCGCCCACCCGATGACGGTGGCCGCCATCCAAGGTGCCGATGTGCTCGTCCTCGGGCCAGGCTCCTGGTTCACCTCGGTGATCCCGCACCTGCTGGTGCCGGGCATCGCCGCCGCGGTCGCCGCCTCGGCGGCCCGGCGGATCCTGGTGATGAACCTGGTGTCGGCGGACGAGACCGCCGGGTACTCGCCGGCGCGCCACCTGGAGCTGCTCGCCGAGCACGCGCCCGGCCTGCGGCTGGACGATGTCGTGGTCGACCCGAGCTTCGCCGACGACCCCCACCTGGCGTCCTACGCCGCCAGCCTGGGGGGGCGCCTCGTGGTCCGTGAGGTGAGGATGCGCGACGGCTCGGCCCGGCACGACTCCCATCTCCTGGCCGCGGTGTTCGAAGAGCTCGTGGCCCTCTAGAGTTGACCAACCCGGAGTAAGGAATGCATTCATGGCGATGACCCAAGAGGTCAAGGCCGAGTTGGCCACCGTCCCGGTGACGAAACCGGCCTGTCGGCGCGCCGAGGTCGCCGCCATGCTGCGCTTCGCCGGCGGGCTCCATTTGGCGGGCGGCCGGATCATCATCGAGGCCGAGCTGGACACGGGCGCCGCGGCGCGGCGCCTCCGCACGGCCATCGCGGAGCTCTTCGGGTTCACCGCCGAGTTCGTGGTGATCTCGTCCAGCGGCCTGCGCCGCGGCACCCGTTACCTGGTTCGGCTGATCCGCGACGGCGATTCGCTGGCGCGCCAGACCGGGCTGGTCGACGGCCGCGGGCGGCCCGTCCGGGGGCTGCCCGCCCAGATCGTGGCCGGGGGACTGGACGTGTCGGTCGCCGCCTGGCGGGGCGCGTTCCTGGCCCACGGCTCTCTGACCGAGCCGGGCCGCTCGATGTCGATGGAGATCACCTGCCCCGGCTCCGAGGCGGCGCTCGCGCTGGTCGGCGCCGCGCGCCGGCTCGGGATCACGGCGAAGGCCCGCGAGGTCCGCAACGTCGACCGGGTCGTCATCCGCGACGGCGACGCGATCGCCGCCATGCTGACCCGGCTGGGGGCTCACGAGTCGCTGCTGGCGTGGGAGGACCGCCGGATGCGCCGCGAGGTGCGGGCCTCGGCGAATCGGCTGGCCAACTTCGACGACGCCAACCTGAGGCGCTCGGCCCGCGCGGCGGTCGCCGCCGGAGCGCGGGTGGACCGCGCGCTGCAAATCCTGGGGGACGAGATCCCCGAGCACCTGCGCGTCGCGGGGCTGCTCCGCCTGGAGCACAAGCAGGCCAGCCTCGAGGAGCTCGGCCAGCTCCACACGCCGCCGCTGACCAAGGACGCGGTCGCCGGCCGGATCCGGCGGCTGCTGGCCACCGCCGACAAGCGCGCCCAGGAACTGGGCATCCCGGGGACCGAGGCGAATCTCAGCCTCGACATGTTGGAGGACAGGGACTGAACGGGGCCGATCACAGGTTTTAGCACCCCTCCTTTGTGGTCTCGGCGACCGGTTTCGGCGACCAGCCTGACGGCGGTTCAAGTTCCGTTAGAGTGAACTTCGTCCACCCATGCCCGGGCCTTTCGGCCTGGCAAGAACTTCCGACGAAGGGGAACCATCACATGACCGTGAAGGTTGGTATCAACGGGTTCGGCCGCATCGGCCGCAACTTCTTCCGGGCCGTCAAGGCGTCCGGTGCCGACATCGAGGTGGTCGGTATCAACGACCTCACCGACAACAAGAGCCTCGCCCACCTGCTCAAGTACGACTCGATCCTCGGTCGCTACCCCGGCGAGATCACCTTCGACGACGAGTCGATCACGGTTGACGGCCACAAGATCATGGCCTACGCCGAGCGCGACCCGGCCAAGCTCCCCTGGGGCGAGATCGGCGCTGACATCGTCATCGAGTCGACCGGCTTCTTCACCGACGCCACCAAGGCCAAGGCCCACATCGATGGCGGTGCCAAGAAGGTCATCATCTCCGCCCCGGCGAAGAACGAGGACATCACGGTCGTGATCGGCGTCAACGACGGCGACTACAACCCCGAGACCGACCACATCCTGTCGAACGCCTCCTGCACCACCAACTGCCTGGCGCCGATGGCCAAGGTCCTCAACGACACCGTCGGCATCGTCCGCGGCCTCATGACCACGGTGCACGCCTACACCGCCGACCAGAACCTGCAGGACGGCCCGCACAGCGACATGCGTCGCGCCCGCAACGCCGCCCTGAACATCGTTCCGACCAAGACCGGCGCGGCCCAGGCCGTCTCCCTGGTCCTGCCGGAGCTCAAGGGCAAGTTCGACGGCTACGCGCTGCGCGTCCCCACGCCGACCGGCTCCGCCACCGACCTCACCTTCCTCGCGGGCAAGGAGACCTCGGTCGCCGAGATCAACGCCGCGATCAAGGCCGCGGCCGAGGGCCCGCTCAAGGGCATCCTGGCCTACACCGAGGACCCGATCGTCTCCAAGGACATCGAGACCGACCCGCACTCGGTGATCTTCGACGCCGGCTGCACCAAGGTGATCGGTGACCTGGTCAAGGTCGTCGGCTGGTACGACAACGAGTGGGGCTACTCCAACCGCCTCGCGGATCTCGTCGTCCTCGTCGGCGCGAAGCTCTGACCCCGAGCTCCTCGCACAACTGAAAAGAATCAAGGAAGGCTGAAGTGAAGTCAGTACAAGACCTCGGTGACCTGCGCGGCAAGCGGGTCCTGATCCGTTGCGATTTCAATGTGCCCCTCGATGGTGATCGCATCACCGACGACGGTCGCATCCGGGCCGCGCTGCCGACCCTCACCCAGTTGAGGGACGCGGGCGCCAAGGTCATCGTGCTGGCCCACCTCGGCCGTCCCAAGGGCGCACCGGAGGCCAAGTACTCCGTGGCGCCGGCGGCCAAGCGCCTCGGCGAGCTGATCGGATCCCCGATCGCGCTCGCCGAGGACCTGGCCGGCGACTCCGCCGCCGCGACCCTCGCCGCGCACGCCGACGGCGAGAACGCGAAGCTCGAGAACGTCCGCTTCGAAC
>CAZBMH010000126.1:0-6939 GCA_964492685.1 uncultured Micropruina sp.
CCACGGCGAGCGGGACCGCCCGCGCGGCCGAAGGCACCCTGGGTGCCGGAGCCGCCACGACCGCCACGGCCACCGCGGCCGCCGCCGGCCGGGGCACCACCGGGCGCGCCGGGGCCACCGCGGCCGGGCAGGCCGCCACCGCCGCCGGGACGGCCGGGGCCGCCGGGACGATTGGCACCGAAGCCGGCGCGCTGGCCGCCCGGGCCGGGACGCGCCGAGCCGAGGGCCGGGTTGGCCTGGCGCGGCATCATCGCGGGGTTGGGGCGGGGCATGCCGGGCAGGCCGCCGGGACGGGCGCGATCACCCATCGGGGGACGCGGACCGCCGGGACGATCCGTCCGCTCGCCGGGACGCGGTGCGGGGGCCGCACCCTCGGGACGCGGACGCCGGACGCCCATGCCCTGGCTGGGAGCGAACGGGTTGTTGCCCGGGCGGGGGGCGCCGGGACGACGCGCGCCGGGGGCAGCGGCGCCGGGAGCGCCGGGGGTGGCGCCGGGGCGCGGCCGCGGCGTCGGGCGGGCGCCGTCGGGGCCGGGCGCCGGAGCCGGGGTCGCCGGGGTGGGGCGCGGGGCCGCGGGGCGAGCCCCGGGCGCTGGAGCGGGAGCCCCCGGACGGGGGGCCGCGGCCCGGGGACCCGGGGCGGCCTGACCGGGCGCCGCGGGGCCGGCGGGACGCGCCGGCGGGACGGTGGGCGCAGGGCGGTCCGCCGAGGCGGCCGGTGCGACGACCGGGGCAGCGGGCGCCGCGGGAGGCTGGCTCGGGGCCGGCTGGTGGCGGGTGCTGGGGACCGCGGGGCGCGGGGTTGGTGCCGCGGCGGGGGCCGCCTTGGCTGCCGGGGCAGCGGCTGCGGGGGCGGCGGGCGCCGGGGCCGACGCGGGCTTACTCAGCTTCTCGGTGATGCGGCGCACCACGGGGGGCTCGATGGTCGATGACGCCGACCGGACGTATTCACCCATGTTCTGCAACTGGGTGAGAAGATCTTTACTCTCGAGTCCGAGCTCCTTTGCGAGCTCGTAGACGCGGACCTTGGCCACTACTCTCCTTCAGGTCCGCGAGGCGCGGACCAGTTAGTTTTCTGTGCTCATTTCTGAATATTCATCGAGTGGTCATGAGCGTGAGCCCACTTTCTGGTTGGTGTCCGATCCATGAGCTGCCGGACGCGCACCTGCGAGTGTATCGGTCAGCCGCCGGATTCACCCAACCGGGGCCCGGCCCTCCAGCGCCGCGCGGACCTGATCGCCGGCGACATCGCGCCGCAGCCCGCGGGCGATGGCCCGGGTCCGAACGGCGCGTTCGCCGCACTCGGCGTGGAGCCACACACCCCGCCCCGGCAGCCGCCGCCGGTCGTCGATGACGAGCCCCGCGCTCGCGTCCCAGGCCAGCCGGAGCAGGTCGCTCGCGGAGGCTCGGCCGCGGCAACCGGCACACATCCTGATGGGCTCCGACACGGCGGTCAGCCTACCGTCCCTCCCCCGCGACCGTTCCGGCGGGTCACAGCAACCCGATAGCCCGGGGCGAGCGGCGCGACAGGTTGGGCGGGCCTACTGGATGTCAGCAGGGGAAGACATCCCCGACGTAGCCAAGGAGAATGATCATGGACCTGAAGAAGAAGACGGGCATCGCCATCGGAACCGCCGTCATCGGCATCGGCGCGGCGCTCGGGGTGGCCGGCCTCGCCTCGGCGAGCAACAGCGCCGCCACGACCACCACCGGCACCACCACCAGCCAGGTGGAGGTGGCTCCCGGCACCCAGGCCGGCCCGGCCAGCGACGGCACCCAGGGTGAGCGCCCGCAGGGCGGCATGGGCGGCGGCGGCCTGGCGAGCGGGCTGGCCACCCAGCTGGGGTTGGAGGAGTCGGCGGTTCAGTCGGTGCTGGACGACGTGATGGGCGCCACCAAGCCCGCCGAGGGCGCCGCCTTCGACCGCGACGCCATGGATGCCGCCATCAGCAAGGAGCTGGTGAGCAAGCTCGGGGTGACCGCGGACCAGGTCCAGACCGCCTTCGACGCCCTGCACGCCAACGAGCCGGCGGGCGGGCCGGGCGGGCACGAGGCCCCCGGGGGCGCCGGGACGACCACGTCCGGCGGGACCACCCTGAACGGGTGACCGTCCTCGCCGGCGGACCCGGCCCCGACGACTGACCGGCCAGGAGTGACGACGGCGACCGGACCCCCGAGGGGGCACGGTCGCCGTGGCCGTCTCTCAGGCCTGCGTGTCGGGGCGGATGTCGATCCGCCAGCCGGTCAACCGGTGCGCCAGCCGGGCGTTCTGGCCCTCGCGTCCGATCGCCAGGGACAGCTGGTAGTCGGGCACGATCACCCGGGCCGCCCGGGCGAGCGGGTCGGTGACGATGACCTGGGTCACCTTCGCCGGCGACAGCGCCTGGGCGACGAAGACGGCCGGGTCGTCGGAGTAGTCGATGATGTCGATCTTCTCCTCGCTGAGCTCGTGCATGATCGCCCGCACGCGCTGCCCCATCGGGCCGATGCACGCACCCTTGGCGGAGACGTCAGGATTGTGGCTGACCACCGCGATCTTCGTCCGATGACCGGCTTCGCGGGCGATGGCCTTGATCTCCACGATCCCCTGCTCGATTTCGGGGACCTCCAGCTTGAACAGCTTGGCGACGAGGTTCGGATGGGTGCGCGACACGACCACCTGGGGGCCGCGGAGCTCCCGGCGGACGCTCACCACGTACACCCGCAGCCGCCGGCCGTGGCCGTAATCCTCGCCGGGCGACTGCTCGGCCAGGGGCATGATGGCCTCGATCGTGCCGAGATCGACCCGCACCGTCCGGGTATCGCGGTCCTGCTGGACCACGCCGACCAGGATGTCCCCCTCGACGGCGGAGAAGTGGCCGTACTTGAGGTCGTCCTCGGCCTTGCGGATTCGCTGATAGATCACCTGCCGGGCGGTGGTGGCGGCGACCCGGCCGAAGCCCTCGGGGGTGTCGTCGTACTCGCCGACGACCTCGCCCTCCTCGTCCCGCTCGGGGGCGAAGACAGTCACCCGGCCGGTCTTGCGGTCGAGCTGCACCCGGGCGCCCTTCACGGCGCCCTCGGTCTTCTCGTAGGCATTGAGCATCGCGTCCTCGAGGGCCTCGATGAGCACCGCCATCGGGATGTCCCGGTCCCGTTCCAGCGCGCGCAGCGCGTTCAGATCGATGTCCATCTCACTCCTCCTCGTCCACGTCATCGTCGAGGTCGTCCTCGACGTCCAGCTCATCCTCGGCCGCGTCCAACTCCACGTCGCCGGTCTGCCGGTTCAGCTCGACCTGGACGACCGCTTTCGTGATCGACGACAGTGGCAGGACTTGCTCGGCACCCTCGACGTCCAGGGTCACCGCGTCGTCGGCGACCGCCACGATCCGTCCGGTGGGGCCGACCCCCTCGGCCAGCGTCAGCGCGACCAGGCGGCCGACGTTGCGGCGGAAGTGACGCTGCTCGGTCAGCGGCCGGCTGACGCCCCGGGTGGAGACCTCCAGGGTGTAGGGCGCGTTGCCCAGCGGAGCCTCATCGAGGGCCCTCGAGATCGCCCGGGTCGCATCCGCGATCTGGTCGATGCTGGGGCCGTGGCCCGCCGGGCCGTCGCCGTCGAGGAAGATCCTCACCACCGAGCGGCGTCCCGCGGGAAGGATCTCGATGCGGTCGATCTCCAGCTGGCGTGCCGCAACGAGGGGAGAAACCACCGAACCGATGACGTTGGAGTCCATGGTGAAGTCCCTTCGATCCGGTTGTCAGGTGCAATTGTCCAGCAGAGGCTGATGGTGCAGCTTACCCACCGGGACGGCCGAACCCAACCGCGCCGGCGCCCACCGACGGCCTGCCGGCGTCCCAGCGGGTACTCTCGCAGGGTGCTCAGCCGCCGCCGACTCCTGCTCGGGATCGCCGCCGGGGCCACCGCGGCACAGGCCGGCTGCACCCTCGACCCCGACGTCGCCTGGCTGCCGGCGGCCACCCCGTCGCCGCTGGCGATCACGGGGACCCGGGCCGCCGCCGCCCGGGCCGTGACCCTCGCCGCGCGAGCCGCGGCGCTGCGCGCCAAGGGATCCGACGGGACGCTCGACGAGGCGCAGGTGCGGGCCCTGGGGTGGTTCGTGTCGGCCTGCGAGGACCACGCCCGGGTGCTCGCCTCCGCCGATCCCGGACGACGCCAGACCGCGGCACCGCCCGCGGTGACGCCGCCCCCGACGCCCGCGGTCACCCGGGACGGGTACGCGTCCCTGATCGACGCCCTCGGCGGCGACGTGGCCGGCCACCGTACGCGAGCCGTGGGGGCCGAGGGGGCCGCGGCGCTGTTGTGGGCGGGGCTGGCCGCCTTCACCGCGACCATGGACGACAGGCTCGCCCCCGGCGACTTCACCGGGGCGAACGACCCCGCCACCACCACCCCCGCGCTCACCGGGGAGGACTGGGGTCGACGCCTGCTGGTGCGCTCCTACGAGGCCCGCTACGCGCTGCAGTCGGTGCTGGCCGCCCCGGGGCTGACGGCCGGGCAGCGCCGCGAGGTTCGCCGCGGCCTGGCCGCCTGGGTCGCCGTCCGTGACGCGCTGACCGATCGGCGTCGGGCCGAGGGTGCCGACGTCCCGGCCGCCCGACCCGCCTATCAGGTCACGATGCCGGCCACCCGGCGCCAGGCCTGGGCACTGGGCGCCCGGGTGCAGGGCGCCGCGCTGCCCGAGGTGGGTGCCTGGGTCGCCAACGCCGACTCGACGGCGCGGCCGTGGGCCGTTGACCTGCTCGTCGCCACCTCACGCAGCGCGGTCGCGTTCGGGGCGCCGGCGCTGCGCTGGCCCGGCTGGTCAGGCTAGGGAGCGACCCAGAGGACCACGGTGTCAACGGTCAGCTTGAGCGCTAGGGCGCCGACGACGGCCAGAAACACGACGCGAACGAAGCGGTTTCCGCGGCGCAGCGCGATGCGGGCCCCCAGGAAGCCGCCGGCGACGTTGGCCACCGCCAGCACCAGCCCCAGCCGCCACTCGATGTGGCCCGCCAGCCCGAAAGCGAGCAGCGCCGCCACGTTGGTGGTCAGGTTGGCCACCTTGGCCAGCGCGCTGGCACCCAGGAAGTCGTGCCCGATCACCGTCACCAGCGCGATGACGAAGAAGGTGCCGGTGCCGGGGCCGACGAACCCGTCCCACACCCCGACGGCCAGCCCGATCGCCGCCATGCGCAGCAGGGCGTCGATGCCGACGTGACGCACCGCGGAGTGCCGACCGAGGTGCGGCCGCCGCCAGGTGTGGACCCCGACGACGACCACCGCCAGCAGGACCAGCGGCGTGAAGGACTCGCGGGCCAGGAAGCGGGTCAGCTGAGCTCCCGACCACGACCCGATAGCCGCGCTCACCAGCAGCGGGCAGGCGTGGGCCCAGTCGATCCGGATCGTGCGGGCGTACGTCAGCGCCGCGGTGGCCGTGCCGAAGCTGGAGGGCAGCTTGTTGGTCCCCGCGATGGTGGCCACCGGGGTGTCGGCGGGCAGCCCGATGAGCAGCGCGGGCAGTTGGATCAGTCCGCCACCGCCGACCACCGCGTCCACCCACCCGGCCACCAAGGAGGCGGCCATCAGCAGGACCACCGTGAGCAGCGGCAGCTCCAGACCGCCGGCCATCCAGGGCGTCAGCCGCGGAGCACCGCGACCAGGTGGGCGCCCGCGTCGCCGACGGCGACCTCCGTGCGCTCGCCGCTGGCCCGGTCCCGGACCTCGATCACGCCGTCGGCCAGACCGCGCCCGACCACCACCGTGGTGGGCATCCCCAGCAGCTCGGCGTCGGTGAACTTCACCCCCGGGGAGGCCTTGCGGTCGTCGAGCAGCACGTCGAACCCGGCCTCGGACAGCGTCTGGGCCAGCGCCTCGGCGTGGTCGAAGATCGCCTGGTCCTTGCCGGCGGCCACGACGTGAACGTCGTAGGGAGCGAGCGCCCGCGGCCACACCAGGCCGCGATCGTCGCAGCTGCTCTCCGCCACCGCGGCGACGGCCCGGGACACCCCGACCCCGTAGGAGCCCATGGTGACGGTGACCAGCTTGCCCTGCTCGTTGAGCACCTTGAGCCCCAGCGCCTCGGCGTACTTGCGGCCGAGCTGGAAGATGTGGCCCATCTCGATGCCGCGGGCCAGGCTGAGCGGACCCGAACCGTCGGGGGCCGGGTCGCCCTCGCGCACCTCGGCCACGTCCAGGACGCCGTCCGGGGTGAAGTCGCGGCCGCAGACCAGGTCGATCACGTGGGTGTCGACCTCGTTGGCGCCGGTCACCCAGCGGGTCCCGACGACGACGCGGGGATCCACCAGGTAGCGGACCCCGCTGGTCGAGTCCTTGCCCAGCGCGGTCGGCCCGATGTAGCCCTTCTTGAGGGTCGGGAAGGCGAGGAAGTCCTCGTCGGCGAACGCAACCGGCTCGGCCGGCGACACGGCGGCCTCCAACCGCTTCAGGTCGACCTCGCGGTCACCCGGCAGCCCGACCACGAGGGGTTCCCGGCGGCCGTCGGGGTGCACGAGCATGAACACCACGTTCTTGAGGGTGTCGGCACCCACCCAGGCCCGATCGGCGCGGGGGTACTCGGCGTTCACCACGGCGACCAGCGAGTCGATCGTGGGGGTCCCGGGCGTGGGGATGGTCCGGGGCGCGGGGGCGTCGGCGAAGTCGAGCGGCTCGGGCGCGGGGACGGTCACCGCCTCCACGTTGGCCGCATAGCCGCCGGGCGAGCGCACGAACGTGTCCTCGCCCTGGGCCGCGACCGCCAGGAACTCCTCCGAGGCCGACCCGCCCATGGCCCCCGACGTGGCCTTGACGATGACGAACTCCAGCCCCAGCCGGTTCATGATCCGGATGTAGGCCTCGCGGTGGGCGTCGTAGGAGCGCTGCAGCGCGGCGTCGTCCACGTCGAAGGAGTAGGAGTCCTTCATGACGAACTCGCGGCCGCGCAGCAGCCCGGCGCGGGGACG
>CAZBMH010000127.1:0-6922 GCA_964492685.1 uncultured Micropruina sp.
TGCCCCATCATCCCAAACACCAACACCTCAACAACTAACGACACGCCGCACTAGGTCTAGTCGCGCCCCTCGGACGGCACCCAGCGACTCTGAGGCCAACCAGACCGCGCCGATCAACACCGGGAAGGCGGCCGCGGCCATCAGGTGTTCTCCGGAGAACAATGTGACGAGCCCGACCGGGAGGTACATGACCCACATCAATCCGGGGCTGAGGAGAAGGAGCAGGGACGCCGGTCGCGGGCGGGCCGGAGGAGTCCGGCCCGCCAGATGTGCAGCGCGATTCCAACCGCGAGCAGCGCCACCGCCGCGATGAAGTAGGTCCAGTGCTGTTGCATGCCGCTGATCACGTCGGCGTAATTGCACAGGTCACGTGCGACGCATTCGTACTTGTAGTCCCAGAAGCTGAAGCGGCTGGCGCTCCCGCCAATCCACAGGAGCGCGAGCAGGGCGGCAACGATCGGGACTCGGTGCACGGCGGCCGGTGTTCTCACAGCGCCATGCCTACCATCGCGGGGAGGACCACACATCAGACCGGGGACGGGTCCCAGCCAACCTGAGCGGCGGCCACGGGACGGCGGCGTTCGCGATCTCCACCGCGTCCCGAGAACTTCGCCATGCGGCTTGCCGCTCGCGGCCGCGCCGCCCCGGTCTACCAGTGCTTGTGGATCCCCGCCCGCAGCAGGTCGTCGTAGACCTGGCGCACCACGGCGTCGAAGGCGTCGAGGTCGAACCCGGCCGACAGCAGGGCCGCGGCGTCCGCGTTCGCGCGGGCCTGGGCGACGCTGCGCGCTCCGGGGATGACGGACGAGATGCCCGGGCGCGAGGCGATCCACGCCAGGGACGCGGCGGGCAGGGACACGCCGTCCGGAAGCGCCGCCGCCAGCCGGGACGCCGCCTGGAGACCCACCTCGAAGTCGACCCCGGAGAAGGTCTCGCCGCGGTCGAAGGCCTCCCCGGCCCGGTTGTAGGTGCGGTGATCGGCGGCGGCGAAGGTCGTGGCGGCCGTGTACTTGCCCGACAGCAGGCCCGAGGCGAGCGGAACCCGGGCGAAGAGCGAGACCCCGGCCGCCTGCGCCGCCGGCAGCACCTCGTCGAGCGGCTTCAGCCGGAACGGATTCACGATGATCTGCACGTTCGTGACGTTCGGCCGCGCGATCGCCGCCAGCGCCTGGGCGCAGGTCTCCACCGAGACGCCGTAGGCCGCGATCGAGCCGTCGGCGACCAGCACGTCCAGCTCCTCGTAGGTGGCGTCCGCCTCGATGACCGCGGTGGGCGGGCAGTGCAGCTGGACGAGGTCGAGGGTCTCGACGCCCAGGTTGCGCCGCGACCGGTCGGTCCAGGCCCGGAAGTTCGCGGGCGTGCAGTTCGCCGGTTCCTGCGGCAGTCGGCGGCCCATCTTGGTCGCCACCGTGATGCCGTGGCCGGGACGAGACGCGAGGAACGCGCCGATGAGGGTCTCGCTGCGACCGTCCCCGTAGACGTCCGCGGTGTCGAACAGGGTGACCCCCGCGTCGGCGGACGCCGCCAGCACGGCGATCGCGTCCGCCTCGCTGACCTCGCCCCAGTCGGCACCGAGCTGCCAGGTCCCCAGGCCGATGACCGAGACGTCCGTGCCGGTGTGCCCCAGCGGTCGTTGCTGCATCGCAGTCCTTCGTTCACGTGGCCGTCCGGGTCGATTGACCCGAACACCCATCACACCATGGGCTCGGGCTCGGAGTGGGTCGTCACCCAGTAGCGGGCGGTCACCGCCACGCCGAGGATCAACAGCGCCGAGGTCAGGACGAACGGCCAGGTGCGGTCGAGGCTGGACAGCCAGCCGGAGATCCAGCCGAAGGGGGCGGTGACGAGCATCACGCACGTGCGCTGGATCGCCATCACCCGGGAGCGCTCGTCCCGGTCGACGTGCAGGGCGACCAGCGACTCGGCGAGCATGAACAGGATGCCGGCGCCGAACGCGTCCAGGACGAGGCAGACCCCGAGCAGGGCGTAGGTGGACCAGCCGATGCTGCCCTCCGGGGCGGGAATCGCGACCAGCAGCACCTGCCCGGCCAGGTAGACCAGGAAGCCCCACAGCGTCGGGTGCTTGAGGTGCTTGTCGTGGGTCAGCCAGGGGATCAGGGTGAAGAAGAACAGCACGCTCAGCAGCGAGCGGACCATCGGGAAGAACGGCAGCAGCGGGTCAGGGACGAGCAGGCGCTGGCTGATCACCACCTGCCAGAAGGTGCCGTTGACGAGCGCGACGGCGCCGACGATGGCGGCGATGGCGAGCGAGAACAGGGTGCCCCTGGACGTGACGATGAGCCGCAGGACGCCGCGGTACTCGGCCAGCAGCTGCCAGATGCTCACCCCGCGCGTCTGGTCGAGCCGGAGGCGTCCGGTCTTGGTCTCGGTCGACCAGCGGTACAGGATGACGATCTTCGCCGTCATGATGAGGAACGCGTTCAGATAGAGGATCCGCACCGCCGGCACCAGGCCGAACTGGGAGACCAGCACGGCGGCGATGGGGGCGAACAGCGCGGAGAACTCGGCCGCCACCTTGATCAGCGAGTACACCTTGGTGAGTTCGCTGCGCTCGACGTCCTCCACCAGCAGGCAGTCCCAGGAGTTCTGGGTGACCTGCCAGGCGCCGTTGATCACCGAGGCCACCACGAAGTACCAGAAGTTCTGCGCGAAGGCCCAGATCAGGCACGGGATCGACCACGCGACCACGTCGAAGACTGCGGTCGTGAGGCGTCGTCCGAGCTTGTCGGTGATGACGCCGCTGAGCAGACCGAAGACCACCTGCGACAGCATCGAGAGGGTCGCCAGGAGGCCGATCTGCTGGTCGTGCACCCCTAGCGCCAGCATGTACACCGACGCGTACGGCAGCACGAGCATCATCGAGAGCCCCCACATGGGCTCGGTGTAGACGCACGCCCGGCCGTTGCCTCGCAGCCCGAGCAGGCTCGCTAGCAGGGGACTACGGGAGCGGGGCACCGTCGTAGTAAAGCACCAGTCGGGAGGCCTCAGCTGCGGCCGTTGAGGCTGGCACGCATCGCTCCCATGCGCCGACCGCCCCCGGGGAACGGCAGGAACCTCCCGCTGGTCCAGGTCCGTAGCGCACCGCCGGCGGCGACGCCCATCCTGGTGCTCCCGGGGAAGCGCCGCTGGGGGCTGCCGACGCGAGGCGTCTTGCGCCGGTCGGAGGGGGGCGCGCACCCCGCCGGCCGCCATGCCGGCGGCCCCTCGGCGGCAAGTGGTGAGGATCGCCGGACCTACCCCGTGCGGGGAGGCCAGGCGTCCTGATACTCTTCTTCCGGCCTACCCCGCCTCAATCGTTTGATGGATGGATCGGGGGGTCGCGGTGATGGCGGAATTCCAGCCTCAGGGCCACGGTGTTCGGAGACGTGAGCTGGCCCGCGGGGCCTCGTGGACTCTTTCGGTCAATCGGATCGCGCCCGCCGCCGCTCATGGCCCGGACGTCGTGAGCGTCGCCATCTCTGCGGGGGGCAAAGCCACCCCGTGGTTGCCGGGCCCGACGGTCGCGCACCTGGCCGTTAGCCCCACCCCCGGTGGCTCCGGGTCGTAGGCGAAGCGGGTGGCCGAGCGGCCACCCCAGGTCGAGCGTCTCGGCTGGCTCCGCCTAGTGAAGGTGCCGTTGAGTCGCCCGGCCGCCTCGAGCGGGTCCCACCTGTCCGCGCACACGGTTCGCGACCGCCTGACGTCGATCGTCCACAGGGTGGGGGTGTCGACCCTCGGCGAGCCCGCCGCCCACCTGTTCTGCGAGGGCAAGGAGAGCGAGCGCTGACCGGCCGTGGGGTCGGCGGATTGGCGGAACCCGCCGCGGGTTCGGCTACGCTGAGGCCCCACGCGGATGTAGCTCAATGGCAGAGCCCCAGCCTTCCAAGCTGGCCATGCGGGTTCGATTCCCGTCATCCGCTCCAGCCTGGCCGGGGGCGTTTTCCTGGTCGCGGGGGTGGCTCGCTAGGATTACCCGGTCTATCCACGTCCGATTCAGGAGCCACTTCGTGCCCAGCACCGTCGAGCAGCTCAGCCCCTCCCGGGTGAAGCTCACCGTTGAGATTCCCTTCAGCGACCTCAAGTCCCACCTGGACAAGGCCTACCGCGACATCGCGGCCCAGGTGAACATCCCCGGTTTCCGAAAGGGCAAGGTGCCGGCGGCCGTCATCGATCAGCGGTTCGGCCGCGGCATGGTGTTGCAGGAGGCCATCAACGCCGCCCTGCCGCAGGCCTACGGCCAGGCCATCGACGAGGCCAAGATCGTCCCGCTGGGCGAGCCCGAGGTCGAGGTCACGAAGCTGGAGGACGGCGACGTCGTCGAGTTCGTCGCCGAGGTTGAGGTTCGCCCCGAGATCACGCTGCCGGCGTTCGACACCCTGAGCGCCACGGTCGACACCGTCCCCGCCACCGACGAGGGCGTCGAGGAGCGCATCGAGCTGATGCGCAAGCGCTTCGCCTCCACCACCGAGGTGTCCCGCAAGGCCAAGAAGGGTGACGTGCTCACCCTCGACCTGGAGGGCAGCCGCGACGGCGAGCCCCTGCCCGACGCCAACGCGTCCGGCGTCACCTACGAGCTCGGCTCCGGCGGCATGCTGGACGGCCTCGACAAGGCGATCACCGGCCTGAAGGCCGGCGCGACCGCCGAGTTCGCCTCGACCCTGGTGGGTGGCCCGCTGGAGGGCGAGCCCGCCGACATCAAGGTCACCGTCACCAAGGTGTCCGAGCAGACGCTGCCGGCCGTCGACGACGAGTTCGCCCAGCTGATCTCCGAGTTCGACACCGTCGAGGAGATGCGGGCCGACCTGGCCAAGGCCGTCGAGTCGATGGGTCGCAGCGAGCAGCAGACCCAGGCGCGCGACAAGGTGCTGGAGGCGCTGCTGGAGGCGGTGGCCTTCGAGCTCCCGGAGCGGACCCTGGCCGCCGAGATCGCGGCCCGCCACGCCGACATCGAGCAGCAGCTCGCCAACGCCGGCCTCACGCTGGAGCGCTACCTCGACTCCGCCGAGGAGGAAGAGGCCTCCACCCCCGAGGAGTTCTGGGCCACCATGGACGCCCGCACGACGTCCAGCCTGAAGGCGCAGATCGTCCTGGATGCGATCGCCGACGAGCGCGAGGTCTCGGTCGAGCAGGCCGAGCTCACCCAGCTCATCGTCCGCAAGGCCATGCAGAACGGCACGTCGCCGGAGCAGGAGGCCCAGCACATGATGGAGCACAATCACCTGCCCGCGTGGATGCAGGAGGTGCGGCGCAGCAAGGCGCTGCAGCTGATCATGGACGAGGCCGTCGTGACCGACAGCAACGGGGCGGCCGTGGACACCAAGGCGCCGGCCCCCGTCGCCGAGGACGAGTGACCCCAGCACGCTGACCGATGGCCCGGCCCCGCGAGGGGCCGGGCCATCGTCGTCACCCCACCTTTGGCCGTCAGCGAACAGCAGGCGAATCGTCCGCGTTGTGGGGGAGCGGGCGGGTAGGTTCGCTCCCGTGAACGAAACCCTGCCTCAGTCCCCGCGCCTGGCCGGTGCCGGCCCCAACGCCGGCGGCATGACCGATTCGGTGTACCAGTCGCTGCTGGCCAACCGCATCATCTTCCTCGGCTCCGAGGTCCGCGACGAGAACGCCAACGCGATTTGCGCGCAGCTGCTGCTGCTCAACGCCGAGGATCCGCACAAGGACATCTACCTCTACATCAACTCCCCGGGCGGCTCGGTGACCGCCGGCATGGCGATCTACGACACCATGCAGTGGATCTCCAACGACGTCGCGACCGTCGCCATGGGGATGGCTGCCTCGATGGGCCAGTTCCTGCTGAGCGCCGGCACGAAGGGCAAGCGCTACGCGCTGCCGCACGCCAAGATCCTGATGCACCAGCCGCTGGGTGGCGTGGGCGGCACGGCCTCCGAGGTCAAGATCCACGCCCAGCAGCTGTTGGCGACCAAGCGGGAGATGGCCCAGCTGATCGCCGAGCAGACCGGCAAGAGCATCGAGCAGATCGAGGCCGACTCCGACCGGGATCGCTGGTTCACCGCCCCCGAGGCCCTGGAGTACGGCTTCATCGACCACGTCTACACCAACGCCTCGGACATCCAGTCCGCCGACGCACCGAATCAGTGAGGCCCGACATGACGTCCCCCTTCGGCTTCGAGGGCATCGCGCCCGCCGGCCCGTCCATGAACTACTACATCCCCCAGTGGGAGGAGCGGACCAGCTACGGCTTCCGCCGCGTCGACCCGTACACCAAGCTGTTCGAGGATCGGATCATCTTCCTCGGCACCCCGGTGACCGACGACGTCGCCAACGCGGTGATGGCGCAGCTGCTGTGCCTGCAGTCCATGGACCCGGAGCGCCCGATCAGCATGTACATCAACTCGCCGGGCGGCTCGTTCACGGCGATGAGCGCCATCTACGACACGATGCAATACATCAAGCCCGACATCCAGACGGTCTGCCTGGGGATGGCGGCGTCGGCCGCGGCGATCCTGCTGGCGGCGGGCACCAAGGGCAAGCGGCTGGCGCTGCCCAACTCCACGATCCTGATCCATCAGCCCTCGATGGGGCAGGGAACCTACGGCCAGAGCTCCGACATCGAGATCCAGGCCAACGAGATCCTGCGCATCCGCACGCTGATGGAGGAGATGCTCGCCGGGGCAACCGGCCAGTCGGTGGAGCGGGTCAGCGCGGACGTCGATCGTGACAAGTACCTGACCGCCGAGCAGGCCAAGGAGTACGGCATCATCGACGACGTCCTGACGTCGCTGAAGGACATCAAGCACTGACCCGAACCGGACCGGTCAATCCCAGGTGGTGCGACCGGTCCGGGCTAGGGTTGGTCAGGCCTGACTGGATCGGAGAGGAGGGGACGTGGCGCGAATCGGTGAGACCTCGGAACTGCTGAAGTGCTCGTTCTGCGGGAAGAGCCAGAAGC
>CAZBMH010000128.1:0-6918 GCA_964492685.1 uncultured Micropruina sp.
GGTACAAGCTCAGCGGCAGGTCCTTGTACGAGCTGTACAGGTCCTTCACCAGCAGCGTGAACATCTCCTCGTGGGTCGGGCCCAGCAGGTAGTCGCCGCCCTTGCGGTCCTTCAACCGGAACAGGTTGGGGCCGTACTCGGTCCAGCGCTTCGTCGCCTCGTAGGGCTCGCGGGGCAGCAGGGCGGGGAACCGCACCTCCTGGCCGCCGATCGCGTCCATCTCTTCCCGGACGATGGTCTCCACCTTGTGCAGCACCCGCAGGCCCAGCGGCAGCCAGCTGTAGATGCCCGGGGCGGCCCGCCGGATGTAGCCGGCACGCACGAGCCAGCGATGGCTGGCCAGCTCGGCGTCGGCCGGGGCCTCGCGGAGGGTCCGGACGAAGAGGGTGCTCAGGCGGGCGATCACGCTCGTGGCCTTTCTTCCTGGTCGACAGTCGCGCGCCAGCCTACCGGGCCGCATCACCGCTCCCCGCCAGGGCGTTGCCACCGCCGGCCGCCAGCGCGGCGACGCCGCCGCTGAGGTACCGAGCCCTACCATGTGCCGGTGATCCGTCCGCAACGCCTCGTCCTCGCCGCCGCCGCCTCGGTCCTGGTCGCCGGCTGCGCCCTCCAAAGCCCTGTGCCGGCGAGCACACCTGCCACCGTGGCGGCCGGCGTCACGGCCGCCGCGACCGCCACGCCAATCGGGAGCACGGACCTCCCCGCCGGCCTGCCCACCGTGACCCTCCAGCAGCGCTACGACGACGATCCGGCTCTCCCCGTCGCCCTGTCATGGCCGTCGCTGGCCGGGGCCACCGCCTTGAACGCCGGGCTGACCTCCTGGGTGGACGCGGCCGAGAAGGGCTTCCGGGACGCCACCTCGCCGTCCACCGAGGCCCCGCCCGAGCTCACCGTCAGCTGGTCGATCCCCTACGTCGGCTCGCGGCTGATCGGCGTGCGGCTGGATCACTTCGAGTTCGCGGGCGCGTCCAGCGGGGAGGCCAGCACTGCCCTCTATGGCACGCGGAGCGGCGACCGGGTGTGGCGCAGCCGCGAGCTGCTGACGCCCGCGGCGACCGCGACCGTGGCCGAGCTGGCGCTCGCGCAGCTCGCCCGGTCCCAGACCCCCGCCCTGCTCAGCCTGGCCGACCTCGACCAGTGGGAGGCGGCGCTGACCACGGTCGTCCCCGCGCCGGACGGCGGACTGGCCGTCCTCTTCGACCGCGGAACGATCGCCGCCTCGTCCGAGGGAGCGATCAGCGTCGTGCTGCCCGCGGCCAGCCTCGCCACGCTGGCGAGCGACGTGGGCCGCGAGGTCCTCTCGGGCGGCCAGATCGCGCCCCTGCCGGGCACGACCCCGAGCGAGGAACCCCTGCCGTCCGGGGCACGCCCGACGCCGTCGGCCCAGGCGGCCGCGCCGGTGAACTGCGCCAAGGTGAAGTGCATCGCCCTCACCTTCGACGACGGCCCCGGGGCGGGCACCGGCGCCCTGCTCGACCAGCTGGCGCGCGACAAGGTGAAGGCGTCCTTCTTCGTCGTGGCGGGGAACGTGCGGGTGCATCCGCGATTGGTGGCGCGGATGGCCGCCGAAGGACACACCGTGGGCAATCACACCGCCACCCATCCGCTGCTGACGCGCCTGAGCCTGGCCGCGCAGCGCGACCAGATCGCGCGCACCTCCCGGGCCATCGTGGCGGCCGGCGCGCCGGCCCCCACCCTGCTGCGGCCGCCCTACGGGGCCTTCAACGCCGCCACCCGGAAGCTCGGCCTTGCCCTGGTGAACTGGAACGTCGACACCGAGGACTGGAAGAACCGCAACGTCGCCGCGACCACCGCCCGGGCGCTCGCGGGCGCGCGGCGCGGCGCGATCATCCTGATGCACGACATCCACGCCTCGACCATCAAGGCGGTGCCGGGCATCGTGAAGGCGCTGCGGGCCAGGGGCTACACCCTGGTCAACCTCGACACCCTCCTGGGCGCCACCCAGCCCGGACGGCTGTACACAGCGGGCCGGTGACGGCCCGGCCTCACTCCCCGGGGTAGACCACCCCGAGCTGGCGGCGCAGCTCGTCCAGGGTCGCCATCACGGCCACGGAGTCGTCGAGGGTCATCAGGGGGCTCTCCCCCAGCCCCTCCCGCACGCAGCGCTCGACCTCGAGGGCTTGGAAGTGCATGCCGCGCGAGGTGAGGGTCGGCTCGAAGCGCTCCACAGGCTCGCGGGTGCGGCTGGTGTCGAAGCGGGTCATCGACGTCCAGTTGTAGAACGTCGCGTCCACCTCCACGCAGCCCAGCGTGCCGATCACCGCGGCGTTGTTCGGCCCGGGATTGACCATCGACGTGTGGTGGGTCGACTGGGCGCCGCCTTCGTGGACGAACAGCATGGACACCTCGGCGTCCACCCCGGTCGCGGTGAGCCTCCCTCGCCCGAGGATCTCGGTGGGGACGCCGAGCAGGTCGTGGGCGAACGAGGCGTTGTAGACGCCCAGGTCGAGCAGCGCCCCGCCGCCGAGTTCGGGGTTGTGGTGGCGTCCCTCCGCGCTGGTGCTCAGCGACTGGCTGTGATCCGACATCACGGCGGTGATCTCGCCCAGGACGCCCGAGGCGATCCACTCGCGCAGCCGCACCATGGTGGGAACAAAGCGCGTCCACATCGCCTCCATGGCGAACACGCCGTTGGCGCGGGCCGCGTCCGCGATCAGCTGGGCCTCGGCCGCATTGCGCGTGAAGGACTTCTCCACGAGCACCGGCTTGCCCGCCTCGATCGCCAGGAGGGCGTGGGCGACGTGGAAGTTCTGGGTGGTGTTGACGTAGACGATGTCAACCGCCGGGTCGGCGAGCAACGCGTCGTAGCCCTCGTGGCTCTTCTCGATGCCGAGACGGTCGGCGAACTCGGCCGCCTTGGCTCCCGACCGGGCCCCCACCGCCGTGACGGCGAGCCCCTCGGCCAGCAGGTTCTCGGCGAACATGGCCGCGATCTTTCCGGCCCCCAGAAGACCCCAACCCAAACGTGTCATGGCACATGTGTACAACGTGCCGGACCCCAGTGCCAACGCGGCCCGCCTACGATGGTGGCAGGGCCAGGCAAGGAGTTGGTGATGACGTGGCGACGACCATTGGCCGGCGGCCTGCTCGGGCTCGTCCTGCTGGCGGCCTGCTCGTCCGCGGAGCAGCTCCCTCCCCCTTCGCCGGCGTCCACCACCGCGCCGCCGGCCCCCACGTCGACCAGCCCCGGCCCCGTGGCTGAGGGGTCGCTGTTCCGCGACCAGGACGGGACCCCCGCTCCCCCCGCCGGGCCGATCCGACGTTCCCGGCTGGTGACGCTGGACACGTCGCTGTTGCTGGACGCCGCGGGCGATCCCCGCCGAGGCCCGGTGGACCTCATCCTCAACCTGTTCCCGGACGTGTCGTACCAGACCCGGGTCACGCTGACGTCGCAAGACTTGGAGACGGACGTGTGGGAGGGGCCCATCACCGGGCTCCGCACGTCCAGCGTGATGATCCTTCGCGTCAACGACGTCTTCATCGTGAAGGCCGCGAGCCCCGCGGGGGTCTTCGAGGTCAGCAGCGTCGCGGGCGGCTACCAGGTCATCGAGCTGAACCAGACCGCCATGCCGGGCGAGGGCTAACGACCCCAGTCGGGTTCGCCCCGGCGCGTGGGTTGCGGAGTGGGGGGCGCGCCGAGGGGCCCCGGCGATTGCCGGGGCCCCTCGGTTTCGTTGGCCCGTCGAGGGCTACTTCGGTGCCACCTCGCTGGTGGCGCCCTTCTGCGGCGCATCGGCCCGCGGCACGTCGGCGTCACCCAGGGACGTCGCCGCCACCGTGCTCGCCTTGGCCCAGTCGACATAGAGCTTGCTGTCGGTGTCGCCGGGTGCTCGATAGAACCCGACCCCCACATTGCCGACGCGATTGGTCGTGTCGGTCACCTGGGCCACCGCCACCCCATTCATGTACATCCGCATCGTGCTGCCCACGGCGACCACGCGCACGGTGTTGTAAGCCGACCCCGTGGCCACGGCCGGCGAGTAGGTCCACCCGTACAGCGGGGTCTCGGAGCCGTCGGCGTTGAACCTCCAGATGGAGATCGAGCCGCTGGGCGTCCACGCGAAGAGGTAGCCCGGATGCCAGTGATCGAACGCCGTCGGCGCCCCCCGCACGATGAGGCCAACCGAGTTGCTGGTGGCTGACCCGGTGCGCTTGATCCTCGCGCTGTAGTCGACGTCGCCATAAACGCCGGTGCGCGCCGCGGAGTTCCAGCCCTCCGGCACGCCGGGGCTGTAGTAGTGGTAACTGGACAGCTTCCACGGCCCGTCCACGGCCCACCAACCGGAGGTGGAGGAGGTAAAGGACGACGAGAAGTTGTCGGCGATGACGGTTGCCCGGAAGTTGGCCACCGCGGTGTCGGTGACGTTCAGGACGGCGTAGTTCTTGGCGGTCGAGTTGCCCAACGCGCTGCCGCTGTACGTCTTGTTCGGGTTCGACCAGTACTGCAGCCGGGTGCAGCTGACGCCGACGTCGGCGCAGGCGTTGTTGTACGCCATGATCGTCCGCCAGCGAGCCGAGGGCTTGACGTAGCCGTGGCCGTAGCTGAACGGCGTGGTGCTGTTGTCCACGTACACGTCGTGCCGGGCGCCCTGCAGGTGTCCGAACTCATGCCCGAACGAGTAGTAGCCGGTCGCGCAGGTGCGGGACACGGTCGTGTACGCGTTGGCCGAGGTCGCCCGGATGCTGGTGGCCAGGCCGCAGTAGTCGGTGTTCTCGAGGATGAGCGCCACCATGTCGGCGCCGTAACCGTTGCGCGCCTTGGGGACGTCGTCCATGTAACCGTCGGAGGGGTGCACCACCCGATCCAGGTCGGTCTGGAAGTCGCCGCTCTCGGTGTAGACGGTCGGCTGGATGTGAACCAGGCGCAGCCGCGTGGTGACCCCGGCCTTGGCGTAGCCGCCGTTGGTCTCGGCGACCGCCAACGCGATTCTCGCGAACAGGGCGCTCTGGGAGCCCTCGCCGGCCAGCGCCTGCGGGGTGTAGGCGACCATGATGTCGATCCGGGCGGACGAGTCGTCGGCCTCGGTGGTCGCCGTCACGGTCTTGAGGTCGCCGACCTTCAGCGTGCCGGGGGCGTCCTCACGGTTCTTGGACTGGTCCAGCTCGATGACGCGATAGGCCCCGTCGCCGACCTTGGAGATCTCGTAGACGCCCTTCGGGGTCGCGATGTGGGCCATGTACGCATCCCCGGCCTGCGACGCATAGAAGTAGCCCGTGGTGTTGGTGAGCTTGCCGCGCCACGTGCGCATGGACATGACCTTGCTGCTGCTGGTGACGTCGCCGGTGAGGTTGACGCCCGGGAACAGGTTGAAGGTGACGGACGCACCCACCGCGAGCTTCGAACCCCGGAAGTCCGCAATCCGATCACGAGCGGCCGTGAACGGTGCCGGCCGCTTGACGTCGGCCCCGGCGGGCGCCGCGGAAGACAGCATGTTGTTGCCGGTGAAATCGGCGGGGAGAGGCAGCTGGGGGGCGGCCGGGGCAGGGGCCGCGACGGCGGCCTGACCGAGACTGAGCGGAAGGGCCAGGGCGAGGAGTGCAGTGCACACTCCGGCCTTGAAACCGCGGCCGCGATAGCGAGCTTTCACGGGTCCTCCTTGGGACGGGGAGAAGGGGGCGTGTCAACGACACACCCTTAAGGGCTCCACAGGAGGGTGTTGATACATGGGCGGCGCGAGGCAGTTTCGGGCCCGTCCCGGGCTCAGTACAGGACGGTGGCGAACCGGTCGGCCACCACGTAACCGGCCCTCTCGTAGGCGCGGATGGCGCGGATGTTGAAGTCGTTCACGTACAGCGACACGACCGGGAAACGCTCGCGGACGGCCGCCGTCACCGCCGCCATGGCGGGCGCCGCCAGCCCCCGCCCCCGCAGGTGGGGGGCCAGCCAGACCCCCTGGATCTGAGCCACCTCCCCCGAGGCGGCGCCGATGTCGGCCTTGAAGACGACGTGCCCCTCGGTGACGATGCCGAAGGCCCGGCCCGTCTCGATCAGTTGCCGACAGTGGGCCCGATAGCCGGAGCGGTTCCCCGCCGCGAGCGGGTTCTGCCCGACCTCCTCGGTGTACATCGACACGGCCGCCGCGACGTAGGACTCGTACTCGTTGAGCGTGATGGGGACCACCGGGGCGCTCGGCAGACTCACCGGGCGTTGCGCGATCATGAGCGGCTGCTGGGGCCGGATCTCGCGGGGCCGCGAGTAGCCGTGGGTGTGGCGGCGGCTCAGCCGATCGAACAGCGCCAGGGCGATGGCCGACTGGCCGACGATCGCCTGGCAGCGGCGCGGCCCCACCACGTCGGCGAACGCCTGGAGCACGTCGTCGGGGTCGTCGCCGAAGTCGGCCACGATGACCGGCGCGAGGTTCGACCCGGCGTGCAGCAGCTGCCTCGGGCGCTCCGCCGGCCACCCCCACAGGGTGGCGGCCGATCCCGGCCACAGCAGCCCCGCGTCCACCCGCGCCGAGACGAACACGTTCACGACGGGGTTGCGCAGCAGCAGGCCACGCACCACGTCCGCGTCCGCGGGGGTCAGCAGGCGGGCTCTCACGGGGGTGTGCCTCGGTTCAGCCCACGGACACCTGCGGGGAGCCGACCTCGCTGGACTCGGCCGCCAGCCGGTTGGCCTCGGCGATCAGCGTCGCCACGATCTCGTCCTCGGGGACGGTCTTGATGACCTCGCCGCGGACGAAGATCTGGCCCTTTCCGTTGCCCGAAGCCACCCCCAGGTCGGCCTCGCGGGCCTCGCCGGGGCCGTTGACGACGCACCCCATGACGGCGACCCGCAGCGGAACCTCCATGCCCTCCAGCCCCTTGGTGACCTCCTCGGCGAGGGTGTAGACGTCCACCTGGGCGCGGCCGCAGGACGGGCAGGAGACGATCTCCAGGTGGCGGGGACGCAGG
>CAZBMH010000129.1:0-6857 GCA_964492685.1 uncultured Micropruina sp.
GCAGGCCGTCGACATCCGCGACGCGGTCAACCCGACCGAGATCCTGTTCGTGGTGGACGCGATGATCGGCCAGGACGCGGTGAACACCGCGCAGGCCTTCGCCGACGGCGTCGGCTTCGACGGCGTGGTCCTCTCCAAGCTGGACGGCGACGCCCGCGGTGGCGCGGCCCTGTCCATCGCGCGGGTGCTGGGCCGGCCCATCATGTTCGCCTCCAACGGCGAGGCGCTCGGCGACTTCGACGCCTTCCACCCCGACCGGATGGCCAGCCGCATCCTGGGCATGGGCGACATCCTCACGCTGATCGAGCAGGCCGAGAAGACCTTCGACGCCAAGGAGTCCCAGCAGGCGGCCGAGAAGCTGCTGCGGGGCGGCGGCGAGTTCGGCCTGGACGACTTCCTGCAGCAGATGCAGGCGGTGCGGCGCATGGGGCCGCTGTCGAAGATTCTGGGCATGATGCCGGGGATGAACCAGGTCAAGGACCAGATCGCCAACATCGACGAGCGCGAGATCGACCGAATCGAGGCGATCATCAAGTCGATGACCCCGGCGGAGCGCACCAACCCGAAGATGCTGGACGGCTCTCGCCGCTCCCGGATCGCGGCTGGTTCCGGCACCAAGGTGTCGGACGTGAACAGCCTGGTGAACCGGTTCTTCGAGGCGCGCAAGATGATGCAGAGCCTCGGCGGTGCCATGGGCGGCGGCATCCCCGGGATGCCGGGCGGACGGCGGGCCATCACCCAGCAGCGGGCCAAGCCGAAGGGCAAGGGCAAGGGCGTCTCCGGCAACCCGGCCAAGCGCGCAGGTGGCCCGCCGGCCGCCGCGCCCGCCGAGACCCAACCCGCCTGGAACCCCGCCGACGCGTTCGGGCTGGGCGGAGGCCAGCTGGGCGACGCCGACCTGCAGAAGGCGCTGGGCGACTACCAGCTGCCCCCAGAGGTCCAGCGGATGCTCAACGCCAAGAACAAGGGCCCCCGCTGACCGGGCGACCCACGTCCGCGGTGAACCCGGGCTGATCCGCACCAGCCCTCGAATCACGGGGGCGCGGGCCTCCGCGTCGTGCCAAGATCGGCCCATGACGCACAGGCATGCGCTGCCCCCGGGGCTCGGCCCGGTCACGTCGCTGACCCACACCCACGGCGGCTCCACCCACACGCACGTCGCGGCCCCCGAACCCGGCGGACCGGCGCCGCGGCTGCACCTGCGCGGCGTCGTCCTGCCCGACGACGAGGTCCGCGACGTGTGGATCCACGACGGCGTCCTGAGCTTCGAACCGGTGGCGGACGCCCTCACCGTCGCGACCGGGGGCTGGATCCTTCCCGGCCTCGTGGATGCGCACTGCCACGTGGGGCTGGAGTCGCACGGGGGCGTGGACGAGTCCCGCGCCCAGGAGCACGCCGAGGCCGACCGCGACGCCGGGACACTGCTGATCCGCGACGCCGGCTCCCCGGTGGACACCCGCTGGATGGACGAGCGCGACGACCTGCCGCGCATCATCCGGGCGGCGCGTCACATCGCCCGCCCGAAGCGGTACAGCCGCAATTTCGCCGAGGAGGTCGAGCCGGAGGAACTGGTCGCCGAGGTTGTGACGCAGGCCCGCCGGGGCGACGGCTGGGTTAAGTTGGTCGGCGACTGGATCGACCGGGACGCCGGCGACCTGACGCCGCTGTGGCCCCAGGAGGTGGCCCGCGAGGCCATCGCCGCCGCCCACGACCTGGGGGTGCGGGTCACCGCCCACTGCTTCGACGAGCGCTCCGTGGCGGAGCTGGTCGACGCGGGCATCGACGGCATCGAGCACGGCACCGGGCTGACCGACGACACCATCGCGGTCATGGCAGAGCGCCAGGTCGCGCTGGTCCCGACGCTGATCAACATCGCCAACTTCCCGGACTTCGCCGCCGCCGGCGAGGCCAAGTTCCCCGCCTACGCCGCCCACATGCGGGACCTGCACGCCCGCCGCTACGAGACCATCGGCAAGGCCGTCGATGCCGGAGTCCCGGTCTACGCGGGGACCGACGCGGGCGGCGTCCTGCCGCACGGGCTGATCGCCGAGGAGATCCTGGAGCTGGGCAAAGTGGGGGGCGCGGAGTTCGCGCTGGGCGCCGCCAGCTGGGCGGCCCGCGGCTGGCTCGGGGTGGACGCGCTGGTGGAGGGCGGCTCGGCCGACCTGGTGGTCTTCGCGGCCGACCCCCGCGTCGAGCTGGGCGTCGTCCGGGAACCGACACTGATCATCCTGCGCGGCCGGATCGTGTGAGCCTCAGGTCCCGGTCAGCACCCACCACAGCACCACGAAGTTCAGCGCGATCAGGGTGGTCACGATCACGCCGTTGACCACCACCAGCCAGGGGGCGTCGGTGTGCTCGTGCATCAGCCGGCGATCGGCCGTGAAGCGGGCCAGGGGGGCCGCGGCCAGCGCGATCCCGAACGAGAGCACCACCTGGCTCCACACCAGGACAGCCGTCGGCGGGACTCCCAGGGTGAGCAGGAGCACCGCGGGCCCGATGGTCAGCAGCCGACGCAGCATGGGGGAGTGGCGGAACCGGGTCAGGTCCTTGAGGATCTGGGCGCCCGCGTGCGTCCCGACCACCGCGGACCCGATCCCCGAAGCCAGCAGCCCGACCCCGAAGACCACGCTGGGCCACCACCCCAGGTCGGTGCGCAGTTGGTGATGGGCCACCTCGATCGCGTCCCCCTGCAACCCGTGCAACCCAGCCGCGGCCAGCAGCAGCATGCCGATGTTGACCGAGCCGGAGGCGAGCAGCGCCAGCCCGACATCCAGCTTCTGGGCCCACAACAGGTGGGGTAGACGGTGCCGCTCGTCGGCCCGGGGCTGGTGACGCTCGATGGCCAGCGCCGAGTGCAGATAGATGGCGTGCGGCATGACCGTCGCGCCCAGCATGGCGGCGATCAGCGGCCACGCGTCGGAGTCCGGCACCGACGGGCGCACCCCGGCCAGGGTCGCGGGCCAATCGACGGGCACCCAGGACAGCGAGCCAAGGAACCCCAGCGCGATGATCAGCAGCACGCCCGCTACGGCGATCTCGAAGGTCTTCTCGCCCTGGCGGCGCAGCACCGCGAGCAGGGCCACGGCGACCACGCCGACGATGATGCCGCCCAGCCACAGCGGCGTGCCGAACAGCAGCCACAGCGCCAGGGCACCGCCGACGACCTCGGCGATGTCGGTGGCCACCGACATGACGAAGGCCTGGAGCGAGTACGCGAGCCCCACCGGGCCGCGCCACGGCTTGTCGGCGAGCCGGTCCTGCATCACCTGCGGCAGGGTGCGCCCGGTCACCAGGCCGAGCTTCGCCGACTGGTACTGGATCACCATGGCCATCAGGCTGGCGACCACCAACACCCACACCAGCGCGTACCCGTAGCGGCTGCCCGCGGTGAGATTCGCGGCGACGTTGCCAGGGTCGACATAGGCGACGGAGGCGACGAAGGCGGGGCCGAGCAACGCGACGAGCCGCGGCGGCCTGACCGTGCGCGACGCCATGTTCCTCCTTGCCCGTTTTGGCGTACCCTATCCGAGCCCCACCCGGAGCCCATTAGGCGGGGCCCAACGCCATCTGGCACAATGTTTGGCGCATCGTCGACCAGGGTGCCCTCTCACGCGCTGACTCGACGATCCACCCGGACCGCAGGCCCATTCCCCACGATGAGCATCACGTCCAACCGCCTGCCGGGCAGCTGTTGCCCGGCCTTTCCAACAGGAGAAACCACACTCGTGGCTGTGAAGATTCGACTCAAGCGGCTTGGCAAGATCCGTTCGCCGCACTACCGCATCGTTGTGATGGACGCCCGTACCAAGCGCGATGGCCGGGCCATCGAGGAGATCGGCCTCTACCACCCGAAGAACGACCCGTCGGTGATCCAGGTGAACTCCGAGCGGGCTCAGTACTGGCTCGGCGTCGGCGCCCAGCCGACCGAGGCCGTCGTCGCCCTCTTCAAGCGCAGTGGCGACTGGCAGAAGTTCAGCGGTGACACCACCCCGGTGGGCATCCTCCCGCAGGCCGAGCGTGTCGACAAGGTGGCCCGCTTCAACGCGGCGCTCGCCGAGGCCGATAACGAGCCGGCGACCGCGGCCATCTCCAGGGCCGGTCGGAAGAAGGCCGCCGAGGCCGAGGCCGGAGCCGAGACCACCGACGAGGCCTGACGTGCTGGCCGACGCGTTGGAGCACCTCGTCCGCGGTCTGGTCAGCAACCCCGACGACGTTCGGGTGAGCGATGCCGAGCGTCGACGGGTCCGGACTCTTGAGGTCCGGGTGCACCCCGAGGACATCGGCAAGGTGATCGGACGCCAGGGTCGCACCGCAGGCGCCCTGCGGACGGTCATCGCAGCGTTGGCCGGCCGGGAGGAGGTTCGCGTCGACTTCGTCGATGTGGACCGCCGCCCGCAGCGCCGCCCCCGACGCTGACCACTAAGCAAGAAAACGACGCCCAGGAAACCCCTGGGCGTCGCTGGTTGTGGGAGGGATGAGCCGCGTGAGCAACGACATCGAGGTCCAGGTCGGTCAGATCGGGCGGGCGCACGGGCTGCGCGGCGAGGTCGGCGTGCGGCCGAGCACCGACTTCGTCGATCGCCGCTTTGCCCCCGGCGCCACCCTGCGCAGCGAGGCGGGTCCGCTGGTGGTCGTCGGCCACCGCTGGCATCAGGGCTTCCTGCTGGTCGCCTTCGAGGGCGTGACCGACCGGTCCGCGGCGGAGGCGCTGCGCGGCCGGGAGCTGTGGGTGACCGGCATCGCCGACGATCTCGTCACCGACGACGACGAGTTCCACGATCACCAGCTGGTCGGGCTCGAGGTCCGCCCGGTGGGCAGCCCGGAGGCCGTGGGCCGGGTGCGGGAGGTCCGGCACCTGCCGGCCCAGGATCTGCTCATCGTCACCACGCCGGCCGGCGAACGGATGATCCCGTTCGTGACCGCGTTGGTGCCGCGCGTCGACGTGGCCGGCGGCTACCTGGAGGTCGAGCCGCTGCCCGGGCTGCTGGACGAACCGGAGGAGGTCGACGATGCGGATTGACGTCCTCACCATCTTCCCCGACTACTTCGCGCCCCTCTCGCTGTCCCTCACCGGCAAGGCGATCGCCAACGGCCTGCTGGCGGTGGGCGTCCACGACCTGAGGACCTGGACCCACGACCGCCACCGCACCGTGGACGACACGCCGTACGGCGGCGGCGCCGGCATGGTGATGAAGCCGGAACCGTGGGGGGAGGCCATGGATGCGTTCCTGGACGAGAGCCCCGTCCCGCCCATGCTGGTGGTGCCGACGCCCGCCGGCGAGCCGTTCAGCCAGCGCATCGCCGGCGAACTGGCGGCCGAGCCCTGGCTGCTGTTCGCGTGCGGCCGCTACGAGGGGATCGACGCCCGCGTCACCGAGCACGCCCGCACCCGGATGCCGGTGCGCGAGCTGAGCCTGGGCGACTACGTCCTCAACGGCGGCGAGGTCGCCGTTCTGGCCATGATCGAGGCGGCCGTCCGGCTGGTGCCCGGAGTGATCGGCAACCCCGAGTCGCTGGCCGAGGAGTCCCACGCGGAGGGCCACGCCCTGCTGGAGTACCCCGTCTACACCAAGCCCCCGTCCTGGCGCGGCCTGGAGGTGCCGGACGTGTTGCGCTCGGGACACCACGGCCAGGTGGCCGCCTGGCGTCGGGAGCAGGCCCTGCGGCGGACCGCCGAGCGCCGTCCCGACCTGCTCGCGGATCGCTGACCCGCCCGGTCCTCGGCCGATGGCACGTTTCACGATGTGACATTGACCGGTCCGAAGGAGCGGATCAGTACGACATCGTGTCGTAGGTGAAATAAGGTGTTCCTCGTGGCGACTACATCTCTCACTCCGCATCAGAGAGCGCTTCGATCCACCGTCGCGATGAAGGCCTTGATGGCCGTCACCGGTTTGGTGCTGATCGGATTCCTGCTCATGCACATGTACGGCAACTTCAAGGTCTTTCTGGGGGCGGAAGCCTTCGACCACTACGCGCATTGGCTGAAGTTCGACCCGCATGCCGAGGGCGGCAAGGCCGATGTGATCCTGTACCCGCTGATCCCCAACGGCTGGTTCATCTGGGTCTTCCGGGCCGTGCTGCTGGCCTGCCTGGCCGGCCACATGTGGTCGGCCTGGACGCTCACCCAGCGGGCCCGCGTGGCGCGCGGCTCCAACTACGTGGTGTCCAAGCCCATGCAGCAGACCTACTCGGCGCGGACCATGCGCTGGGGCGGCGTCCTGCTCGCCGGCTTCCTGGTCTTCCACCTGCTGCAGTTCACCGCGCTCGTGGTGCGCACTGGCTTCGCCGCCGACGCCACCCCGTACGAGGCGGTCATCGCGTCATTCAGCCAGTGGTGGGTCACCCTGGCCTACGCGATCTGGCTGGTCGCGGTGTGCATGCACGTCCGGCACGGCTTCTGGAGCGCCTTCGCGACGCTGGGTGCCAACACCAGCCCCAAGGCGCGCGAGGTGCTCAACGGCGCCGCCTGGGTGATCGCGATCCTGCTGTACGTCGGCTTCATGATGATGCCGGTAGCGGTCCTGATGGGATGGGTGAAGTGATGACCGAGACGATGGCTCCCGCCGACTTCTTCAGCCTCGGCGCCGACATCCACGACACCAAGGCCCCCGAGGGCCCGATCGACAAGAAGTGGTCGACCCGCCAGTTCGAGGCCAAGCTCGTCAACCCGTCCAACCGTCGCAAGCTGAACGTCATCATCGTCGGCACCGGCCTGGCCGGCGGCGCGGCCGCGGCCTCCCTCGGTGAGGCCGGTTACAACGTCCTCAACTTCTGCTACCAGGACAGCCCGCGGCGAGCCCACTCGATCGCCGCCCAGGGCGGCATCAACGCGGCCAAGAACTACCGCAACG
>CAZBMH010000130.1:0-6786 GCA_964492685.1 uncultured Micropruina sp.
AGCAACGTGGATACCGACCAGATCATCCCGGCCGTCTACCTCAAGCGGGTCACCCGCACCGGGTTCGAGGACGGGCTGTTCGCCGCCTGGCGCAACGACCCCGACTTCGTGCTGAACCAGGCGGCCTACTCCCAGGGGTCGATCCTGGTCGCCGGCCCCGACTTCGGCACCGGCTCCTCCCGCGAGCACGCGGTGTGGGCGCTGCAGAACTACGGCTTCAAGGTCATCATCGGGTCCCGTTTCGGCGACATCTTCCGCTCCAACTCCGGCAAGGCCGGCCTGGTGATCGCCACGGTCGACCAGGACGTCGTCGAGCAGCTGTGGGCGGCGCTGGAGGCGGCCCCGGGCACCGAGTTGGCCGTCTCGCTGGAGGACAAGACGATCCGCCTCGGCGGGGCGAGCTTCGGCTTCGAGATCGACGACTACACCCGGCACCGCCTGCTGGAGGGGCTGGACGACATCGGCGAGACCCTGCAGCACGCCGACCTGATCGCCGCCTACGAGGCCACCCGGCCGTCCTGGCTGCCGCGGACCCTGCCGGCCCGCACCGCGGGCTGAGCGGAGCCTCGGCTCAGAGCCAGGCGTCGACCACCAGGTCGCCGCGGCGCAGCACCAGCAGCCGCTGGCCGGTGCGCAGCAGCCGGATGCCCGGGTCCACCGCGTCGCGCGGCAGGACGATCCGATGGCCGTCGCGGGTGATCGCCGTCCAGCCCTCGGGATCCTCCTCGGCGACGGTGACGGCCAGGCACTCCTCGTCGGCGTCCAGGGGGAGGGCCACGATCGGCTCGGCGGCGGCGTCCCCGGGCGCCCGGACGATCACGTCGTGGCCGTGGGCCCGCAGCTCGGCACGCAGCCCCGGCCGCGCCGCCCACACGCGCAGCTCGGCACCCGCGTCCAGCCGGGACAGCAGCTGCCGGAACACCGATCTCGCCGCCCATGCGGGGGTGCAGCCGGGGGGCACCGTCTCGTCCAGCGTCACGTCGTCCACGGCCACATCATCCCTCAGTTCACAATTTGATTGCAGTTAACTCCGGCCCCGGAATCGGCGCTCTCGGGCGTGTCCCGGAACGTTACGCTGAGCCCGCCAAACCCCCCAAGGAGGTGACCGATGCCCGCAGGTCGCGCCGCACTGCCGCTCTCGGCAGTGAATCAGGCACCCGCAGAGCCGCTGTTTCGGCGGCTCGCGCTGACGCTCGCGCCGGTGCTCCGACTGCTCACCAAGCAGGACTGGCGTGGCGGCGAGAACATCCCCCGCGAGGGCGGCGTGATCATCGTCGCCAACCACGTGTCCGACTTCGATCCGGTCGCGCTGGCGCACTTCCTGATCTGGCACGGCCGCTGGCCGCGCGCCCTGGGCAAGAGCGACATCTGGAAGGTACCGGTGCTGGGGGCGCTCGCCACCGGCCTCGGCCAGATCCCCGTGGAGCGCAACTCCGTGCGGGCCAAGGACTCGCTCGACAAGGCCGCCGAGGCGCTGGAGCGGGGCGAGTGCGTCGTGATCTACCCGGAGGGAACGATCACCGCCGACCCCGACACGTGGCCGATGACGGCCAAGCCGGGAGCGGCGCGGTTGGCGTTTCGCACCGGCGCGCCGGTCGTCCCGGTGGGGCAGTGGGGGGCCAACTACGTCATGCCCGGCAAGAAGCCGACCTGGCCCCGCCTCTTCCCGCGCAAGACCATGATGATGCAGGCCGGACCCCCGATCAGGCTCGCCGATCTGGCCGAGGTCGCCGACAGCCCGACCGCCGTCGCCGAGGCGGGCGTGCGGATCATGGACACCCTGACCGCGATCGTGGCCGAGCTGCGCGGCATCCCCGCCCCGGCGGAGCGCTACGACATCCGCCGCGGTCGGCGGCTGCCCCGCGACTGGGCGCGCGAGGTCAACTGACCTCGTCCCCTCGCGTAGGGTGAGGCTCGCATTCACGAGCAGGAGGAATCCATGGCGTCGTCCCCGATCCGGGTCGCCCTCGTCTTCGGGGGCACCAGCAGCGAGCACGACGTCTCCTGCCTGACCGCCGGCAGCGTCGCCCGCTCCATCGACCCGGAGCGCTTCGTGGTCGTCGGCATCGGCATCACCCCCTCGGGCCGCTGGACGATCGTGCCGGGCGAGAATGTTCGCCGCATGGAGGTCCGGGATCAGGAACTGCCGCGCCTGAGTGAGAACTGGCCCGACTGCGTGCTGTTCACCGAGCAGGGACGCACCCGGGTCGCCACCCGCGACGGCGACCGGCTGGTGGACGCCGTCGACATCGACGTGGCGTTCGCGCTGCTGCACGGCCCCTTCGGCGAAGACGGCACCATCCAGGGCCTGTTCGAGATGAACGGCATCCCCTACGTCGGATCCGGGGTGGCCGCCAGCGCCATCGGCATGGACAAGGACCTGATGAAGCGGGCCCTCGGTTCGGCCGGCATCCCCGGGTGCCGCTGGGTCTCGTTCACCAGCGGGCAGTGGCTGGCCGACCCAGCCTCCTGCCTGGAGTCCGTGGGCACCCTCCGGTTCCCGGTCTTCGTCAAGCCTGCCCGCGGCGGCTCCAGCGTGGGGATCGTCCGCGTGACCGAGGCCGCCGCCCTCCCGGCGGCGATCGAGGAGGCCCGCCGCCACGACCCCAAGATCGTGGTGGAGGAGGGCTTCGTCGGGGCCCGGGAGATCGAGGTCGCCGTGTTGGGCGGCCGGGACGGGGGACCGCCGCGGGTGTCGCTGCCCGGCGAGATCCGGATGCACACCGCGGACGCGTTCTACGACTTCGACGCCAAGTACCTGCCCGAGTCGCAGGTCACCCTCGACATCCCGGCCGTCGTGGACCGGGGCCTGCGCGATACCGTCACCCACCTGGCCATCGACACCTTCCAGGCCCTGGGCGCCGAGGGGCTCGCGCGGGTCGACCTGTTCGTGACCCCGGACGGCCGCGCCTTCGTCAACGAGATCAACACCATGCCGGGCTTCACGCGGCTCTCGATGTTCCCGCTGCTGTGGAAGGCCTCCGGGCTCGGCTACGGCGAGCTGATCACCGACCTGATCACACAGGCTCTGGAGCGTCCGCGGGGGCTGCGTTAGCCCGCAGGGTGAGCGCCAGGTAGATCGCCGACCCGATCCAGATCAGCACCAGCCCGATCCAGTACGTCAGCGAGACGGGCTCGTGGAACAGGAAGATCGCGAACAGGAACTGAAGCGTCGGCCCCACGTACTGCAGGATGCCGAGCACCCCGAACGACACCCGGGGGGCGGCGATGGCGAAAAGCCACAGCGGCAGCGCGGTCACGGCCCCGCTGCTGGCCAGCAGCAGCGTGATTCTGAGGTTCGTCCCGAACTGTAGGCCGCCGGTGGCCGCCAGCCACGCCAGGTAGCCCAGCGCCAGCGGCAGCAGGAGCGCCGACTCGACCAGCAGCCCCTCCAGGGCCGGCAGGTGCGCCTTCTTCTTGGCGACGCCGTAGCTGGCAAACGTGAACGCCAGCAGCAGCGAGATCCACAGCGTCCCCCAGTGCCCCCACGAGATGACGACGACGCCCACGAGGGCGAGCGAGGCCCCCAGGCGGCCGCCGAGGCCGAACGTCTCGCCGAAGATCAGCACCCCCAGAACGACGTTCACCAGCGGGTTGATGAAGTAGCCCATGCTGGCCTCCACCACGTGCCCGCTGTTGACCGCCCAGATGTAGGTCAGCCAGTTCAACCCGATCAGGGCGGCGGCGAGCGCGAGGCGGGGCAGCCGATGCCGCCGCAGCACGTCCGCGCGCACCCAGTCCCAGCCGGTGCGCAGCGCCAGCAGGACGACCAGCACCGAGAGGAACGACCAGATCACCCGGTGCGCGAGGATCTCCAGCGCGGACGCCTGGGCCAGCAGCGAGAAGTACGGCGGGAACAGGCCCCAGAGGGTGTACGCCGCCAGGCCGGCGAGCAGCGCACGGCGGGCGGAGATGGGGGTCACCGGGTGATCGTCCCACCCCACCGCCCCGATGTCGAAGCCGGCGTTCGGCCCGGGCCGGGCGGCGGTTGGGCCGGGCGGCGGGCTCTAAGCTCGACCCCATGGCAGCACAGACGGTCGGCGACCAGGGCGAGTTCGGGCTGATCGAGGCCATCACCTCCGGTCTTCCCGCGGGCGGAGCGCTGCGTTTGGGCGCGGGCGACGACTGCGCGGTGTTCCGCCCCGAGGGCGACGTCGCGGTCTCCACCGACACCATGGTCGAACACGTCCACTTCCGGCGGGACTGGTCCAGCGCGCACGACGTGGGCCGCAAGGCGGTCGCGTCCTCGGTGGCGGACCTGGAGGCCATGGGCGCCCGGCCGCTGGTGCTCGTGATGAGCCTGGCCCTACCCGGCGAGACGCCCACCGCCTGGGTCAGCGAGTTCAGCGCCGGCGTCCGCGCGGAGTGCGAGCTCGCGGGCATCATGCTGGCCGGCGGCGACACCACCAGCGCCCGCGATATCACGATCACGTCCACGGTCATGGGGGACCTGTCGGGCCGGCCGCCGGTCACCCGCTCCGGGGCTCGCCCCGGCGACGTCATCGCCCTGGCCGGACGCCTCGGCTGGGCGGCGGCCGGGGTGGCCGTCCTGACCCGCGGCTTCCGCTCGCCGCGCGCCGTCGTGGTGGCCCACCGGGTCCCGGAGCCGCCCTACGGCGAGGGGCTGCGGGCGGCGCTCGCGGGCGCCACCGCCATGATCGACGTGTCGGACGGGCTGTTGGCCGACCTGGGCCACATCGCCCGTGCGTCCTCGGTCACCCTCGACGTGACCACCGCGGCCCTCGACGTGGCCGAGCCGCAGCGGGCGGTGGCGGCCGCGGTCGGCGGCGGCGAGCCACTCACCTACCTGCTGACCGGCGGCGACGATCACGCGCTGGTGGCCACGTTCGCGCCGGGCACGGTTCCCGACGGCTGGACGGTCATCGGCTCGGTCGCCGAGGGCGAGGCGCACGTGAGCGTCGACGGCCAGGCCTGGACCGGCCCGGAGGGCTGGCGTCACTTCTGAGCCCTCGGCTCGCGTCCGCTCGGCGGAAGTCGCCGGTCACGGCGTGGACGCTGGGCGTTCCCGCGCCGATGGCTTAGTGTCGGCGGCATGGCGACCCGCGCGTCTTCCCCGCCGCGGAGTCGGGCCAGCGCCACCACGCGCTCGTCCACCCCGCGGTCGTCCGGAAGCAAGAAGACCCCCAGTCGTACGCCCGCGCGCTCGAACGCGCGCAAGCCACCGCCCTCCTCGGGGTTCTTCGCCGTCCTGGGTCGCGGCGTCGCGGCCGTGTGGGGCGGGCTGGCCCGCGGCGTCGGCGCGCTGGCCCGAGGCATCGGTCACGGGGCCCGCGACCTCGATCCCGCGCTGCGCCGCGACGGGGCCGGCCTCGTGCTGATCGGCCTGGCCATCGTCCTCGCGGCCGAGTTCTGGTTCCAGCTGCCCGACCCCGTCGGCTTCTGGATCCACACCGGGGTCACCACCATCTTCGGCACCCTGAGCACCGCCCTGCCTCTCTTCGCCCTCGTGATGGCCTGGCGGACGCTGCGCCACCCCGACCACAACGGCCCCGCCGGCCGCCAGGTGGTCGGCTGGTCGGCCGCGCTGCTGGGGCTGCTCGGCCTGCTGCACATCTCCAAGGGCATGCCCCGCTTCGGCAACCCCGAGGCCGTCCGGGAGGCGGGCGGCGCGCTGGGCTTCATCTCGTCCACCTTCCTGGCCGACCTGCTGAGCGTCTGGGTGGCGGTGCCACTGCTGGTGCTGCTGCTGGGCTTCGGCGTGCTGGTCATCGCGGGGGTGCCGCTGCACGAGCTGCGTGAGCGCACCGCGGCGCTGCGCGCCAGCCTGTCCCGTCCGGCCGTGGAGCCCGCGGTCACGTTCGGCGTGGACGAGGCGTACGACACCCCGATCGTCGGCGATATCGACGAGCCCGAGATCGACCTGTACGTCACCGACGAACCGGACGCGGCCAGCGAGCCGATCGTCACCGCCGGCAAGCCCAAGCCCGAGTTGTCCCCGCCGGAGCACAACCCGGCGCCGCTGCGCGCGGAGCAGCTCCAGCTGAGCGGCGACATCCAGTACGTCCTGCCCGACCCGGCCATGCTCAAGCCCGGCAGCGTCCCCAAGGCGCGCTCGCAGGCCAGCGACGCCGTCGTGGGGCGGCTCACCGACGTGCTGCGCCAGTTCGAGATCGACGCCACCGTCACCGGGTACACCCGCGGGCCGACCGTCACCCGCTACGAGGTCGAGCTCGGCACGGCCGTCAAGGTCGAGAAGGTCACGGCGCTCGCCAAGAACATCGCCTACGCCGTCGCGTCGGCCGACGTGCGGATCCTGTCGCCGATCCCGGGCAAGTCCGCGATCGGCATCGAGATCCCCAACGCCGACAAGGAGATCGTCTCCCTGGGCGACGTGCTGCGTAGCCCGCTGGCGCGCAACGACCACCACGCGATGACCGTCGGGCTGGGCAAGGACGTCGAGGGCGGGTTCGTCCTGGCCAACATGGCCAAGATGCCGCACCTGCTCGTGGCCGGCGCGACCGGCTCGGGCAAGTCCAGCTTCGTCAACTCCATGATCACCTCCATCCTGATGCGCGCCACCCCGGACGAGGTCCGGCTGCTGCTCGTCGACCCGAAGCGCGTGGAACTCACCCACTACGAGGGAATTCCCCACCTGGTGACGCCGATCATCACGAGCCCCAAGCGGGCCGCCGAGGCGCTGCAGTGGGTCTGTCGCGAGATGGACACCCGCTACGACGACCTGGCCGCGTTCGGCTTCCGCCATGTGGACGACTTCAACAAGGCCGTCCGGGCCGGGCTGGTGAAACTGCCGCCCGGATCGGAGCG
>CAZBMH010000131.1:0-6634 GCA_964492685.1 uncultured Micropruina sp.
GTCGGCAACCACGGCGTCCACGACGTCGACGGTCTCGGCCCGGGGCGGCGAGCACGTGACGTAGGCGACGATCCCGCCCGGACGGGTGGCCCGGATCGCGGCCCGCAGCAGCAGCCGTTGCAGCACGACCAGGTCGGCCACGTCGTCGGGGCTGCGGCGCCACCGCGACTCCGGACGACGCCGAAGGGCGCCCAGGCCGGTGCAGGGTGCGTCGAGCAGCACCTTGGCGAAGCGCCCCTCCCGCCACGGCGGGCGGGTGCCGTCGGCGACCAGCACCGTCGGTCGGGGCTCGGGGTAGCCGCGCAGCGCCTGCGCCACCAGGGCGGCGCGGTGCGGCTGCAGCTCGGCGGCGATGAACGGTCGCCCTTGCTGGCGCGCCAGGCCCGCCAGCAGGGCGGCCTTGCCGCCCGGCCCGGCGCATGTGTCGAGCCACGGGCCCTCCGGCGCGTCGGCCCGCGCGAGCGCCAGCGTCACGAGCTGCGAGCCCTCGTCCTGGACGCCGGCGCGGCTCTCGCGGACGGCGCGCAGCCGTCCGGGGTCGCCGGCGGCGACGGCACCCCAGGGCGAGTAGCGGGTGGGCTCGCCGCCCAGCTCGGACACCTCGGCGAGGCCCGGTCGGACCACCAGATGCGTGGTCGGCGCCCGGTTGTCGGCGTCGAGGGCGGCGGAGAGTTCGTCGGCGGGCAACACGTCAGCCAGGGCGGCAACGATCCAGGACGGATGCCGCGACCGCAGCGCCAGGGCGTCGGCGGGCGGCATCCCCGCCGTCAGGACGTCCATCCACTCCTCGAACGTGCGGGCGCCCACCTTGCGCAGCACGGCGTTCACCACGCCGGCCACCCGCTCGGAGATCGCGACGGCCGCCACGTCGACCGTGGCCGAGACTGCCGCGTGCAGCGGAATGCGCAGGTCCAGCAGCTGGTGAGTGCCCAGCCGCAGCGCGTCCACCACGGCGGGTTGCAGCGACTTCAGCGGGCGGCCCGCGGCGGCCTCGATGATCGCGTCGTAGCTGCCCTGCGAGCGGCAGGTGCCGGCGACAAGCTCGGTGGCCAGCGCGGCGTCCCGGGCCTCCAGCCCCGCCTCGGCCAGCCGCTGGGACAGCTCCAGGTTGGCGTAGGCGCCCTCGGCGCTCACCGCGCGCAGCACCCGGAAGGCGATCATCCGCGCCCGATCGGTACGTCGGCGGGTCATGCGAACCGACCGCTCGGGGCCGCCAGACCGCGTCCCCAGTCCGCCGCCGCCATCGCGCGGCGACCGGCCGGCTGCACCGTCAGCAGCTCCAGCGAACCCGCGCCGGTGCCCACCAGGACGCCCCGCCGCTCGGCGAGGAACTCGCCGGGCGCGAGCCCTCGGTCGGGCATCGGACGGGCGGCGGGCACCCGGAACCGCTCGCCGTCCAGCGTCGTCCAGGCCATCGGGGACGGGTTGCAGGCCCGGATCCGCCGATCCAGGGCGATCGCGGGCTCCTCCCACGCCAGCCGGGCCTCGGCGACGGTCAGTTTGGGCGCGAGGCTGACCCCGTTCTCGGGCTGGGGTTCCGCGGTGGCCGTTCCGTCCGCGAGCCCGTCCAGCACCTCGGCCAACAGCTCGGCGCCGCGGACGGCCAGGCGCCCCAGCACGTCACCGGAGGTCTCCTGAGCGCCGAGCGGGGACGCCTCCCGGCGATACACGGGGCCCGCATCGAGCGCCGGCACCAGGTCGAACAGGGTGATCCCCGTGCGCGGCTCCCCGGCCAGGATGGCCCGTTGCACCGGCGCCGCGCCGCGGTAGGCCGGCAACAGCGAGAGGTGCACGTTCACCCAGCCGTGGCGCGGCACCGCCAGCACCGGGGCCGGGATCAGGGCGCCGTAGGCGACCACCGGGCAACAGTCGGGGGCCAGTGCCTCCAGCGCGGCGACGAACTCGTCCCCGTGGGGCCGATCGGGACGCAGCAGCGGGATCCCGTGGGTCATTGCCCACGCCGCCACCGGGCTCGGCACGGGTCGCTTGCTGCGGCCGGCGGGCGCGTCGGGGCGGCTGATCACCCCCACGAGCTCGTGCCGGGAGGCGGCCAGCCGCTCAAGACTCGGCAGGGCCACCTCGGGGGTTCCCGCGAACACGACACGCACGGGGGCCACCTTAGTTGTATCCATTCGGCCCGGCGGCGCGTCTATGGTCTGGGGCTGAGGGACGGCCCGCCGCAGGCATCGTCGATTTGAAGGAGTACGTCATGGTCAAGAACGTTGGCAACCAGGATCGGATCATCCGCGGGGTGGTGGCGGTGGTCGCGCTGTGGGCCGCCTCCGCACTCGGCTTCGGCAGCATCGGCGGCATCCTGCTGCTGATCGTGGCCCTCGTCATGGGCGTCACGGCCGCCGTGGGCATGTGCCCGATCTACCAGGTGCTCGGCATGAGCACCTGCCCGGTCAAGCGTTGAGGTGAGCCTCGCCCCGGACGCGATCGTCGAGGCCCTCCCGGGCCTGTATCGCTACGCCCTGGCCCTGACGGGCGACCCGGGACGAGCCGACGACCTCGTCCAGGAGACGGCGCTGCGGGCACTGGAGTCCGGCACCGCGTTCCGGGGTGAGTCATCGCCCCGGACCTGGCTGCACAGCATCCTGTACCGGGTCTTCCTGGACTCGGTGCGGCGACGGCGTGAGTGGCCCACCGACGCGTCCGACGTCGGGGAGGCGATCGAGGCCGCCTGGCGGGACGACAGCTACACCGTGGACCCGGCGGCGATCATGCTGCGGGCCCGGGAGCGGGCGACGCTGCTTGACGCGCTCTCCCGGCTCCCCCACATCCTGCGCTCGGCGCTGATCCTGCACGACGTCGAGGGATTGACGGCGGCAGCGGTGGCGGAGGTCCACCAGTTGTCGCTCGCGGCGGCGAAGCAGCGGATCCGCCGCGGGCGGGCACACCTGGTGAGCGCGCTCGACGGTGAGGACCGACGGGCACTCGCCCGAGGAGGGGTTCCGATGAATTGTTGGGAGGCCCGCTCCCAGGTGGGCGAGTATCTGGAGGACGAGTTGGGGGCCGCGGAGCGGGCCGTTCTGGAGGCCCACCTGGCCGGCTGCCCAACGTGCCCGTCCCTGTACGCCGCGCTCGTGGGCGTCCGGGACTGCCTGGGCGAGCTGCGTGATCGCGACAACGTGGTGCCGCCGGACGTGGCCGCCCGCGTCCGCGAGCGCCTCGACGGCCGCTGCTGACGCCCCCGCCCCTAGGGTGAGGGCACCACGGGGAACCAGCGGCCCTCGTAGAGGGTGCCGACGATCGGGATGTCGGCCAGCCGCGCCGGATCAATGGCGAGGGGATCCTCGGCCAGCGCCGTCAGGTTGGCCAGCTTGCCAACCGCGATCGACCCCAACTCGTCCTCCAGCCGCCAGGCGTACGCGGCCTCGATGGTGACCGCCCGGAGCGCGTCGTGGACGGAGATCCGCTGCTCGGGGGCCGCCACCCGCCCCGATTGGGTCACCCGATTCACCGCACACGACGCCAGGAACAGCGGTGCGGCCGGGGCCATCGGCAGGTCGGAGTGGAACGAGAGCGGGATGCCGCGGGCCAGCACCGAGGCGGAGCGGACCATCGCGTCCGCGCGCTCGGGCCCAACGCCGTGGGCGGCGTACTTGTCGGCGAATCCCGTCACGTAATAGGGATTGGCGGAGACGATCGCCCCCAGCTTGGCGATCCGGTCCAGCTGCTCCTCGGTCGAGAAGGCGAAGTGGACGATCACGCTGCGGTGGTCCTCGCGGGGGAAGTCGGCCTGGCATCGTTCGAGCACACCTAACAGCATCTCCAGGCCCGCGTCGCCGTTCACGTGGGTGTGGATCTGCCAGCCCGCCTGCCAATACACGCGGGCGTACTCCTCCAGCACCTCCGGCGTCATGAGCCACTCCCCGTGGTGGCCGGGATCGGGGTCGCCGGCGTCGTCCAGGTAGGGGTCCTTCATCATCATCAGTTGGGCGATGATGGCGCCGTCGGCGAAGAGCTTGACGTGCTTGTCGAGCAGCCCCACCTTGCCGCCGGGGGCCCGGGCGACCTGGGCCTCGGCGTCGCGCACGGCCTCGTCGGCGCGCAGGCCCGCCTGGGCCTGGGAGCGCGCGTCCACCATGAAGGAGGAAAACATCGGGACGTCGTCGGGGCCGAGGATCGCGCGGTAGAGCTCATAGGGTTCCTGGTCCCAGAGGATCCCCGGCTCGTTGAACGCGGTGACGCCCTGCCGGTGTAGGTAATCGACCAGTTGCCTCAGCCCGGCGGTGAGCCGGGCCTCGCTCAGCAGGACCGGCCCCAGCCTGGACAGCAGCGCGGTGAAGAAGCCGTTCTCCCACCAGTGCCCCGCCGCCAGGTCGCTCTGGGCGGCCAGCGGGCCCACGGCATCCGCCTCGGTGATGCCCAGGCGCTCGATCGCGGCCGAGTTGAGGAAGCACTCGTGGCAGGACCGCTGCCAGACGGCGATCGGCCGGGTCAGGCTGACCGTGTCGAGGACGGCGCGGCTGAGGGGGCCGTGCCACAGCGCGTGATACCCCCAGCTCAGCAGCCACTCGGTGGGGTCGGGCAGCGCCGCATGGGCAGCCCGCAGCCGCTCGAGGTAGTCCTCGGGGGTCGCGGACGCCGGGAACGTCCGCCCGGGCAGCACCCAGTCCTCGGTGGAGATCACCTCGGTCACCAGCGTGGACGCGCCCAGGATCGGATGCAGGTGCTCGTCGATGAGGCCCGGGGTGACGAAGCTGCCGGCCAGGCTGTCGTCGAGGGTGAAGCGTTCAAGCGGCGAGGTCACCTCGTCCAGGGTGCCGATGCCGATGATCCGCCCGTCACGGACGGCGATCGCCTCGGCCGTGGGGCGGTCGGGCTCCATGGTGTAGAACCTCACGGCTCGGTAGACCGTCGTGGTCGTCACGTTCCTACTTCCCAAGGGGTGCCGGAGCCCTGCCGGGCGCGGCGGGGCCTGTCCACCTCCATGGTGCGCCCTCGGGGCCGCCGACGGCTACAGCACCTGGGGGTCGACGCGAACCCGGAGCGTCCCGTCGGCCTTGTGGGCCGAGCGGGAGGCCAGCAGCCCCTTCACGCCGGCGACCAGAGCCTTGCCCTCCGAGGTCGGGCAGCGCAGCGCCAGCCGCACCCCCTCGGCCGGGGCGGGCAGCGGCACCGGACCCAGCGCGTCGGCGCGCAGCCCCCGCAGGGCCGCCCCCGCCTCGCCCACCACGGCCGCCGTCCCCTCGAGAGTCACCAGCTTCGCGCCGGGCGGGAAACCGGTGGCGACACGCTCGGCGAGCTCGCGCTCGGCAAACCCCTCCGCGTCCAGCCGCACCAGCGCCTGCACGGCGCGCGCGGTCGGCTCGGCGACGATCATGACCGTGCCGCCCTCGGCCGCGGGACGCACCAGTGCCGTGGCCGCAAGCCACCGGCGCAGCGCCTCCTCAGCGGCCCGCAGGTCGGCCCGGGCGAGCAGCGTGTCCCCGTCCAGCAGCACGGCCGCGGCATAGCCGGCGGTCCCCCGCGGCTCGGTGCCGGGCGTCGCCACGACGAGCGCGGGCTGCTCGCCCACCTCGCGGACGGGCTTGTCGCCGTTACTCACGACCACTCGCGTCTGCGGGAAGGCGCGACCCAGCTCTTCCGCGGTGCGTTCCACCCCGATCCGGGGCGCCCGGAGCCGATCCGAGCCGCAGGCGCTGCAGACCCAGCGCTCAACCGGCCCGCACCAGCGACAGCGCGGCTGCGCCTGTCCCTGCTCGGCGCGGCCCGCCGACAACGGCTGGGAACACGTGGGGCAACGGGCGGGTTCTCGGCAGTTGGCGCAGGCCAGGCCAGCCAGGTAGCCGGCCCGCGGCACCTGCAGCAGCACCGGGCCCCGCGCCAACGCCGCGCGGATCGTCTCGAAGACCTCCCGCGGCAGCCGGGAGTGGGCGCCCGGATCTCGCTCCCGCGAGATCGGAGCCCCGGCGGCCACCCGCACCACCGGACACCGCTCCCGGCGGACGGCCACGGGCACGCCGACCGAGGCCAGCCACCCGCGTCGGACGAGGGCCTCGACCTCGGCCGTGCGCCCGTACCCCACGTAGACCAGGCCGCAGCGCTCCTGCGCGGCGCGCAGTGCGACCACCTCGCGGCTGTGCGGCCCCGGGGAGCGCGGCTCCACCCAGGAGTCATCGCCGTCGTCGAACAGGGCGATGACACCGAGGTTCGCGATCGGCGTGAACGCGGCCGCCCGGGTTCCCAGGACCAGCCGCACGTCCCCACGGGCCGCGGCCAGGAAGGAGCGGTAGCGAGCCGCCGGGCCCGACTCGGCCGAGAGCGTGACGAAGCTCCCCCGCCCGAAGGCCGCGGTGCAGCGCTCGGCCAGCAGCTCCAGGTCGCGGTGGTCGGGAACCAACAGCAGCGCCCCGCGACCACCGGCCAGGGCCGCCCCGGCCAGCTCGATGAGGGCGCCGGGCCAGTCGCCCAGCCGCTCGTTGACGGGCGCCAGGGTGAGGGCGGCCCGCCCCGTCCCGGACGCGACGGCGGCCAGCAGCCGCTCCCCGTCCGCGTACTGGGGCAGGATTGCCGCGGGGGCGCCCAGGGCCGGCTCCGGGTGTACCGGGGGCGTCGCGTTCTCGGTCAAACCGTGCCGCGGCGGCACCGCCAGCCGCACCACGTCGGCGAACGTGCCGGCGTAGTG
>CAZBMH010000132.1:0-6630 GCA_964492685.1 uncultured Micropruina sp.
TCGACCTGTGCTGCATGCTCGCCGACGACGAGACCAACGACATCCGCATCGAGGCGGCGCTGGTGAAGCTGTACACCTCCGAGATGGCCTGGAAAGTGGTTGACGAGCTGGTGCAGATCCGCGGCGGGCGCGGCTACGAGACCGCCGACTCCCAGGAGGCCCGGGGCGAGCGCCCGGTCGAGGCGGAGCAGCTGCTGCGCGACCTCCGGATCAACCGGATCTTCGAGGGCTCGACCGAGATCATGCACCTGCTGATCGCGCGCGAGGCCGTCGACACCCACCTGGACGTGGCCGGCGACATCATCGACCCCGAGGCGTCCGGGCGCGCCAAGGCGGAGGCGGTGGCCCGGGCGGCCGGGTTCTACGCCGCCTGGCTGCCCACCCTGGCCGCCGGCGCCGGGCTGCTGCCGGGCGCCTACCGCGAGTTCGGCCCGCTCGCCGGGCACGTCCGCTACGTCGAACGGTCCTCGCGGCGGCTGGCGGCGTCCGTCTTCGCCGGGATGGCCCGCTGGCAAGGCGGGATGGAGCGTCGCCAGGCGTTCCTGGGCCGGGCAGTCGACATCGGCGCCGAGCTGTTCGCGATGACCGCCAGCTGCGTCCGGGCGAAGGCCGAGGCGGCCTCCGACCCGACGGGGGTCGAGCTGGCCGACGCCTTCTGCCGGCAGGCCCGCGTCCGCGTGGACGCCCTGTTCACCGCCCTGTGGCGCAACTCCGACGCCCACGACCGGACCCTGGCCAAGCGGGTGATCGAGGGCCGCTACACCAAGCTGGAGGAGGGCATCCGGCACATCCGGGACGACCTGCCGTGGGTCGCGCCCTGGAGGCTCGGCCCGACCACGAGCCCCGACGTCCGGCGCCGGCTGCCCGAGCGCGGCTGACCTGCCGGGGCGGTCACTGGTGACGCGACTCGTACCCGACCAGACCCGGTCGGCATCCTCTGGGCGAACCGGTCAGCGACGGTGAGGACGAGCCACGCCCCCTCCGCCCGGCGAGGTGAGGATTTCCTGCCCGGACCCGTCCAGGCACCTCAGGGCGTGATCGTCACGCCGCGCCAGAACGCGACCCGGCCGCGGATCTGGCCCGCCGCCGACGACGGCTCCGGGTAATACCAGGCGGCGTCGGTGTTGAGCCTCCCGCCGGCCTCGATCGAGTAGTAGGACGCCGTCCCCTTCCACGGGCAGGTCGTGTGGGTCGCCGAGGGGCGCAGCAGAGCGGCGTCCACCGACTCCAACGGGAAGTAGTGGTTCCCCTCGACCACGACGGTGTCGTCGCTCTCGGCGATGACGGTGCCATTCCAGACGGCGCGCATGAGGTGTCCCTTTCGTCGGTCCGCGCGTGGCGGGTCTGTCTGTGACAACCCCGCGGCGGGCAAGTTCCTTCCCGCCACGGGCTCGGGAAGCGGGCGAGCTAGCGACGCCGCAGGGCCACGAGCACCAGCCCGAGGATCGCGCCGTAGATCACATGCCCCATCAGGCTCAGCATGCTGATGGTGTTCAACTGGAACACGGGCATTCCCAACGCGGCGGGCATCGCGATGAGGGCGCCCAGCACCCACCAGACGATCCCGTAGCCGATCCCGTACAGCAGGCCGGGGCCGAAGCCGGTCAGCCGGCCGCCGACCAGAACGGCGAAGCTCCCACCGATGAAGGCCGAGATGCCCAGGTGCAGCAGCCAACCGACCGCGACGGATTCGCTGCCGACCATCATCGCGATCATCGCGATCATGCCCATCAGCTGCATCATCATCCCGAAGACCAGGCCGCCGGCGACCCCGGCCACCGCGCCCTTCGCCACGCCGCCGACGCTCAGCGAGCCCGCGGAGGAGGTGCTTTGTGCTGTTGTCATGGCTGCTCCTTGATTGTCCAGTCGCCGGGTCGGTTCCCGACGGGGAAGGTGGTGGGGGAACCCGGTGAGTGCCCGTGCAGCTTCCCGGGAGGGGGCACGTCCGGTCGGCCTGCGGAAGGGCGGCCACCGGCGTCCGGGTTCGTGCTCGTGGCTGCGCAGCCCCGGGATCATGCGGGCCGCGAGCCCGGCCTCAGCTGGGGCGTTCGGGCTCCGGCCGGGCCGCGTCCTCGCGCGACAACCCGTCCAGGAAGCTGCGGAGCCGGGAGGTCGAGTCGGCGTCCGTCGCCTCTGCGCCCCACAGCCGGGTCAGGGCGGCGTGCAGTGCCCGGTGCTCCGCCGCGGTCTGGGTGCACCTCTCACACATCGACAGGTGCGCCTCGATCCGGGACACCTCGCCGGGGGTCAGCGCCGCCGACGGATCGGCGTCCAGGTAGCGCTGGATGCGGCGCGCGCTCCAACGGCACGTGATCATCTGCAGCAACGACGACGTCATGGCGTCCTCCCGGGCGTAAGAAGCTCCGGACCGAGCCGGCGGCGAAGGCGGTCACGGGCCCGACTGAGCCGTGACATGACGGTGCCGACCGGCACCCCGAGGGTGGCGGCGGCCTCCGCGTAGGTCAGATCGTGGACGTCCACCAGCAGCAACACCGCCCGGAACCGGGGATCGAGGTCGGCGACCGCGGCCGCCAGACGATCGTCGAGGAAGCCGCTCAACACGGTCTCCTCCGGGCCCTCCTGGCGTGGGGATCCGAAGGCGGGACGGGCCTGACGAACAGCCTCCCAGTCGGCCACCAGACCCGGTCGCTGTCGCCGGTGCAGGTTCACGTTCGTGTTCCGCAGGATCGTCAGCAGCCAGGCCCGCGGGTGTCGCCCGTCGAAGGAGTTGAGCGCCCGGTACGCCCGCAGCAGCGACTCCTGGACGAGGTCCTCCGCGTCGGGACGATTCGCCGTCAGGGTGAGGGCGACCCGCAGCATCACGGCGATCTCCGGCTCCACGTGGTCGCGGAACGCGCGCGCCCGCGCACTGTCGACCCGGCTCCGGCCCTCGCTCACAACCGATGAACCCGGTGGGGGTCAAGGATTGTTCCCAACCGACACCCTCCCTCGTGGTCTCCACCGTAGCCGCCCCGGGCGGGGGCCCCCTGGCCCGCCAGGGATGGCACCGAGTCCAGCTCGCGCCCCGAGGTAGATTCAACGACAGGTGAGAAACCCGACTCTCCCCCGATCCCCCGCCGGAATCGTCACCGGGCGCGGACGGGTTCTCCTCACGACCGACGCCCTCTCGGTGCGGTCAGCGACCAGGAGGCAACGATGCCGCTCATCACGTTCGGGACCCAGGTGTGTGCCGACTTGCCCGCCGGCAGCCGCCGCGAATGGTTGGTCACCGACGGACTGGGCGGCTACGCCATGGGGACCGTGAGCGGGCTGAGGACGCGCCGCTATCACGGTCTGCTGGTGATCGCCGGGGCGAACGGACGCCGCAGCCTGGGGGTCGCGAGCCTCGACCCAACCCTGGTCTTGCCGTCGGGCGCGCAGGTGCCGTTGGCCGTCCACGAGTGGGCCAGCCGGGCCCTCGCGCCCCAGGGGCACCTGCTGTTGGAGCGTTTCGATCTGATCGACGGCCTCCCCCGCTGGCGCTGGCGGGTCGGCGAGATCGTGCTACAACAGGAGCTCGCGATGACCAGGGGGCAGGCCTGCCTCGCGGTGACCTGGCGGCAACTCGCCGGGCCGGGCTGCAGCCTGATGGTGCAGGCGATGGTGACCTGGCGGGACAGCCACGGCGAGCGCCACGACGACGGCCCGCTGACCACCGACCACGACGAGCACGGCGCGGTGATCGAGAGCGCGTTCCGCGTGGAGGGGCCGGGCTGGCGTCCCGACGGGCGCTGGTATCACGGCGTGTTCCATCGCGAGGAGGACGCGCGCGGCCTGACGGCTGTGGAGGACCTGTGGTCCGCCGGCTTCTTCGAGGCGCCCTTGGCCGGGCCCGAGCACGCCGTCGGCGTCCGCGCCTGGGCGATCGAGGGGCCGCAGCCGCCGCCCGCCCCCGAGGTGATCGCCGCGGCGGCGGCCCGGGCCCGCTGCGTGATCCGCCGGGCCGCGGCCGCCACCCCGGTGGCCGAGAGCCTGGCTCTCGCGGCCGACGCGTTCGTGGTGGCCGGTCCCGACGTGGTCGCCGGCTACCCCTGGTTCGGCACCTGGTCGCGGGACACGATGATCTCCTTCGAGGGGCTGTTCCTGGAGGGGGGCCGCCACGACGAGGGCCGCGCCCTGCTGGTCGCCTACGGGGCGCGCCTGGACCAGGGCATGCTGCCCAACACCGCCGACTCGGGGACGCTGGAGTACAACACCGTCGACGCGACCCTCTGGTTCGTCCACGCCCTCGACCTGCAGGTGCGGCGCACGGCCGACGATGATCTGGCGGCGCAGGCCCTGCCGTGGCTGCGTCAGATCGTCGACGCACACGTCGCGGGGACGCGGTTCGGGATCCGGGTCGACACCGACGGTCTGATCACGCAGGGGGCCCCCGGCGTGGCGCTCACGTGGATGGATGCCCGCGTCCAGGGCGTGCCGGTCACCCCCCGACACGGGAAGCCCGTCGAGATCAACGCCCTCTGGATCAACGCGCTGGCCGTCACCAACGACCTCCTCGGTCGGGTCGGCCGGGCGGCCCCCGAACTCGACCAGCTGGAGGCCCGGGCCCGCCACGCCTTTCAGAAGCGTTTCCGGCCCAGCACGCAGGGGATCCCCGACGTGGTCGACGATCCCGAGGGTGGGCGCCCGAGGCTCCGTCCCAACCTGGTGATCGCCGCCTCCTTGCCCCACGGGCCGCGAACCGACCGCCGCTGGCCGGCGGACGTGGCCGAGCTGCTGACACCGCTGGGCCTGCGCACCCTGCATCCACGCGATCCGGAGTACCGCGGGGTGCACGTCGGCGATAGCCGGGCCCGGGATCTGGCCTATCATCAGGGGACCACGTGGCCCTGGCTCATCGGACCCTACGTCACCGCCTCGCTGCGCCTGGGCCTGACGCCGCGGGGGGTGCTGGGCGGCTTGGAGGCCCACCTCGGCGACTGGGGCGTGGGCTCGGTGTCGGAGACCGCGGACGGCGACGCCCCCCACCGGGCCTCCGGGGCACCGTTTCAGGCCTGGTCCGTCGCGGAGGTCCTGCGCGCGCAGCGGCTCCTCGACCGCGCCCGCGAGGTCGCGCCGGCCGACCTGAAGGCACGGGAGGCGACGCCATGACGCAACCTGGCGCCGGCGCCGAGCGCGACCGCCTCGAGACCCTGCCCCGGGCCAGCCGGCCACCGGCCACGCCCGGACCTGTCACCTGGGCCACCTGGGGTCCTTACGTGGCCGAACGGGCCTGGGGGACGGTGCGCGAGGACTACTCCCCGTTCGGCACCGCCTGGGAGTACCTGCCCCATGACCACGCCCGCTCGCGTGCCTACCGCTGGAACGAGGACGGAATGGCGGCTGTCTGCGACGACCAGCAGCGGCTGCTGCTGGGCCTGGCGTTGTGGAACGGCCGCGACCCGATCCTCAAGGAGCGGATGTTCGGCCTCACGGGCAACGAGGGCAACCACGGCGAGGACGTGAAGGAGTACTGGTGGTACCTGGACTCGACGCCCACCCACTCGTGGATGCGGTGGCGCTACCACTATCCGCAGGCGGCGTACCCGTATGACGACCTCGTCCGGACGAACGCCGCCCGGGGACGCCAGGAGCCAGAGTACGAACTGGGCGACACGGGGGTCTTCGCCGACGACCGATACTGGCGCGTCGAGGTGAGCTACGCGAAGGCCTCGCCCGACGACCTGCTGATGCGGATCGAGGTGCACAACAGGGGGCCCGAGGCGGCCGAACTGACCGTGCTTCCCACGCTGTGGTTCCGTAACACCTGGTCCTGGGGGCGTTCCACCGCCCCCCGCCCTGAGCTCGCTGTGGACGAGGCCGGCAGGGTCCGAGCCCACCACCCAGAACTCGGGGTCCGTTACCTCCGCGTCGCCGACTCGTCCGGCGCCCTGTTCTGCGACAACGAGACCAACACCGAGCGGCTGTTCTCCGTGGCCGGGCCCCGGTACCCCAAGGACGCCATCAACGACACGGTGGTGGGGGGCACCGACGCCTGCAACCCGGAGCGGCGGGGCACCAAGTGCGCCGTGGTGCACGTGGTCCGCGTCGAACCCGGGGGCACCGCGGAGATCCGGGTGAGGCTCTCGTCCCGGCCGGACGCCTCGCTGACGGCGGGCTTCACCACGCTGATGGCCGCCCGCGAGCGCGAGGCCGACGAGTTCTACGCCGGTCTGACGCGCGGGCTCAGCGCCGCCGAGGCCCAGGTGAAGCGCCAGGCGTTCGCCGGCCTGCTCTGGGGAAAGCAGTACTACGGGTTCGACGTGGCGGAGTGGCTCGAGGGCGACCCCAGCTCGCCGCCGCCGCCCGCCCAACGGCGCGGTGGCCGCAACGCCTCCTGGCGGCACCTGGCCGCCGCGACGATCTTCTCCATGCCGGACGCCTGGGAGTATCCGTGGTTCGCGGCCTGGGATCTCGCCTTTCAGGCGGTTGCGCTGGCGCACGTCGACCCCGAGTTCGCCAAGGCGCAGCTCCTCCTGCTGCTGCGGGACCGCTACCTGCACCCCAACGGGCAGATCCCCGCCTACGAATGGGCCTTCAGCGACGTGAACCCGCCCGTCCAGGCGTGGGCGGCCATCCGGGTCTTCCAGTGCGCCGCCGACCGGGACTACGAATTCCTCGAGGAGGTCTTCCACCGGTTGCTGATCAACT
>CAZBMH010000133.1:0-6249 GCA_964492685.1 uncultured Micropruina sp.
GTGCAGCTCGGCGAGGATGCGCCAGAACTCGCGCCGCGACCCCGGGTCGACGCCGGGGGTCGGCTCGTCCAGCAGGAGCAGGTCGGGCTCGTGCATCAGGGTGGTGGCCAGCATCAGCTTCTGCTTCATGCCGCCGGACAGGTTGGCTGCGTGGCGGGTGCCGAACTCGTCCAGGCCCATGCTGGCCAGGAGCGCCCGGGCGCGGCGCCGCCGCCGGTCCGCGGGGACGCCGCGCAGGGTGGCGAAGAAGTCGATGTTCTCGGCGACCGTCAGGTCGGGGTACATCGAGAACTTCTGGGACATGTACCCCAGCCTCGGCGTCACCCTGCCGGGTGCGTGACCGACCGACTCCCCGAAGACACGCGCGTCGCCCGCGGTGGCGCGCTGCACGGTCGCCAGCATCCGGATCAGGGTGGACTTGCCGGCACCGTCGGGCCCGAGCAGGCCGCAGATACCGCCGGACGGAATGCTCAGGTCGACCCCCTCGACTGCTCGCACGTCGCCGAAGTGGCACGTGAGGCCGTCGATCACCACCGCCGGCTCGGCGCCGGCGGTGGCGGCAGGGCCGACCTGGGTGGGGGTCACCGGAAGGTCACGTCCACCGGCATGCCGGCCTTGAGCGCGCCGTTCGGGTCGGCGATGGTGACCCGCACCTCGTAGACGAGCTTCGTGCGCTGCTCCTTGGTCTCCACGTTGTTCGGGGTGAATTCCGCGGTCGAGGAGATGAAGCTGACGGTGCCCTCGGCTGCGCCGCCGGAGTCTCCCGCCACGCTTGCCTGCTGCCCGATCTTCATGTTGCCGATCCGGGTCTCGGGGACGAACACCCGGACGAAGAGGTCGCTGGTGTCGGAGAGCGTGATCAGCGTCCGGCCGGGGGCCGCATTCTGGCCGACGTTGCCGATCACGGTGATGACGGTGCCGGCGCTGGGCGCCTTGATCTGGGCGTAGCCGAGCTGCACCCGGGCGAGCTTCACCGCCGATTGGGCCTGCGAAAGCCTCGCCCTGGCGGCCGCGACATCGGCCTTCGTCCCGTCGTCCTTGGCGTTCTTGACCGCGGCCTCGGCGGCCTTCACACCCTGCTTGGCCTGGCTCAGCTGCAGCGCGAGCGCGCGGGAGTCCAGCGTCACCACCACCTGGTCCTTGGTCACCGTGTCGCCCTCGGCCACCGAGACCTCGGTGATGCGTCCGGCCATCGCGGGGGCCACCTGATACTGCGTCGCCTCCACCGAGCCCGTGGCCGCCAGCGCGGACGAGCTCTGCTGCGGCTGCGACTGCCACCACCACCAGCCGGCGGTGCCGAGCAGGGCCAGCACCACGACGGCGATGACCGGCTTGGGAGGTCGCTTGTGAGCCACGAGGGTCACCCTCTCTTCATCGTTGGGTTCCTGCCGGGCGGCAGGGGGAGATGTGAATGTCGAGCGGGACGCCCACCGGCAGCTCGCCGATGGCCTCCAGCGTGATCTCGGCGCCGACGGCCCGAGTGAGGTGCACCTCGTCGGTCGGGAACGAGGTGGGCGGGTAGTCGGCCTCGGTGCCGAGGTGGGCGATCCGGCCCGTCAGGGCCGTGGTCATCCAGTCGCCGCGGACGGTGACCCGATCACCGACGCACACCTGCCCGAGCTGCCCGGCGGACAGGAACGTGGTGATCCGGTCCGGCTCGGGACGCAGCAGCACCGCGGTCGCCCCGGGCGCGAGCATTGCGCCGACGTCGGCGACGGCGACGACGTAGCCGTCCTCGGGGGCGGTCAGGACGGCCAGGCTCAGGCTGGTGCCGGCCAGGCTCACCCCGACCTTGGCCGCGTCGGCGGCCACGACCGCCACCGACCGCGCCGCCCGCAGCTGGGTGCGCGCGTCGGCGAGCTTCGTCCGGCCGCTGGCGATGGTGCGCAGGCCCGCGCGGGCCTTGGCGAGACCCGCGGCGATCTTCTTCAGCCCGGCGGCCAGCTTCGGGATGCCCTGCTTCAGCGCGGCGATGCCGGCGGCGAGCTGGGCCTTGGCCGCGCTCAGCTGGGCGACCGCCGCCTCCAGCTGCGCGCGGACCTCCGGGGGCGCCTCCGGGGGCAGCGCGGCCAGGGCGGCCTGCGCCTCGGCCAGCTGCGCGCTGACCTCGGCGAGCTTGCCCGGCAGGATCCGCAGTTGCTTCTTGGCGGCCGCCAGCTTGGCGGTCAGCTGGCGCTGCGCGGTGGCCAGGTCGCCCAGCGCGGTGCGGACCTTCTTCTCGGCCTTGTCGAGGTCCCGCTCCTTGTCGTAGGTCTCGTCGATCCCCGCGGCCAGCACCGCCACCTGCCGCCGCGCCACCTCGGCGTCGGCCTTGGCCGCGGCGCGGTCGGCGCTCAGGGCGGCGTCGTCGAAGCGCAGCAGCACCTGGCCGGCGGTGACCCGATCGCCGAGGTCGACCGCCACCTCGGCCACGCGCGCGACGCCACCGAGGCCGACGAGGGCCGAGACCGGCGACGAGTTGGCCTGGGGGCGGCCGATCCCGGTGGACAGCACCGTGAAGCCGGCGTCCAGGTTCACCCTGGGCATCGGCAGCGATGGGGCCTGGACGGCGACGGTGTCGTCGGCCACCCGCCCGGTCACGGTGAAGCCGCCCTGGGTGGCGCACCCGGCGAGCGGGGCCACCAGCGCCAGCGCAAGCACGCCGATCAGCCCCCTCATGCCGGCCCCTCCAGGGTGCGCAGGAAGGCGTCCACGATGTAGTCGATCTGCTCGGCGGACGGGGGCTTGGGCGCGCCGCTGAACAGCCAGCCGTCCAGCGCCACGAACGTCATCACGGGCCCGAGGAACAGCCGGGCGTGCAGCTCGGGCCGCGGCACCACCGCCACCCGGTCGCGGTGCGCCTGCGCCAGCAGGGCGGTCACGATGGCAAGCAGGCGCCCCGGGAGGGCGTCGTGGGCCAGGCTGCGCAGCGCGGGCACGTGGACGGCCTCGCCGATCAGCAGCCGCATCAGCGCGACCCGCTCCTCGGTCATCATCCCCACACCCATCCCGGTGGCCAGCCGGACGAGCAGGCCCCGGAGCTCGGCCAGGGACGTGATGTGTTCCACCCTGGGGGGCGGCACCAGCGCCTGTAGCTCGTCGATGAGCACCTCGCGCAGCAGCTCTTCCTTGCCGGGGAAGTAGGCATAGAGGGTCTGTTTGCTGACGCCGGCGGCCTCCGTCACGGCGTCCATCGTGGTGCGGGAGTAGCCGTCACTCAGGAAGAGTTGGCGGGCGGCCACGGCGATCTGACGGCGCTTGGCCGTCGCGCGTGGGGAGTCCGCCGCCATGGATCAAACTGTACGGTTCAGTTTGATTGGCCGCAAGGGATCCGCTCGGCGAGTCAGGCCGGTGACGATCCGGTGCCCGGGGTGGCGGGAGGCTCGCCGGCCGTGTCCGGCGCCCCGTCCCCCGCGATCACGTCCGGCTGCCGGATCCGGACGGAATGCTCGACGTCCTCGATCGTCCAGTTCACGGTGTGTGGAATGTCGTGCCAGGTCGAGTCGCGCCAGAACAGGGCGAAGGTGTTGATCAGCGACCACGACAGCGCGAAGAACGGGAACAGCAGGATCGAGCCCCAGTCTCCGATCCAGCTCTTGTCCTCCAGCTCGAGGGCCAGCCACGCGAAGAACGCGATAAAGACATACGCCAGGAGCGCCATCGTCCCCAGATACCAGAGCAATCCCATCCAGTTGCCGCTCACCGCCGCCTCGAGCACCGTGCCGACGATCCAGAACACCCCCGACGCGCTGGCGACGAAGATGCCCATGCTGAAGACCAGCGAGTCGAACACCTTCCGGTTTCCGGAGCGGTAGGCGGCCCACAGCTGCGGGGTGCACAGCGGCATGCACTCCAGCGCCCCGACGGCCCAGCGGTAGCGCTGGGTCACCGACTGCCAGAAGGTCAGCGGCTGCTCGTCGTAGAAGACCGCCTCGGGCGAATAGGCGGCGAAGTGGCCCTGCGAGATCGCGGTGAGGGTGAACTCGATGTCCTCGGTGATCGAGTGGGTGTCCCATCCCAACTCGCCGAGCAGGTCGAGCCGGAACATGAACCCGGTGCCACCGACCGAGCATGCGGGGAGCCCCCGGCGGGCGCGGGGGTGGTAGAAGTAGCGCGACTGCAGCAGCCAGAACATCGAGCTCAGCCCGGCGGTGATCGACGAGGACGGGTTCTTGCCCACCCGCGAGCCGGCCGCCAGGGCGTGCCCGGCGCAGAGCTGATCGTTCATGGCCCGCAGGAAGTCCCGGTGCACGACGTTGTCGGCATCGAAGACGACCACGGCGTCGAAGTCGTCCCGGTACTGCGGCAGGAAGCGGTCAAAGAACCAGCCGAGCGCGTACCCCTTGCCGCGCCGCTCCGGGTCGAAGCGCTCGTAGACGACCGCCCCGGCCTGGCGGCAGACCTCCGCGGTGTCGTCGTCGCAGTTGTCGGCGGTGACGAAGATCCGGAAGTACTCGGCCGGATAGCTCTGCCGGTGCAGGCTGGCGATCAGCTGGCCGATGACCGCGGACTCGTTCTTGGCGCACGTCACGACCGCGAAGCGATGGTGGGTCTCGGTGTTCCGCTTGACCGGGTTCAGCCGCCCGAAGGACGAGATGGAGACCAGGAAGTTCCACAACCCGTAGACAGCGCCGAGGATGGCCAGGATCCGGAAAATCCAGATCAGGATGTCGACGAACACTGTGTCCTTCCGGTACGGAGTCGGGGCAGCCCTCGGCCAAGGGTACTTGGTTCGGCCCCCACCGCCCTATTCCGCGGGGCCGGGGCCGCTGCCGTCGGCGGCGCGGCAGCGTGGGCGCGGGGGTGAAACGTCCGGGCCGACGAACCGGGGCCGGACGCGAGGGCGCACCACGGCGGGCCGGACATGGCGCGGCCCCCGGGTGAATCACCCGGGGGCCGACGGTGGAGCCGCCTTCGGGAGTCGAACCCGAGACCTGCTCATTACGAGTGAGCCGCTCTGCCTACTGAGCTAAGGCGGCACGGATCCCGAGGGACCCGACCGAGCGACAACTATACGGGAGCCGGTCGGGACTTATCGACTCGGCGCCGACGCCGGGCGGCTCAGCGCGGTCCGGCCGGGTCCAGCAGGTCGTCCAGGCCCTCCAGCCCGTCCAGCGCGGGCAGCGCGTGCGAGGGGTAGGCGACCGGGCGGGCGGGCACCCCGGCGACGGTCGTGTAGGGCGCCACGTCCTCCAGGACGACCGACCCGGCGCCGATCTTGGCCCCCTCGCCGACGGTGATGTTGCCCAGCACCTTGGCGCCGGCGCCGATCATGACGCCGCGGCGGATCTTCGGGTGCCGGTCGCCCCCGACCTTGCCGGTGCCGCCGAGGGTGACCTCGTGGAGCATCGAGAAGTCGTCCTCGATCACCGCGGTCTCGCCGATCACCACGGACGTGGCGTGGTCGAACATGATGCCCTTGCCGATGCGGGCGCCCGGGTGGATGTCGACGGCAAGCGCCTCCGAGATCCGGCTCTGCAGGAACAGCGCGAGCGCCGGATGGCCGTTGGTCCAGGCGTGATGGGCCACGCGATAGGCCTGCAGGGCGTGGAAGCCCTTGAAGTAGAGCAGCGGCACCGAGTAGCCACGGCAGGCGGGGTCCCGGCTCAGGACGGCCCGCAGGTCCTCCCGGACGGCGCAGCCAATCGCGGGATCCGCGTCGAGTGTCTCCAGGACGATGTCGCGCAGCGGCTCCTCGCCGAGGGCCGGACCGCCGAGCTTGCCGGCCAGGATCCAGGCCAGCGACTCCTCCAGCCGGCCATGGTCGAGGATGGCCGCCTCGAAGAAGGCCCGAAGCACGGGCTCGGCATCGGCGTCGGCCGTCGCCTCCGCCCTGATGCGGTGCCAGATGTCATCCCGGTAGGTCATGAAGATCCTCGGCTCGTTGGTCGCTGCTTCAACCACCCCGCCGTCCCATTTAGTCCCGGGACGGCGATGGCCCCCACCCCGTGGGGCAGGGGCCGTCGCGACCGGCGGGGCGAACCCGACTAGTCGAGCAGGTCGGCGTACAGGATCGTCGACAGGTAACGCTCCCCGAAGGAGGGGATGATCACGACGATCGTCTTGCCGGCATTCTCCGGACGGGCGGCGAGCTCGCCGGCCGCGGCCAGGGCGGCACCGGACGAGATCCCCACCAGCAGGCCCTCCTCGCGGGCGGCGCGACGGGCCCACTCCACGGCGGTCTCGCCGTTCTGGGGCAGCACCTCGTCGATGACCGAGCGGTCCAGGATCTCGGGGATGAAGTTGGCGCCGATGCCCTGGATCTTGTGC
>CAZBMH010000134.1:0-6225 GCA_964492685.1 uncultured Micropruina sp.
CGTCCTGGGTCTGATGATGTGCTTCGACCTGGGTGGCCCGGTCAACAAGGCCGCGTACCTGTTCGCCACGGCCGGTCTGGACGTCACCAACCCGGCCTCGCTGAAGATCATGGCCGCGGTCATGGCGGCCGGCATGGTCCCGCCGCTGGCGATGGCCCTGGCCACCACGGTGCGCAAGAGCATGTTCACCGAGGTGGAGCGCGAGAACGGCCAGGCCGCCTGGCTGCTCGGGGCGTCCTTCATCTCCGAGGGTGCGATCCCGTTCGCGGCCGCCGATCCGCTGCGGGTCATCCCCTCGATGATGGCGGGCGGTGCCGTCACCGGCGCCCTCACCATGCTGATGGGGGTTGGCAGCAAGGCGCCGCACGGAGGCATCTTCGTGTTCTTCGCCATCGAGAACGTCCTCGGGTTCCTGATCGCGCTGGCTGTCGGCACCGCGGTCGCGGCCGCCGGGGTGATCGGCCTGAAGCAGTTCTGGCCGGCCAAGCAGGTCGAGGCTGTCGCCTGATAGCGACCGCCCACAACACCGCGGGGGGCTCGTCGGCATCGCCGACGGGCCCCTCGCCGCGTCCCCGGAAGGCGGGGGCAATGTACGTCCAGCAAGGCGTTTCGCCGCATCTTCGGTGAATTTCCGGTGTCCGAGCGGGGTGGTCGAGACACAGCCCGCCGCCCGCTGTCAAGACCCGAAATGCGCTCTGGCTAGGGGGGACGTTTCGAAGGGTGACCTTACCCGTGCTAAACTTGCCATCTGGGAAAGGGGTCAACAGAACATGACTTTTGAGGTCGGCGAAACGGTGGTCTACCCCAATCATGGAGCGGCCGTCATCGAAGACATAGAGACCCGGACGATCAAGGGCGAGGACAGGCTCTACCTCGTGCTGCGCATCGTCGGGCAGAACGACCTGGTGGTACGGGTCCCGGCACAGAACCTGGAGGAGATCGGCGTCCGCAATGTCGTCGATGCCGACGGTCTGGCCCGGGTCTTCGGTGTGCTGCGGGCGCCGCACACGGAGGAGCCGACCAACTGGTCGCGCCGCTACAAGGCGAATCTTGAGAAGCTCCACTCCGGCAACGTGATGAAGGTGGCCGAGGTCGTTCGCGATCTCTGGCGCCGGGAGCGCGAGCGCGGCCTGTCGGCCGGCGAGAAGCGGATGCTGGCCAAGGCCCGGCAGATCCTCGTCTCCGAGCTGGCGCTGGCCGAAAAGGTCGCCGAGGATCGCGCCGAGGTGCTGCTGGACGAGGTCCTGGCCTCGTAGTATTCACGCTGTGACTGTCAGATCGGAACCGGTCGTCGCCCTCGTGGTGGCGGCCGGTTCCGGCGTTCGGCTGGGGGCCGAGGTGCCCAAGGCGCTGCGGGCGGTGGCCGGGCGCACGCTGGTGCGCCGCGCCGTGGACGGCCTGGTCGCCGCCGGCGTCGATCACGTCCTGGTGGTGGTCGCGGCCGGCCTCGAGGGCCGGTTCGCCGAGGCGCTGGACGGCGTCGCTGTGCCGGTGGGGCTGGTGCCCGGCGGCGCAGAGCGGCAGGAGTCGGTGGCCAACGGCCTGGCGGCCCTGGCCGCGGAGCCGTCCCTGGCCGCGGCGCGGATCGTCCTGGTGCACGACGCCGCGCGAGCCCTGACCCCGCCGGGGATGATCCAGGCGGTGATCGGGGCGGTCGCCGCCGGGGCGCCCGGCGCCGTCCCGGTGCTGCCGGTGGTCGACTCCGTCCGCGAGCAGACCGCCGACGGCTCGGTGGTGGTGGACCGCGCCCCGCTGCGGATCGTCCAGACCCCCCAAGGATTCGACCTGCCGACCCTCGTCCGGGCCCACGCCCTGGTGGCCGAGCGGGGGCTGGTGGTCACCGACGACGCGGCCGCCGTCGAGGCGCTGGGGCTGCCGCTGGCCCTGGTGGCCGGCGACCGGCGGGCGTTCAAGATCACCGACCCCTTCGATCTGCTGATCGCCGAGGCCCTGTTGAGTGAGGAGAACCGCTGATGCGCATCGGAATTGGCAGCGACGTGCACGCCTTCGCCGAGGGCGTCCCGATGATGCTCGCGGGGCTGCGCTTCGCGGACTCCCCGGTCGGCCTGGCCGGCCACTCCGACGCCGACGTTGCCGCCCACGCGCTGTGCGACGCGCTGCTGTCGGCCGCCGGGCTGGGCGACATGGGCAGCAACTACGGGACGAGCGAGCCGGAGTGGGCCGGCGCCTCCGGCGTGGTGTTCCTGGAGGAGACCGCCCGCCGGGTGCGGGCCGCCGGCTTCGAGATCACCAACGCCGCCGTCCAGGTGATCGGCAACCGGCCCCGGCTGCTGCCGCGCCGCTTGGAGGCTGAGGCCGTGCTGAGCCGCGCCGTCGGCGCCCCGGTGTCCGTGGCCGCCAAGACCACCGACGGCCTGGGCTTCACCGGTCGCGACGAGGGCCTGGCCGCCATCGCTACCGCCCTGCTCCAGTAGCCGAGGATCCGCCGTCCGGGTCAGGTTCCCCGGATGAGGTCTCGCGCCCTCACTGCTGCGGGGTCAGCGGACCGACGACGGCGGCGCGATGAACGTGTTGCACTGCGCGACGGTGGCGTCGCCGCTCAGCCCCGTGGTGTACCAGGCGCGGCGGTTCTTGCCCAGGCCGTGGCCGGAGTCGATGGTGGCGTCGCCGGAGAGGACATCGTCGCCGAGGTTGTACGAAATCTCCTGCAGCGTGGCAAGGTCGCCCTCGTTCATGCCCTGGGACTGCGCCACCGCCTGGGCGAACATCCCGGCCAGGCAGTCGGCCTGCTGCTCGAGCCGCCGGGAGTACACGTTCGCCTCCCGGGTGGACACCTTCTGCTCCCAGGCGATCTCCGAGACGGAGATGCCCGTCCGGGCCTGGATGGTGTGGCCGAACTCGTGAGCCAGCACCAGGTCCATCAGGTAGGGGGAGTTGCGCAGGTTGGCGGGGAAGATGCGGGGGATCTGCACGGAGTAGTAGATCCGCTGGTCGCCGCCGCAGTAGGACGCGTTGACCTTCTCCAGCTTGCCGCAGGCGGTGTTGATCGGCGCGGTGTAGACGGTGGCCGGGGGCCGGGGCAGCTCGAAGCCGGCGGCCGTCACCGGGTCGGTCCACACCTTCGTCAGGCACGCGGTCAGGTCCTCGATGTGCGCCTGGAGTTGAACGACGGAGGCGGTCGACGCGTTGATCGGCTTGAGGAAGCCGCACGGGTTCGGAACCGCGACCGACTCCCGGTACACCGCGTTCTGTTGCAGCCAACGCGTGGCCTCGGTGTAGGTCTCGGGGGCGGGCAGCCCGGAGGGGTTCATGTCCGGCGGGGGCGCGGTGTAGGGCGCCTCGGGGGCGGTGGTCGGGGGGGCCGTGGTGGCGCCGGGCCGGGTGGTGGGGCCGCTGGTCGTGGTGCCGCCGGCCGTGGTGGTGTTGTCGGGGAAGAGCATCCCCAGCACGATCGTGCCCACGAAGAGCAAGGCGCCGAAGACGAGGACGGTCTTGAGGACGGTGGCCAACGGGTTCGGGCGTCGCGGCGGCCGGGGCGAGAACTGGCCGGGCGCCGGATTCTGCCAGCCCCGCTGCGCCGGCGCGCCGGTGGGGGGCGCCCAGCCGGGCTGCGGTGCCGACCAGGACGCGGGCGGCTGCCAGCCGGGCTGCGCCGACCACCCGGGTGCCGGCGGCCGGCCGAAGCCCGGGGCGTTCGGGGGCTGGCCGCCCCCGAATTGCCACGGGGGCGTCGACCCGCTGCCGCTCTGCTGCGACCACGGGCCACCAGTCTGGCCGGGGACCCCCCAGTTCTGCTGCGTCACGCCGACCAGAGTAGACGGTGTCGGCTCCCGGGGCGGGAGTCGCGTCCGGCCCCGGTCCGCTGGCGCCGCCGTGCGATAGGTTCGCTACCGGCGTCTCCCCGGGGCGCCGACCCGCCGTTGGAGAAGGACCGCCTGTGAGAACCACCTTTGCCTCCTGGAGGGGGCGGCTGTTGGCAATGACGCTGTCGCTGCTCGCCCTGTGCCTGCTCCCCGCGCCGGTGGCGCGGGCGGCCGGAAGCATCGAGAACTACGCGCTGACCGGGGCCATCAACGCCGACGGCACCCTGGCGCTGACCGAGACGATCACGTTCTCCGGCGGCGCGCCAGCGACCTTCGTGCAGCGGTTCGCCACCGTGATGCGCGCGGACGACGACCTGGAGTACCACTACCGAATCACCGACCTGAAGGCGACCTCCGGCGGCCAGGCGCTCCCGGTGCAGACCGCGCAGGACGGCGCGTTCCTCGTCGTCACGGTCCCCACGCAGGGGCTGAGCGCCCCCGTGGACCTGACCTACGTGGTGACCGGCGCATCGCGGCTGGAGCAGACCGGCGAGACCACCATCACCTGGCGCGGGCTGCAGGGGATCGCCGAGCCCGTGACCCAGTTCACCGCCGAGCTCACCACCCCGGGCATGATCAAGCTGGTCGACTGCGAGGCCGGCCCGGCCGCGACCCCCGGTGCCTGCACGTTCTACGGCGGCGGAACGCACGAGCATCCCACCCCGTTCTTCTCCGACGGCCCCCGGGGTGCGGACGAGATCGTCGCGCTCACCGTCCGCTTCCCGCAGGGCGTGGTCGCGGCCAACGCCGACGTCCGCCAGTTGTGGACGCTGAAGCGCGCCTTCGCCATCAACCCGCTGACGCTCGGCGTCTCGCTGGCGGTGCTGGCGCTGGGTTGCCTGGTGCTCTGGCTGTTGCACCGCCGCGTCGGGACGGATGCGGGCGCGGCCGGCGAGCCGCGACGGGTCGCCGAGTTCCACCCCGTGGGTGAGGGCGCCCTGCAGTTCCGGGTACTGGACGGGGTGCGCCCCGGCCACGTCGGCACCGTGGTCGACGAACGGGTCGACCCCATCGACATCACCGCCACCGTGCTGGACCTGGCCGTCCGCGGGCACCTGCGCATCGAGGAGCTGCCGCGCGAGGACGCGTTCGCCGGCACCGAGTGGACGTTCGCCCGTCGCCCGGGCCGCGACGATCTCGCGGAGTTCGAGCGCGTGTTGCTGGACGCCGTCGCGCCGGTCCAGGGTGAGCCGGTGCGGGTCGCCAACCTGGCGGCGGCCGTCGGCACCGTGATTGGTGACGTGCAGGCGGCGCTGTACGACGACGTCGTGGCGCGCGGCTGGTTCGCCCACCGCCCCGACCGCACCCGCGGGGCCTGGGCGCTGATCGGCTGGCTGACCCTGGGGGTGGCCGCGCTGTCGCTGGTGCTCCTGGCGGCCTTCACCGGCCTCGGGCTGATCGGGCTGGCGCTGCTGCTGGTGGGCCTGGGCACCCTGTGGGTGTCGCAGGAGATGCCGGCCCGCACCGCGAAGGGCGTCGCTTTGGTGAACGGCCTGGGCTTGCTCCGCGCCGAGCTGCACGGGCAGCGCACCGAGCTGGTGACCCCGGGCGCCCACTACGAGGGGCTCTCGGCGGTGCTGCCCTACGCGGTGGTGCTGGGGGGTGCTGACCGTTGGACGGCGGCCATCGTGGCGGCCGACGGCGACGCCGAGGCCGATCCCGAGGCGCTGCCCTGGTATCACGCCCCCGGCGACTGGCACCTGGCCAACCTGCCCCAGTCGCTGCGCAACTTCCTGACTACCGTGCAGGGAACCCTGTTTAGCCGCTGAGCCCGAACGACGACGGAGCCCCCGGGATTGCTTCCCGGGGGCTCCGTCGCGTTCGGTTGACGAGGGCTCAGAGGGTGAGCCCCGGGTAGAGCGGGTGCGCGTCGAGGAGCTCGGCGGAGGCCGCCTTCGTCGCCGCGGCGACCCCGTCCGCCAGCACGTACTTGGCCTTGCCGGGGGCGCCGGCCGCGGTGGTCGCCGGGGTGGTGTTGCGCAGCACGCCGGTGATCAGCTCGGCCACCGCGTCGAACTCGGCCGCGCCGAAGCCCCGCGAGGTCAGCGCCGGGGTGCCGATCCGGACGCCGGTGGTGTACCAGGCACCGTTGGGATCGTTGGGGACCGAGTTGCGGTTGGTGACGATGCCGGAGTCGAGCAGCGCCGACTCGGCCTGTCGGCCGGTCAGCCCGAAGTCGCGCACGTCCAGCAGCACGATGTGGTTGTCGGTGCCGCCGGTGACCAGGCGAACGCCGCGCGTCAGCAGTCCCTCGGCGAGGGTCTGGGCGTTGTCGGCGACCCGCTGGGCGTAGCCCTGGAAGTCGGCGGTCCGGGCCTCGGCGAACGCGACGCCCTTGGCGGCCATCACGTGCGACAGGGGGCCGCCGAGCACCATCGGGCAGCCGCGGTCGACGCTGGGG
>CAZBMH010000135.1:0-6220 GCA_964492685.1 uncultured Micropruina sp.
GTGAGCTCGCCGGCGCCCACCTCGACCGAGGAGCCGTCCTCGTCCGAGGCCGACGACTTCAAGCCGATCAGTTCCAGCTTGAACGGCTCGCCGGCCAGCTCCTCGCGGGCCTCGTCGTCGCTGACGACGCGGCGGACGAAGCGCTGCCGCTCCTTGATGATCTGGGTCATCCGCTTCTCGATGGCCTTCAGGTCCTCGGGGGCCAGCGGGGCGGTCTGGAAGTCGTAGTAGAAGCCGTCGGTGATCGGCGGGCCGATGCCGAGCTTGGCGTCGGCGTACAGGTTCTGCAGCGCCTGGGCGGTGACGTGCGCACAGGAGTGCCGGATGACCGACAGCCCCTCGGGGCTGGACGCCTCGACGCCCTCGACCACATCGCCCTCGGCGAGCTCGGTGGCGAGGTCCTTGAGTTCCCCGTTGACGCGGAGCACGACGATCTTCCGGTTCTGGCCGAAGAGATCCAGCCCGGTGGTCCCGGTCTCGACCGCCGTGGTGTCGCGCGAATCCGGGCGGACCAGGGTGATGGTGACGGGCACGGTGATGTCCTCTCCGAGATGCAATGGAACGTCGCCATTCTGCCGCATCCCCGGCGGGACGCCGATCAGCGGTCCCGCCACCGGTCCCGCCCGGTCCGAGGGGGGCCGCGCGGGCGCCGTCCGCCGTAGACTCGGGGGATGCGCAGCCTGGCGGTGATCCTCGTGGGGTGGTGCCTCGCGCTGTCCGGCTGCACGGTCTTCGGCGTGACGGTGTTTCCGGGCGACGTTTCCGAGACCGCCACGACCACCTCGTCCGGAACCGATCCGGTCAGCGGGCTGCGCTGGATCACGGTGGGTGAGCTGCCCGCCGACGGCCGCCGGGTCTACCACTTGATCGGCACCGATGGCCCGTTCGACTACGCCAAGGACGGCTCCACTTTCCGCAACCTGGAGGGGATCCTGCCCGATCGGGCCTCTGGCTATTACCGCGAGTACACGGTGCCGACGCCCGGTTCCTCCGACCGCGGCGCCCGGCGGATCGTGTGCGGCGGCAAACCCCGCACGAGCACGGCCGACTGCTACTACACCGCCGACCACTACGACTCGTTCAGGAGAATCAAGCCATGAGTGAGCTCTTCACCGGCGCGCCGCCCCTGGGCATCGTCGCCCTCCCGGAGGACGGACGACTCGTCGCGGCCGCCGCCGGGGTGCGGCTGTTGTCAGTCGACCTCGGCACCGTGGTGGACAAGGCCTCGCTGATGGACGTCCTCGTCCGGGAGTTGGAGCTGCCGGGCTACTTCGGACGCAACTGGGACGCGCTGCTCGACGTCCTCACCGACGAGGACATCGTCGGGGATCGCGCGGCCCTGGTGCTCTCGGGGCTAGCCGCCCTGGCCGGGCGGGCGCCCGGGGTGGCCGACACGCTCGGCGAGGTCATGGTCGCCGCCCAGGAGGACTCGGCCGCAGCGGGCCGCTCGTTGTGGCTGGTCGACGCCGATCAGGAGCCGGTGACCGGCTGAGGCACCGGCTCGCGCCGCAGCAGGAGCGCCGGGACCAAGGCGGCCCCCGCCGCGATGACGGGCCGCCAGGCCGGGCTGGCCCAGTCGCCCTCACCGGCGTTCACCAGCAGTCCCAGGGCGACCAGGACCGGCACGGCCAGGATCAGCGGCCACGCCCAGGCGCGGTTACCGGTGATCGCGCCCGCCACGCTGACCCCGCCCACCGCCAGCCAGGCGACCGTGAGCAGGGCGGCGGCGGACAGGCCCGCCCCCTCGCTGTCGTACGGATCGAACCCCTGGGCGAGCGCCACGACCAGGGGGATCCCCGCGAGGGCGACGAGGAAGCTCCCCCAACCGAGGGCCACCAGCCGACTCACCCGCATGCTCAACCCCTCTCCGCTCCTGGCCCGGGACGGGCGCTGGGGACGACGCTACCCCGCGCGTGAGACGAGGGCCACGGCCCGCCGCCGGTCGCCGGGGACGCGCTCCCCATTGCCCCGCGTCGCGCCAGGCACGAAGATGGCGCCGTGCCGATCCAGCTGCCTGCGCTCACCGGTCATCGCGACGGACTGTGGTGGGCCGACCTCGACCCGCTCGATCGGGTGCCACGCCCGCCGTTGGGTGGCGACACCGACGCCGACGTGGCCATCGTGGGGGCCGGCTACACGGGCCTGTGGACCGCCTACTACCTCAAACGGCTCGATCCGACGCTGCGGATCGTCGTCCTGGAGCGCTCCGAGGCGGGCGCCGGGGCGAGCGGGCGCAACGGCGGCTGGGCCTCGGCGATCCTGCCCGTCGGCTGGCGGACGGTGGCCCGCCGCTACGGCCGCGAGGCCACCCTCGCTTGGCAGGGGTCGCTGGACGCCACGCTGGGCGAGATCGACTCTGTCTGCGCGGCCGAGGGCATCGACGCCCACCTTGCCCGGGACGGGTTCCTGGAGGTCGCCACCGACGGCGCCCAGCTGGCCGCCCTGGAGGCCGAGCTGGCCGAGGCCCGGCACTGGGGCCGCGGCGAAAACGACCTGCGGCGGCTCACCGCGGCCGAGGCGCGCGGCATGATCGACGCCCCCGCCGCCCTGGCGGGGCTGTTCACGCCGCACTGTGCCGTCGTGCAGCCGGCCCGCCTGGTCCGGGGGCTGGCCCGGGCGGTGGAGCGCCTGGGCGTCACCGTCCACGAGGGCACCGAGGTGTCCCTCGCCGAGGCCGGTCGCGTGGTCACGCCCACGGGCACGGTCGGGGCCCCGATCGTGCTGACCGCCGTCGAGGGCTACGCGGCCGGTCTGGCCGGCCAGGAGGGTCGGCGGCTGCCCGTCCGCTCGACCATGATCGCCACCGAGCCGCTGTCGCCCGCGACGTGGGAGGCGATCGGCTGGCAGCAGCGCTGCACCTTCAAGGACTTCCGGCGGCAGCTGTTCTACGCCCAGCGGACCGCCGACGGCCGGATCGCATTCGGCGGCCGCGGCGCCCCCTACCGCTACGGCAGCGTCATCGACGACCCGGTGCGGGATCTGCCCGGGCTGGCCCGGCTGCTGCGCGCCACGCTGGTCTCGGTGCTCCCCCAGGTGGCCGACGCGGAGATCACCCACGTGTGGGGCGGTGTGCTCGGGGTCCCCCGCGACTGGATGCCGTCCGTCGCCTTTGACCCCGCGACGGGCCTCGGCGGCGCCGGTGGCTACTCCGGCGACGGCGTCGCGCTGTCGAACCTGGCGGGCCGGACGCTGGCGGACCTGGTGCTTCGCCGCGACAGCGACCTGGTGCGCCACCCGTGGGTCGGGCACCGCTCCCGTTCCTGGGAACCCGAGCCGCTGCGCTGGCTCGGCACCGCTGTCGGCGAGCGCCTGGCCCGGGCCGCCGACCGCCGGGAGCGGGACACCGGTCGTCCGTCCCGGATCCTCGGCGGCGCCTTCGCCGCCCTCACGGGCCGCTGAGTCGCGGCCCTCCGTCAGCCGAAGGCCAGGTAGGTGCCCGGCTTGCCCGGCTCGCGAACCTCGAACTGCAGCCGCAGGTCGGTCCGGCCGATGAGTTCCACCTGCTGGGTGAATTGCTGGTTGGTCACGTAGACCGTCGTCGGCAGCTGCCACTCGTTGGCAAACCAGGGACGGAGCGCTGCAAGCAACCGCTCGTCCATCCCCGTCTCCATCCGCGACCGCCGGACCCAGAAGTAGACGACCGCGTCCACCTCGTCCCACACATCCCCCCGCGTCGGGGTCACGGCGGCGACGGCCAGGAACTTCGCGTCGGTCGGGAAGACGTAGACGCAGCCCAGGGACATCGAGTCAGCCGGGTCCATGACCGCGTACGTGAAGGCGCGATGCGCGGCGTGACGCTCCGCGAGGCCCTCCAGGTCGGCTCGATTGTCGGCCACGCTGAAGTTGTCCTCGGGCCACGACGTCTGCTCCCACAGCCGCAGGTACTCACGCGTCTCGATGACGGCCGCGTGATCGATCTCCGCGTCCTGGGCGGTGATCGGACGCAGCAGAAACTCGTCGGTGACCAGCCGCTCGGGCACGGCACTGTCGGGCTCGGTGAAGGACATCGGGCTCCTGCCGCGAGGGGGTGTTCCAGGGTAGCGCCGGACGCCGCGGTTAACGGACGCCCTCCGGTCAGGGCCGGCCGCCACGTGTGGCGCGTCTACCGGGATGCTCACGACCGCCTGGCCTGCGCGGCCTGACCGGATCCAGCCTGGCTCACCGCGGCGTGCCGCGTTCTTGCCGATGCGCCCTAGACCTCGGGTGGCTTCAGCCATCGCCTGAGAGATTGGACGACCCCGTCAGCGATGTAGGTGAAGAGGCATCCCACCGCGGCGACGAACATCGTGTCGACAACAGGGTGGTTGGCTGTGAACCCAAACATCCAGGAGACGAGTTGCGCGCCAAAGACAAGGGGGAACGAAAAGATCCCAACTCCGTAGCCGAACAGGGAATGCCAGAACCCCAAGGAGTCCTCGAAGGAGGGCGCGAATGGGGGCACTGAGATGTCCTCCCGAAGCCTCTCGCGGAATCGACCCATCGCTCACCACCCGCCTGTCGGACCGGGACAGCGCCCTTCCGCAACCGCCAACTCCGGCGCCCACTCCATGAAACCGTAACGGTGGGCCAGGCTCCCCGGTAGCCGCCTCGGCGACCCCCCTCTCGCTCAGCTCGACGGGGACGGCTCATGTTGGGGCGGGGGGCGCCCCTGACCGGTTCGCTCCCCGACGCCGCACAATCCCCCGCTATGGACACCGAAACCCAGGCCGCTCCTTCGGCCCAGACAGTGCGGAGATCGTGCGGAGCCTGGATGCCTCTCCAGCCAGTCTCAGGGGGGCGACCACAATCTGATTCAGAACTCCTGCCAGGAGAGCCGCTCCTTGATGAGCCGCCGGGTGGCGCCCCAATGGAGTGCACCGATCACCTTGGCGAGACGATGCCCGAGCGCCTCGCCACGCCGAATGGACTCCAGATGGCCATGGACCGTGGGGACCTGCCAGAAGCCTGGTTCCAGTTCCCACGTACTCAAGCGCAGCGGGCCCAACAGGCTCACCGAATCCGGAATCACCAGGGGGTACTGGACCAGGGCACGCCACGCGCCGGTATCGACCCCATAGATCTCGGCGAGCTCCTCGACCACGACGGCGGCCGGGGGGTCTCCAACGCAGGTAGCCGAGATCAGAGCAGACGACCCCGGGGAACGGTCGGGGGCCACGTTGCTCAGCACGCACACGTGAGCCAACGCCCCGCCCCGGTCCAGCGTCACCCACATCGCACCGGACGATGTCGGGGCCGTGGGGGCCGCGAACCACCAGGACGTCCACCGCGAGGTCGCGCCTCGTGGCGCCAGCAGACCGTGCGAGAACGGAGCGGACGTGGCGGCCACCACTTGGTCGGCCTCCATGGGGCCAGCGGTCGTCTCCAGCACCCAGCGGCCATGGCGACGGGCCGCCGATTGGACCACCACCCCGAGCCGCACGTCCACGTCCCGCCCCAGCAGCTCGGGCAGGCGTCCGATCCCGCCGCTGAACACCGACGCGTCCTCGCCCTCCCAGGCCTGCAGCACCTCGGAGGTCAAATCGAAGGAAGCACGGCCCGTCAGGTCGTACGAAGCCGCGGCGTACAGGGATCGGTCCCTTGGGGCATCATCACGCTCCAGCGCATCCGACCATGAGGCATCCGACCATGAGGCATCAGATAGGGCTCCGACTAGGTGGGTCTCGATTTGGACCCCTGGGTCACCGGGTCCATCGAACACATACTCCTCGGGGTCGACGGCCGGTCGGGAACCCGCCTCGTCCAGGATGAGGAGGGGCTCCAGGTTCCTCAGCTCAGCCCGCAGCACGCTCGGGTCCATCACCTCGGACAAGCTCGACGGAGACACGGCATGAAAGCCTCGATCGCAGAGGTAGCCGTCCACCAATTCCGACCGACACTGACCCCCGATAACGGGTTCTGCTTCCACGACCGTGACGTCAACGCCAAAGACCCGGAGCCGGCGAGCAATCGCAAGACCTGTCAACCCAGCCCCGACGACGATCACCCGGGCCTTGGTCTTCGATGACCTACCCCACCAGGACACAATTCACCTCCCACAGACCCACCAATGTATCCATGGGAGTTCTGCTCGGCTCTGGGCCTGGATCCCTGGGGCACGTTGGGGCCCGGGAACAGGAAACCGCCCTGACTTCGGGGTGTTTCCCGTAGTCAAGGCGGTGTCTCCTCGGTGGGCGACACTGGGATCGAACCAGTGACCTCTTCCGTGTCAGGGAAGCGCGCT
>CAZBMH010000136.1:0-6123 GCA_964492685.1 uncultured Micropruina sp.
AACGGCGAGGAGCGCGTCAAGGCCATCCTCGACGTGCTGCGCAGCATGCTGGCGCGGCGCAAGGTGGACCTGAAGTCGCTGGACGCCTCCGAGCCGAAGCTGTCGGGCAAGCTGTGGAAGATCACGGCCTCCCTGGAACAGGGCATCTCGACGGAGAACGCGAAGAAGATCGCCAAACTGATCCGCGACGAGGGCCCCAAGGGCGTCCGCACCCAGATCCAGGGCGAGGACCTGCGGGTCTTCAGCAAGAGCCGCAACGATCTGCAGACCGTGCAGGCGCTCATCAAGGGCCAGGACTACGAGTTCGCCGTCCAGTTCGACAACTATCGCTGAGCGGCGCCCCGGGCGCGGCGACTAGCATGCGCTGATGCTCCGGATCGCCAGCCACAACGTCAACGGCATCCGGGCGAGCGTGCGCCGCGGCTTCGGCGACTGGCTTGCCTCCCGCGACCCGGACGTGGTGGGGCTGCAGGAGATGCGCTGCCCGGCCGACGAGCTGCCGAGCCAGGCGTGGGCCGGCTACCACCTCAGCTACCACCAGGGCGTGCTGCCGGGGCGCAATGGCGTCAGCGTGCTGACGCGGGATCCGCCGACCGCGGTGCGCCGCGGCTTCGGCAGCCGCACGTTCGACCCCGAGGGCCGCTACGTGGAGGTGGACGTGGAGCCGCGGCCGGGGGTGCGGCTGACGATCGGCTCGCTGTACCTGCCCAAGGGCGGCCGACCCGCCGAGGGAGGCCGGGAGCTGGCGGCCCACGAGCGCAAGGTGTCGTTCATGCGGTCGTTCGGGCGCTACCTCACCCAGGCGCGGCGGCGGGCGCTGGCCGACGAGCGGCAATTCTGCGTGATGGGCGACTTCAACATCGCCCACTGCCCGCTGGATCTGGCCAACCCGAGGGCCAACACCCGCAACCCCGGCTTCCTGCCCGAGGAGCGCGAGTGGTTCGCAGGGCTGCTGTCGCCCCGGACCCTGACCGACGCGGTGCGGCACCACCGGGGCCCCGAACAGGGCCCGTACAGCTGGTGGACGTGGCGCGGCCAGGGCTTCACCAACGACGCGGGCTGGCGGATCGACTACCAACTGGTGACCCCGGGGCTTGCGGCCGTCGTCCGCGCGGCCGGCACCGACCGGGAACCCGCCTACGACGCGCGGATGAGCGACCACTCCCCCGTGGTCGTCGACTTCGACCTGTAGCCCCGGGCCCGCGGCCGACGCCCCGGCGCGATCAGGCGAAGACCGCAGCCACCTCGGCGGCGGTGACGTCCTCGATCCGGGCGTGCCGCCACCGCGGGGCGCGGTCCTTGTCGACCAGCTGGGCCCGGACGCCCTCGCGGAAGTCGGGCCCCTCGGCCATGCGGGGGGCCACGACGCCGTCTTGGGCGAGCACGGCGGCGACCGAGTCCAGCGACGCCGCCCGCCGGATGGCCTCCAGGGTGACGCAGACCGACAGGGGGCTGCGGAGCCGCAGCGTCGCTCCGGCCCGCCGCGCCTCGGCATGCTCGCTGCCCTCGAGGGCGGCCACGATCCGCGCGGGATCGTCGCCCGCGTAACAGGCGTCGATCCAGGCCCGAGCCCCGGCCAGGCGGCCCTCGTCCGCGGGCCCGTCGATGCGATCGGCCAGCCCCACCAGGACGGCGTCCCTCGGGCCCACGGCGGCACCGGTGAGGGCCAGGTGGGTGCCCAGCTCGCCGGGCGCCCGCGACAGCTCGTACAGCACGCCCACATCCGGGTAGAGGCCGATGATCGTCTCCGGCATCGCCAGCCGGCTGCCGGCCGTCACGATCCGCTCCGACGCGTGCGCGCACAGGCCGAGGCCGCCGCCCATCGTGATCCCGGTCATCCGGGCGGTGATCGGCTTGGGGTAGGCGGCGATGAGGGCGTCCAGCCCGTACTCCAGCGCGAAGAACGGGCCCGCCGAGCCGCCGGCCAACAGGTGGCTGCGCAGCTCCCGGACGTCGGCGCCCGAGCAGAAGCCCCGCTCGCCGGCCCCCGCGAGCTCGACGCGGCGGACCCGGTCGTCGTTCAGCCAGCCGCGCAGGACCTCGTCGAGGCCGCGCAGCATGTCGGGCGTGAGGGCGTTGATGGCCCGCGGTCGGTTCAGGGTGAGGCGGCCGACCCCGTCGGTGACCTCGATCGACAGCTCCGGCTCAGGCATGGGCGTCCCTTCGGGCCTCGGGGCGATGCTCCTGGTTGTAGCGGGAGAGCAGCGTGATGATCAGGGCCAGCGCCGCCAGCCCCAACCCGATGCCGGTGTCGTTGCGCCACGCCAGGTTGCCGGCCCCGTAGCCGAGCAGCACGCTGGTCACCACGACGGCGACGCGGGTGAGGCGCTCCGTGGGGCGCGCCAGCGGCAGCAGCAGCCCACCCCAGGTGAGGTACCAGCTCTGCAGTGCCGGGCCCAGGATGGCGATCACCAGGAAGCTCCACGACAGAAAGCGCAGCGGCTGCCGCCGCGCCAAGGTCACGGCCATCCAGGCGACGATGAGCGCCGAGATCACGGTGCCGGCCACCAGCAACGACCCGGCGATCGAGCGCCCCAGCTCGGGCTGCCCGGCGAGCACGCAGAGCCGCCGAACGCCCTCGCCGATCAACGACAGGGGCGCCAGCGTGACGACCCGGCCCGGGACGTCCAGCGCGTTCAGCCAGCCGAAGTTGAGCCCCGTCGCAAGCGAGATCGCGACGAACGTGGCCAGGGAAACGCCCGACACGGCGGCGACCCGCGACACCACGCCCACCAGCTCCCGCGGATGCCAGCTGCGCCACGGGCGGGCGATGAGCGCGATCGGATAGGCGGCGAGGATCGCGGGCTGCTTGACCGCGGCCGCCACCCCCACCAGGACGGCCGCCACCCAGACCCGCCGCTGGAACGTCAGCCACAGCGCGAGCACGACCAGCCCCATCATCAGCGCGTCGTTGTGCGCGCCGCCGACGAAGTCGATCACGAGCAGCGGGTTGATCGTGGAGAACCAGGCGGTCATCTGCGCGTCGGCGTGGACCCGGTGAGCGATGCGCGGGAGCAGGAAGACGATGAGCGCCACGCCGATCAGCGCGGGGACGCGCATCAGCACGGCGGACCAGTACGGGTCGAGCCCGGTGATCACCACGATGAGGTGCGACAGCTGCAGGCTCAGCGGGCCGTAGGGGGCCGGGGTGTAGCGCCAGAACCACGACGCCTGGTCGGCGAACGCGCCCGGGAGCACGCTGACGGGCACCTCGTAGGGGCTCAGCCCGTTGTAGAGCAGCCAGCCCTGGGCGGCGTAGGAGTACGCGTCGTGGCTAAAGATCGGCGGCGCGAACAGCAGCGGCAGGCTCCACAGCAGCAGGATCGCCCAGTGCTTGACGTGGCGATAGGAGCTCGGCCGCAGCTCGAACCAGGCGCTGATCAGCATGGTGACCGCGGCGACGACCATCATCGTGCCGGCCACCTTGGAGGGCCAGCCGTCCAGTCCGGCCGCCCGCAGCGGCTCCCACCACGGGCTGTTCTGGGGCAGGTAGGCGGGGGTGAGCGATCCCAGGAAGAGCAGGCACGTGGCCGCGAAGCCCCGCTTCACGGCGCGCAGCGCCCACGCCTCGCGGACGTCGGTCAGGTATTGGGCCAGGCGGGCCCTGGTGGGCCGGTGCAGGCTGGGATGCACCTCGTCGTCGATCATCGGCTCACCGCCAACCCCGCCCTTCGCGCCCGCCTGCCCTGGGCGCCTAGCGTAGTCTCCCCCTCATGGCTCGCTACTGGGACTGGTTCGGCGACGGTCGGCTGGCCGTGGCCGACATCGGCCTGGCCTGCTGCGTGGTCGAGTTCGAGGCCGCCGCGATGGGACGCAGTTCGGTCGCCGAGCCCGCGCCGGGGGCCACGATCGCGGTGGTCGTGGCGGGCACCGTCACCGATGCCGTCGCGCCCCTCGTCCGCCAGATCATCGACGACCAGCCCCGGCCGGCCCGGGTCGTGTCGTTCGGCGCGTGCGCGTGCGCCGGCGGCCCCTACTGGGACTCCCCCGTGGTCACCAAGGGGGTGGACCAGCTGGTCGCGGTCGACGTCTACGTCCCCGGCTGCCCGCCCGCGCCGGGGGCCCTCACCGAAGCCCTGGCGGCGCTATGAGCGACGAACTCCGCAGGGTCGGGCCCGACGCCTGGCGGGCGGCGATCGAGGGCGCGCGGGCGCACGGCTGGGACCACTTCGACTGGCTGTCGGCGGTGGACGAGATAGGCCGCGAGCCGTCGCTGCGGGTGATCTGCCGGCTGCGTGCCGCGGACGGCGGCGGGCTGCGCGTCGACACCCTGATCCCGCGCGAGGCGGCGGCGCTCGACAGCGTGGCTTCGGTCTTCGCAGGCGCCGCCTGGCACGAGCGCGAGACCGCCGAGTCGTTCGGCATCGAGTTCCGCGGCGGCGACCCCCGGCCGCTGCTGCTGGCCGCCTCGTTCGAGGGCCCGCCGCTGCGCAAGGACGAGGTGTCGGGCGCCCGCGCTGGTCGGCCGTGGCCCGGCGCGAAGGAGCCGGGGGGTGCCACCGGCGGCGGCGCGCGCCGGCTCGTCCCCGCCGGGGTGCCGGATCCCGACGTATGGGGGGATCGCCGCGGCGAGGCGGCGGACCCGGACGAGGTCGCCGCGTCGGTCGACGGCGCCCGGGTCCGGAGGCGGCGATGAGCGGCCACGCGAGCATCGCGCTGATCCCGGCGGCCTGCACCTCCTGCATGATCTGCGTCCGGGAGTGCCCTACCTGGTGCATCCACCTGGAGAGCCACCCCGAGCCGGTGCCCGGCCTGCCCGCGGGTGCCCGCGAGCGGACGCACAACGTCCTGGACGCGTTCTCCATCGACTACGGCCTGTGCCTGCTCTGCGGGATCTGCATCGAGGAGTGCCCCTTCGACGCCCTGGAGTGGTCGGCGGCACCTCCACCGGCGACGGTGCTGGCCGCCGGGCTCACGATCGACCTGGCGGCCGACTGACCGACCCCGCCGCGGGAGCCGATCCACCAGGGCCGAAATGGTATGACGAATAGCAGCCCCATGCGGGCCTCCGGACGCCACTCCACTACCGTCCCAGCATGGTCGTTACGCACCCAGCTCTGGTGACCCGCCGTCACACGGACCTGCTGCGCGTGCTGAGCGCCCCGATGTGTTGCGGTTGTTGACGCGCCCGTGATCCACCCGGGCCACTCGTCCGGCGCGCGTGTCCGGTGCGGTGGCCCACCAGCATCCAAGGACCCTGATGACCAACACCCAGCAGCCCGAGCGGGTTCGGCCGCCCCGCGAGGGGCGCAGCAACGGACAGTGGCTCGTCGACGGCCACGCGCCGCTGAACCCCAACGAGGTCTTCAAGGCCGAGGGTGACCCGCTGTCGGTGCGCGAGCGCATCGAGACCGTGTACTCCCGCGACGGGTTCGGCTCCATCCCCACCGACGACCTGCACGGGCGTTTCCGCTGGTGGGGGCTCTACACCCAGCGCCGCCAGGACATCTCCGGCAGCCGCACCGCCTCGCTCGGCCCCGACGAGCTGAGCGACGAGTACTTCATGCTGCGGGTGCGCCTCGACGGCGGCGCGGTCACCACCGACCAGCTGCGGGTCATCGCCACCATCTCCACCGAGTTCGCCCGCGACACCGCCGACATCTCCGATCGGCAGAACATCCAGCTCCACTGGATCCGCGTCGAGGACGTCCCCGAGATCTGGCGGCGACTGGAGGCGGCCGGGATGCACACCACCGAGGCCTGCGGCGACACCCCGCGGGTGATCCTCGGCTCGCCGGTCGCGGGCATCGCCGCGGACGAGATCATCGATCCCACGCCCGTCATCAACGAGATCGTCGAGAAGTACATCGGGCTGCCGGAACTGGCCAACCTGCCCCGCAAGTTCAAGAGCGCGGTGACCGGCCACCCGAGCCTGGACGTGGTCCACGAGATCAACGACATCTCGCTGGTCGGCGTCGTCCACCCCGAGCTCGGTCCCGGCTACGACCTGTGGGTCGGCGGCGGGTTGTCGGTGTCGCCGCGGCTCGCCGAGCGGCTGGGCGCCTTCGTCCGAGCCGAGGAGGCCGCGGAGGTCTGGTACGGCGTCATCCGCATCTTCCGCGACTACGGCTACCGCCGGCTGCGCAACAAGGCCCGGCTGAAGTTCCTGCTGGCCGAGTGGGG
>CAZBMH010000137.1:0-5990 GCA_964492685.1 uncultured Micropruina sp.
GCAGTCACTTCGCCCGTCGAACCCGACAGAGCCGGACGTGCTGTGATCCGCGGGACGACACCTGCTCCCGCGAATGACCGGAACCGGCCAACGGGTCGAAAGGTACCGGAAGGTCGCTGCTGGACCCGGCCGGGACCAGTCCCCATCAGGACTGACGCGTCGCCCCCGCCCATGCACTGCTCGAGAGTTCGAAGCCCCGCCGGTACTCGAACGACTCGGCGGCTCCTGCAACCCCGTCGCCCGTCCACTGGCGGATCCCGGTGTAGGCCATGTCGGCCATGCCACCTGCATCTCGGACGTGCGCCAGGAAGGAGACGACAGCCGCGTCGATGCCGCGGCCGGAAGCCCTCTTGGCGTCATCGCGGACCCGCTCGACGTCGACCTTGACCGGGGAGCTCACCGAGGCGTGGGCGGCGGCCGGTGCATGGCACATGTCAGCGGCCGCGACGCCCTCCTCCAGCCCGACCGCCACCGCCGCAGGATCCCCGGCGAGGCAGGCAGCCACGAAGCCGCGCAGGTGACGGGCGATGGGGTCGACGTCCTGCGCGTCCTGCCCGAATCGATCAGCCACGTGACCGTCCTCGTCTACGAGCCGCCCACCCGTGCGATTCACCACGATCGACGCCCCATCGCCCACGAAGGCGACCTCGTCCCCAGGGATCACCGGGCGGTCGAGCTCACGGTCAGGCGAGGTCGGCAGGCCGCGCAGGTCGTGCGCGACGCTGCGTTCGCCGAAGCTGGTGATGGTGAAGGCCGTGTTCGGGGTGAGGCCGGCGTCTGGCGGGCCCAGTCGCGCCCCGAGGCTCACGACGCTGTCACCGTGCGACGGCAGCCGCAGCCCCCACCGAGCCACGTCGAGGCGGTGCACCCCGTTGTTGCCCAGCCCGCCGTTGCCGTAGTCGGGGAACCAGTGCCAGTCGTAGTGGAAGCGCTGGCGGGTGGGGCGCTTGATCTCGCGGGGACCGAACCACAGGCTCGCATCCAACGAGGCCGGCCAGCTCCCGTGGACGCGGGGCCCGATCGGCGGCCGGCGCTTCCAGGAGTAGCAGCGCGCATGCTGGACATCGCCGATCGCACCCGACTGCAGGGCCGCGATCGCCTCCTGCAGCCCCGGGTGGGACCGCCGTTGCGTGCCGACCTCGACCACGAGCCCGGAGCCCCGCCACTGGCCGAGCAGTGCGGGCCCCTCGAGCAGGGCATGCGTGGCCGGCTTCTCCAGGTAGACGTGCTTGCCTGCCTGCATCGCCCAGATCGCAGCCAGGGCGTGCCAATGATGGGGGGTGGCGACGACCACCGCGTCGATGGTCCCGTCCCCGAGGACCTGGTGGAGGTCGGCCCGGACCGTGGGCCGCGGCCGATTCGCGCGCTCAAGGTGGTCGGCGAGGGCATTCGCCCGGTCAGCGTCCGGGTCGCAGACGACTGCCACACGCACTCGCTTGTCGCGAGCCAGCCGCCTGGCCAGCTTGCTGCCATGGCCGCCCGCCCCGATGATCGCGACGCTGAGCTTGGAGACGCGTGGCGAGGGGGTCGGCGTCGGGGCGGTGTGTCGCGGTGCTGGACCGCTCTCGGCGGCGGACTCACCCGGGGTGTTGGGTGTGCAGGCGGCCAACAGCCCGGCCGCCGCTGCGGTGAGCAGGGTGCGGCGCGACAGTGGCCGGACCTGACCGGGATCCGTCTCGCTCATGGTGTGTCTGCCCCCCATCGACGTCCGGTGCGGCAGGGTCGTGCGCTGCTGCGGCACCGGTGCGAAATCTACTTGCCGGCCGTTTCCGGAGGCAGGAGGCCCAACGGCTACCGTCGGCTCACACCCTGCGAATCGGGGCGCGAGGACGCCATGCCTCAGCTGGCGGCGACGCCCGAGCGTTCCGGGCTGGAGACCTGCTTGCCGCCCGAACCCTTGCGGATGGTGAACTCGTCGAGGACCTCGCCGTCGCCGGGGCCGGTGGGGGGCAGATCCCCCGCGGCGTCCACCACGACGGCCCGATAGTGCATCTGCTGCTCGTCGACGGTGATCACCTGGTAGGTGGGGGTGCGTGCGGCGGCAGCCGCCAGGTCTGCCCCATTGCCCACCCAGTCGTCCTTGGAGGTCGGGTAGAACTTGGGCCCCGAAACCGACACCACGTAGACCGGGCCGTTCGGCTTCAGCGAACCGCGAGCGTACGAGTGGTCGTGGCCGCTGAGCACGAGGTCGACGTCGTACCGCTCGATCAGCGATCCCCAGCGCTCACGCACATCAGGGTTCGGGCGCTTCGGCCTGGGCGCGTACGGCGGAGCGTGCTCCACGACGACCGTCCATGGGTTGGGGTTCGCTGCAAGCCGCTGCTTGAGGAACTCGGTCTGTTCGTCGAAATCCCCGCCGAAGGGATCCAGGACCACGAACCGGACTCCCTGGTAGTCGACCGAGTACCACGTCGGCCCCTGGTTCGGAAGGCCGTTGTCCGGCCAGTTGAAGTAGGAGCGGAAGGCCTCGGCGTCGTTGGACTCGCAGTCGATGAGGACGCACTGCTCATGGTTGCCGATCGACACCAGCCAGTTGCGGGTCGGGGCCAGGTCGCCGAAGGCCAGGAACATGTCGCGCCACTGGTCGTCATCCGTCGGTTCGTTCACGACATCGCCCACCTGGACCGCGAGGGCAGCATCGGGGACGTCGCTGCTGGCTGCATCGATGATCCGCTTCACCGTGGTGGCGTTCTCGATCTGGGTGTCGCCGAACGCCAGGAAGCGCCAGCCCGCCGGCGGTATCCCTCGGGATGCCGTGGTGAAGCGGTGCTGCTCAGACACGCCTGGCGACCCCGAGATCCAGTACGTGTACGTCGTTGCGGGGCGAAGCCCGACCAGCGTGGCGGTGTACCGGGGCTCGGCAGTCCCACTGAAAGGGACCGAGGTCGCCGGTCGCCGGACGGATCGCACCGAGGTCGGGGGGTCACCCTGCGCGGCGAAGGTCAGCGATGGGACCCCGTCGCTGACCGGCTGCGACCAGGTGATCGTCTGCGATGTCGCGGGGTCGGTCGCGGGGGTGAGGATCAGTCGCTCGACGTGCAGCGTCGGGTCCTGCATCGCCTGGCTGCCACCCACTCCCACAGATGGGGACTGGGATGACGCGCTGGTCGATGGCTGTGGATCCGGGGACCCGGCGCCTGCGACGACGACCCCGAGCGCCACCGCGGCGAGGCCTCCAGCCAGGGCCGTGGTTCCCACGAGCAGGCGAGTGCGTTCCCCCATGCCCGGGACAGTACCGGAGCCTGATGGCGACGAGGTCGATCAGCCGGGTAACCGGGTGGACGCGCCGATCGCCACTCAGGATCCCTCCAGGACCGTCACCTTCCCGCTGGCCTCGTTGGCGATGTAGGCCGTGCGCCCGTCCGGGTGCACCACCAGTCCGACGGGCGCCGCTCCCGATGGGAGGGTCTGGGTGATCTTCCTGGACGCGACGTCGATGACCGACAGGGTGTCCTCGGCATCGTCGACGACCAGGATGCTGCGACCATCCGGGGTGAACTCCGCGGCGCGGGGGGAGCCACCGACCCGCACGCGAGCCACCTCCGCAGCGGAACCGAGGTCGACGATCGACACGGTTCCGTCCTCGTTGTTGGCGGTCACGGCCATGGTCCCGTCCTTCGAGACGCGGGCCCGCCTGGGGCCCTTGCCCACCTCGATCTCTCGGGCGACCCGCTCGCTCTCGAGGTCGATCATCGTGACGCTGTCCGCCCTCGAGTTGGACGCCACGAGGTACTTGCCGTCAGGCGTCCTGCGGATGCTGCTGGGCGCCGCGTCAACCGGGATGCGCGACTGGACCCGGTTGCTGTCGAGGTCCACCTTGGCGATGACTCGATCGTCGTTCATCGCCACGTAGAGGTATCGGCCATCGGGGGAGACCTCCAGGCTCGAGGCTCCCTTGCCCACCCGGATGTCCTCGTAGTCCCCCGCGACCAGGTCGAAGGCCCGTACCGAGTCGGCGCCCGACCGGGCCACGAACACTCGCTGCCCGTCGGGGGAGGCGGCGACGCTGTTGGGCGTCGCTCCCGTCTTCAATCGACGGACGATGTTCTGCGTGCTCGTGTTGATCACCACGACCCGGTTCGCTCCTTGCTCAGTCACGAACAGCCGACTTCCGTCCTGGGACAGGAGCACGTTGTGCACCTTGCGGCCGACGGGGATCGACGTCGTCGCCTTGAACCGGACCGGTGCGGCCGGCGACGCGGAGGCGGCGCCGCTGGGCTCGGCACCCGGGCTGGCCCCGGAGTCCGGTGAGCGGCTGGCAGCCGGATCGGCTGAGCCCTGCGCCGTCGGGCTCGCTGAGGCGGGCGCGGCGGCGCTCGCCGCGCTGTCGGCATCCGAGGAGACCAGTGGGAGGACGACGAACCACCCGACCGCCGCCAGGACGCCCAGGAGTGCCACGACGAGCAGGGCAGCCACCCATGGCCCGCGCCTGGAGCGGCCACCACTGGGCGGTGGGCCCGCAGGAGGGCCTGTCGGGACCGGGGTCGGCATCGGCACATGGACGGGCACGGGGGCGGTGGGTGCCGACGTCGGACCCCCCGGCGGAGGTGGCGTCATGTTGGGGGGCCCAGCGACGCCCCCCGGCGCCCCCTGGTGGGGCGTCTGCGGGAAGGGCCGGCCGCAGTTGGTGCAGAACGCGGAGGCTGTTCGGGGCCTCCCACAACCCGTGCAGAACTCCCCCATCGCCGTCCCCTCGTTGCATCGCGAAGAGCCCCAAACGGGGGCTCGGATGCCCACACAGTACTCGTCGGGGGAATGGCGAGGGGGAACCCGCTGGTGCCCGCCCGCGCTGGGTGGGGGAACGCCGCCTGCGAACGCTGCAACCGCCCCCAGCGCTGAGCTAGCCTGCTCGGCGTCGAGGGGGATCGATGGGCGGAGCGTGGGACGTGGCCTGCCAGACCTGTGGCGCGTGGATGCCTGACGCGGCGAACTTCTGCGGCTGCTGTGGCTCGCCGGTCATGGCGCCTCAGGTGCCGAGGGAACCCGCGCATCCCCGATGCTGGTCCTGTTCCGCCGAACTCGTTCCTCTCGGGCCGTTCTGCCCCGCCTGCGGAGCGGCCCAGGTCGTCGTGGTGGCCCCATCAGACCTTGGCGCGCCCGAGCCGCCCAAGCCCTCGAGCGCGCCGCCCTCGGGACGCCGGGCCTGGGTCCCGATCGCTGCTGCCGTCGGAGGCATCGCCCTGGTGGGCGGCGTCGCCTACGCCGCCACCTCGGGAGGCTCCAGGTTGGGGACGGGGTCCCCCGGCGGCGGATCGAAGGCGGCCGCCATCGCCGTGCTCGAGCAGGCCGTGAAGGAATCCCGGGCGGCCACGTCCGTGGCCTTCCACCTGACCAGCCGATACGAGTTCACCACGAGCGGTGGCACGATGAGCGGCGGGAGCGACCTCGATGGTGAGAGCGACCTGACCAACGATCGCTCGCACGCTACCTACATGCCGGTGGGGTTCGACGCCGACATCCTGCAGTCCCTCGGCAGCCTGGGCGGATCCCAACTCGGCGACCTGTCCCAGGGCATCGAGGTGGTGGTCGCGGATGGGAACGCCTACACGCGAATCGGCAGCGGTGCCTGGAGCACCCAGCTCAGCGAGGCGGTCCAGGGGACCGCCGGCGATCCGACCCAGCTCGTCAACGTCCTGCAGAAGTGCCAGCCGATCTCCATGTCGTCGTCGCCGGGTGGCGGGTCGGAGGTGCAGTGCAACGTCCCGACGGACCCTGCGACGCTCGCCGAGCTGGGTGCGGACCTGTCGGGCGCGAGCTCCCGGGAGCTCGCCGATGCCGACCTTTCCCTCACTGTCTCCTTCGGGACCACGTCCCAGGGGACCCTCGAGCACGTGACGTCACGCGTGACGGGCTCCGTGCCCGAGGGCAGCTTCACGTTCGACGCCTCCCTCGAGCTCAGCGACTGGAACGAGACGGTCAGCATCCAGGTACCGAGCGCCGCGAGCGCGTAGGTGCCCTCGAGGGGTCAGGCGTAGGACCGCCTCTAGGGC
>CAZBMH010000138.1:0-5905 GCA_964492685.1 uncultured Micropruina sp.
ACACCGGGGAGTTGAAGCTGAAGTACTGGTGCAGCAGCATCCAGGTGAGCTCGTGATCGAAGATCACGGCGTCCTCGGGGGTGGCGAAGTAGCCGTTGTCCTCGCCGGCCCGGCGGTAGCGATCCACCACCCGATCGATGAGCGCCTTCAGGCTGCGCTCCCGCTGATCGGTGCCCTGCGCGCCCCGGAAGTACTTGGTGGTGACGATCGTGGAGGCGTTGACGCTCCAGAAGTCGGGGAACTCGACGCCGCGCTGCTCGAAGACGTTCTCGCCGGTCTTCCAGTTGGTCTGGACGACGTCGCGCGACTCCCAGGTGACCTGGTCGTAGGGGTGGACACCCTCGGTGGTGAACACGCGCTCGATGGTCAGGCCGGGCTTACGGCTGCCTTTGCTTCGGGGTGCGCGGGCCGTTTCGGTCATTGTGCTGCCTTCCTCTGTCGTGCCTGATGGGTGGGTTGGCTCAGCCGACGGCGACGGTGACGTCGCGCAGCTGGCGAATCTCGGTCTCGAAATCCTCGACCGATTGGTAGTGCTTGTAGACGGATGCGAAGCGCAGGTAGGCGACCGCGTCCAGGGCCATCAGCGGCCTCAGGATGGCGACGCCGACCTCGTCGGCGGGGATCTCCGCCTGACCGGAGGCGCGCAGCGTCTCCTCGACCTGCTGCCCCAGCCGACCGAGGTCGGCCTCGGACACCGGGCGACCCTTGCAGGCCTTACGGACGCCGCTGATGACCTTCTCGCGGGAGAACGGCTCGACCACACCGGAGCGCTTGACCACGACCAGTTGCATCTGCTCGAGGGTCGTGAAGCGGCGCTCGCAGCGCTGGCACTGGCGCCGACGCCGAATGCTGCCGCCGTCCTCGGCCACGCGCGAGTCGAGGACTCGGGAGTCCTGGTGGCGGCAGTACGGGCAGTACATGTCGACCCCTTTCGTCCGGGTGGCGCGCGGCCCGGTGGAGGGGGCTGTGCGGAAGATGTGAACAAACCTGTGGAAGGAACCACAACCTGTGGAGGAACCACACGGCTGTAACTACTAGATGTAGAGGCTAAGCCCTCTCTCGACCACAACGCAAGGAATCAGCGGCGTGTCGCCGCCTACACCTCGCCCAGGCTCGCCTTCAGCCCTGCGACACCTGCACCGCGGCGGCCTTCGCGCCCACGAGGGGCTCGTTCGGGACCGCCAGGAAGGCGCTCACCGCGACGACAGCGGCCACCAAGAACAGCGACAAGAAGGCCACAACGATGACGGCGATCCCCCGCTCGGTCAGCTGCAGCGCGCCCGGGACGACGGCCGCCGGCGCGCTGATCGCCGACAAGGACCCGCGGGGCGGAACCAGGGCCAGGTGACCCGACTCGCGCTCGAAACGAGCGGGGCGCGGCGCAGACACCAGCGGCACCGGGGTCGCCCGGAGAACCTCATCAATCGCCAGTGCACTCATCTCGCCACTCCTTACTCGAACAGGTGTTCGATCTATTTCTAGCGCCCCCGAGACATCCGCGCAAGCATCATTCGTACATTTGTTCGCGTGTCGATCGGCGACAGGGACAGTCCATCAGGGGGGTCTGACAGTTTTCACGCCGCCACCGGTCGGGCACCGCGGGGCAATCGCGCGACACGTCGAACAAATGTTTGATTCGACGCAGGGCAGGGCCTAGCGTGAGGGCATGGCGAATGACACTCAGGCCCAACCCCCCAAGCGCCGCGGCCGGCCCCCGAAGAAGCTGCCCAAGCTCGGCGTCGGGCGTCCCTCGAACGCGGAGGTCCGCGAGCACCTCGCCAAGAAGGTCGCCGCCTTTCCCGACAGCGCGGCCGACACCGAGGGGCTGACCCTGCGCCAGCGCCGGATCCTGCAGCTGATCCAGGAGGCGATCCGCACCCGCGGCTACCCGCCCACCGTGCGGGAGATCGGGGAGGCGGCCGGCCTCGCCTCGCCCTCGAGCGTCGCCCATCAGCTGCGGGCGCTGGAGGCCAAGGGCTTCCTGCGCCGCGACCCCCATCGCCCCCGGGCGCTGGAGGTCCGCCTGCCCGAGTCGATGCAGGCCGAGGCCCCGCCGGAGCCGGTGGCCGAGCTGGACGAGACCGGCATCCGCGACAGCTTCCCCGAGGCCGTGAACGTGCCCGTGGTGGGCCGCATCGCCGCCGGCGGGCCGATCCTGGCCGAGGAGCGGGTGGAGGACGTGTTCCCGCTGCCCAAGCAACTCGTCGGCGAAGGCACCCTCTTCCTGCTGGAGGTCAAGGGCGACTCGATGATCGACGCGGCGATCTGCGACGGTGACTTCGTCGTGATCCGCCAGCAGCAGACCGCCGAGAACGGCGACATCGTGGCCGCCCTGCTGGGCGACGAGGCCACGGTGAAGACGTTCAAGCGCACCCCGGGCCAGGTGTGGCTGCTGCCGCACAACGCCGCCTACTCCCCCATCGACGGCAACGAGGCGTCCATCCTGGGCAAGGTCGTGGCCGTCCTGCGGCGGGTGTGAGCCGGCCATCAACATCAGCATCCGGGTGAAGCCCGGCGCCGGGCGGGCACAGGTCGCGGGCCGCTACGGCGACGACTCCCTCATCGTCGCGGTGGCGGCGCCGGCGGTCGACGGCCGGGCGACCGAGGCCGCGCTGGCCGCGTTGGCGAAGGCGCTGGGCGTGCCCCGGCGCGAGGTGTGGCTGGTCAGCGGCGCCACGAGCCGCAGCAAGATCGTGCGGATCCCGGACGAGGCCCGCGCCGACTTCGAGTCACTCCGCGGCTGAGCGGCGTTCCGCGAGCCGCCGCAGCGCGGCGATGGCCACCTCGCGGTCGGTGGTCGGCCAGAAGTCGGGCAGCGAGGCCCGCAGGAAGCTGCCGTAGCGGGCCGTGATCAGCCGCGGGTCAAGCACCGCCACCACCCCCCGATCGTCCAACCGCCGAATCAACCGACCGGCGCCCTGGGCGAGCAGCAGGCCGGCCTGGGTCGCGGCCACGGCCATGAAGCCGTTCCCGCCCGCCTCGGCCACGGCCCGCTGCCGGGCCTGCTGCAGCGGCTCGTCCGGGCGCGGGAACGGGATCTTGTCGATGATCACCAGCTCGCAGGTCTCCCCCGGCACGTCGATCCCCTGCCACAGCGAGAGCGTCCCGAACAGCGACGAGGCTGGATCGGCCACGAAACGGCGGGTCAGCTCGCTGAGCTGCGCGTCCCCCTGGCACAGGATCTCCAGCGCCGGCAGTTCCTTGCGGCAGTACACGGCCGCCGCCTCCGCGGCGCGCTGGGACGCGAACAGGCCCAGGGTGCGCCCGCCGGCCGCCCACACGAGCTCGGCCACCTCGGCCAGGGCCTCCGGCGAGATGCCGTCGCGACCGGGGGCGGGCAGCTGCTTGGCGACATAGAGGATGCCCTGGCGGCGATAGTCGAAGGGCGACCCCACGTCCAGCCCCCGCCAGGGCAGCGGTTCCGCGCCGGCCAGCCCCACCGAGGAGGCCACCGCCTGGAAGTCGCCGCCCACGCGCAGCGTGGCGGAGGTGAGCACGGCCGGCCGCTCGGCGAAGATCCGTTCCCGCATCAGGCCGGCCACCGACAGCGGGGCCTGCACGGCCTGGCGCCCGAAGAACTCGCGCTCGGAGATCCAGATCACGTCGCGCGGCGAGAACGTCGCCATGATCTCGGCGATGTCGAAGATCTCCTTGGCCGCCGCCGCGGCCTGGCGCCGCTCGTTGTCCTCGTCCTTGTCCGAGGTCAGCGCCGAGGCCACCCGCCGCGCGACGTCGCGGACCAGCCGGAAGGCCTCGCCCACCGCCCCCGCGTCGTCCTCGATCCGCCCCGGCTCCACCGACTCGAGGGCGCCGCGCAGCGCGTCGGCGGCCTCCAGGAAGTCGAGGGCGAGCTGGTCCTCCAGCCACGGGAGGCACCGCTTGGCCACCCGCTCGACGTGCTGCGGGCTCAGTTCGTGCGAGGCCGCGCCGGTGACCCGGGCCACCAGCTCGTGGGCCTCGTCGATGATCGCCGCGTCGTACTCGGGCAGGGCCGTGTTGCCGTGCATCGCGTCGATCGCGAGCAGCGCATGGTTGGTGACCACCAGCTGGGCACCCCGCGCCCGCTCGCGGGAGCGCTCGACGAAGCACTCGACGCCGTAGGGGCAGCGCTGCGCCCCCAGGCACTCCCGGACGGGGATGGAGACCTGCGCCCACCCGGCCGCGGTGTGGCTCGGGGCGTCGTCCCGGTCCCCCTCGGCACGCGCCTCCGCCTGCTCGACGGCCCACTCGCGCAGCGCCACCACCTCGGCGCCCAGCTTCGAGGCGGCGTCGGCGGCGGTGGACTTCAACGCCTCGACGACCTCGCTGCCGCCCAGCAGCGACTCCTGCTCGAGGCCCAGCTGGTCGCGGACGCGGTACAGGCAGACGTAATTCGTCCGGCCCTTGAGGATGGCGTGGGTGAGGGTGCGGCCGGTCACCGACTTGGCCGCCGCCAGCACGGTGGGGATGTCCCGGGTGGCCAGCTGCGCCTGCAGCGCCAGGGTGGCCGTGGCCACCACGACCCGCTGCTGCGGGTGCTCGAGCAGGTGCGCGACCGCGGGCGCCAGGTAGCCGAGCGACTTCCCGGTGCCGGTGCCGGCCTGGATCAGCGTGTGCTCCCCGCCGGGCAGCGTCTCGGCCACCGCCTGCGCCATCTCCACCTGGCCGGTCCGCACCGCGCCGCCGATCTGCTCGACGGCGGCCTGGAGGATCGCCGCGGCGAGGTCGGGGTCATCGGACACCGGCCCAACCTACCCGCCGAGGGCGGATGGCCCATACTTGCCCCATGCCGAGCCACGCCGTCCCCAAGGCCACCGACGCCGCCCTCGCGGCCGTTCGGGCCATCGTCGACGACCTGTCATCCGGCTTGCCCGTGGTGGCCGCGAGCATGTTCGGGATGCCGTCGGTTCGCTACTCCGCGGGGAAGGCGTTCATCGGCACGACCGGCGACCAGCTCATCTTCAAGCTGAGCGGCACCGCTCTGGACGAGGCGCTGGCCCTGGAGGGCGCGGCGCTGTTCGACCCGATGCACGGACGCCCGATGCGGCAATGGGTGGTCGTCCCCGCAGCCCACCGCGAGCGTTACCTGGACCTGGCCCGGGCGGCAGCCCTGACCGACGGCCCGCCCGGTCAGGCCTCCGCGTAGGGAGCCAGCTCGCCAGCCAGCCCGGCGTGCACCCTCGCCACGACCCTCGTCCCCTCGGGCACGTGATCGAGGGAGACCAGCTCGCCGGCGCGATGGATCTTGTCGACCAGGTCGCCGCGGTCCCAGGGCAGCAGCACGCGGAGTTCCACCTCGGGGCGGGGCAGCCGCTCCTCGACGCGGGCGCTCAGCGCGGCCAGCCCCTCGCCGGTGCGGGCGCTGACGAAGATCGCGTCCGGGAAGGACGTCCGCAGCGTCGTCAGCGCGTCCGGGTGGGCGCGATCGATCTTGTTGAGCACCAGTTGCTCGGGCACCTCGGCCGCGCCGATCTCCGCCAGCACCTCGCGGACGGCCCGCACCTGACCCAGCGGGTCCGGGTCGGACGCGTCGACCACGTGCAGCAGCAAGTCGGCCAGCGCCGACTCCTCCAGCGTGGAGCGGAATGCCTCCACCAGGTCGTGGGGCAGGTGGCGGACGAAGCCGACGGTATCGGTCAGCGTGAACACCCGGCCGTCGGTGGTCTCGCTGCGGCGAGTCGTCGGGTCGAGGGTGGCGAACAGGGCGTCCTCCACGAGGACGCCGGCACCGGTGAGCCGGTTGAGCAGCGATGACTTGCCGGCGTTGGTGTAGCCGACGATGGCCACGGAGGGGACCTGGTGGCGCTGCCGCTCCTGGCGTTTGGTGGAGCGGACCTCCTCCATCACTTTCAGCTTGCGCCGCAGCACCGAGATCCGGGTGCGGATCCGGCGGCGGTCGGTCTCGATCTTGGTCTCGCCGGGGCCG